>JBKQOO010000206.1:0-12836 GCA_052145475.1 Solirubrobacteraceae bacterium
GATGCTCCGGAAGGCGGTCGGGGATGAGAGGTGCAGCGCTGCCGCCATCTGCGTCGCGGTCTGCCCCTTCGCGCCGGTGCCGACCATGGCCAGTGCCGTCGAGATGCTGTCGGGCGAGAAGACGAGATTGCCGGCGGGCAGCCTGTGCAGCAGGTCGAGCCCGAACGCAGTGGTCGCCTGGGCGGGCTGGGAGGTAGCAGGGCGGGGCTTGCCGTGTGGTGCGGGAGCGGCCGGTGCCGGGGAGCCGGGGAGGACCGCCCACGCGAGGGTCAGCGCCGCGAAGAGCGCCAGCGCCGCGGCGCCCCGGCGAACGGCGAGCCGAGTCATGGGTTCAGCCTACTTCGAATGATCCCTGCCCGGCATCCATTCACACCGCCCCCCCGGGCCCGACGTGGGAGACTCCTGCCATGCCTCGCTACGACCTGAGCGGAAAGTCGGCGCTGGTCACCGGGGGCGCCCGCGGCATCGGCTTCGCGACCTGCCGCGCCCTGGTCGCCCGAGGCGCCTCGGTCACTCTTGTCGACCTCGACGAGACGGCGGCGCAGCGCGCCGCCGGGGAGCTGCACGACACGCGGGCACTGGGTCTGGCCGCAGACGTCACCGATCGCGGGGCGATGCAGCGCGCGGTTGCAAGCGCTGTGGAGCGGTATGGGCGTCTCGACGTGGTCGTCGCCAACGCCGGCATCGCAAACCGCGTGGCCTCGTTCCGCGCGATGTCCAGCGAGGGGTTCGAGCGCGTGCTGGAGGTCAACCTGATGGGTGTCTACCGGACCGTCGAGGCGGCGCTGCCCGAGATCGTGCCGAGGCAGGGACATGTCGTCGTGATCTCCTCGATCTATGCCTTCATCAACGGAGTCGGTGCGACCCCCTATGCGATGAGCAAGGCCGCGGTCGAGCAGTTCGGGCGCGCTCTGCGAGTCGAGCTCGCCCCGCACGGGGCGAGCGCCAGCGTCGCCTACTTCGGGTTCATCGACGCCGAGATGGTGCATCGCGCCATCGACGCCGACCCGCTGGCAGACAGGATGCTGGAGACGCTGCCCAAGCCGTTGCACAAGCGGCTCGCTCCGGCCGTCGCCGGCGAGGCGATCGTGCGGGGCATCGAGTCGCGTCGGCCCCGCATCATCGAGCCCAAGCGCTGGACGGCGTTGTCGGTCCTGCGCGGCGTGCTGAATCCGATCTCGGACGCCCGGATGGAGCGAGACCCGAAAACGTGGGCGCTGATTCGCGAGATCGACGCCAGGGCCGGCGAGGACCAGCCCACGACAGCCTGACGCCTGCACGGCGTGAGGCCGTCCAGACACCCGCGTACAGGCCCATCCGGCGCCGCGAGTCGCCCGCGGCGAGCTGGATGATCTGGTTGACCGGCTCAGCGCGGCCGGCGCGAAGCTAGATTGGGATCGCTCCCTCGATCCAGTACGGAGGTTCCACTCGCTTGACCCATGGGGAAACCGAATCGAGTTGGTCCAAGCGCCGCCGCGGCCCGGTGACGGCTCGCGGCGTGCGCTGGAGCCTGGCTCTGCTGCTCGCCGTCCTGGGCACTGCCCTCGCCGTGCCGGCCGCCCAGGCTGCCGGCGCAAAGCGGATCATCGCCGTGCTCAATGCCCAGCGCGCCGCCAACGGGATCCCCGCCGGGATCACCGAAAACCCTGCTTGGACCGCGGCCTGCCGGCTCCACAACGCATATGAGAAGCGCAACAACGCGTTTGGCCAGGTCGAGACCGACGGCAAGCCCGGCTACACCAGCGCGGGGGACCTGATCGCCCAGACCTCGGTCCTCGCCCAGGGCATCTACTGGGGCGCCAACGATCCCTACGACAACGCCCCCTACCACCTGTTCGACCTGCTGAACCCGCGCATCAGCAGCACCGGCGCAGCCGACTCCGAAGGGTTCGGCTGCGTCGAGATCGAGCTGGGAACGTTGCGCACGCCGCCGGCTCGGGTCGCGGCCTACAGCTATCCCGGCAACCATCGCACCGGGGTCCCCGTGTCCCAGCGAGCCGACGAGCAGCCGATGACGCCCGCGCAGACCGTCGGCCTCGGCAACCGCACGACCGGGCCGAACCTGTTGGTCTACTTCGACGGACCTTGGAGCAACGGCTCGCGCGCGCAGATCACCTCGGCCAGGCTGTCCTCCTCGCGGGGCTCGGTCGCGCTCCGCTGGCTGGACAACACGACCTCCGATCTGCTCGCTCCCACCGGCGCGATCCTGATTCCCGCAACACCCCTGCGGGCGGGGACCACCTACCACGTCCGCGTCGCCGGCAGCGTGACGGGGGTGATCCCGGGCACGTCGATCGAACAGGCGCTGCCGGGGTGCAGCGAGGAAGGGGACGGAGCCGTCGCCTGCGGCCAGCCGCCGGCCACGGCCTGTGTCGAGAACTTCGCCACGCAGCAGGCCGCCTGTGGTCTCAGCGGCAGCTGGGCGGTGAAGGACGACTTCTCGTTCACGACCGCGCCGAACCGCCACGGGCACTGACGCGTGACCGCCGAGCCGCTGATCGAATGGGCCCGGTTGCCGGCGGACGTGGAGGGCGCGATCCGCGTCAGAGAGCTGGTGTTCTGTCAGGAGCAGGGCGTGCCGGTGGAGGAGGAGCTCGACGGCCGCGACGACGAGGCGCTGCACCTCGTCGCGATCGAGCCCGAGCGGGGGCGTGTGATCGGGACGCTGCGACTGCTGTTCGACGAGGACACCGCGAAGGTCGGACGCGTCGCGGTCGAGGCTGATTGGCGAGGCATGGGGATCGCCAGCCGGATGCTCGGCCTGGCGCTCGACCGTGCTCGCGAGCAGGGCGCCAGACGGGCGCGGCTCGCCTCGCAGCTGGAGGTCGTCGGCCTGTACGAGCGGGCCGGCTTCACCGTGCAGTCGGGCGTGTTCGAGGAAGCGGGCATCCCGCACGTCTGGATGGGTCGCGAGCTGGCACGGGCCGGCTGAGCGGCAGCGGGGCGCTCAGAGCATCGGCTCGCTTTCGCTTACCGGCCTCGACGGCCGTCAGTGCGCCGGCTGAGCTGAACGATCTGCTGCTCCCCGGCCGCGACGGCACCCGGCCGGGGTTGACAGTTACTTAACGCTCTGGCACGATGCTGCCCGCACGGGTGGAGGGGCCGTGCCAAGACACGGAGGAGGATCCGTGCCACATAGGACCAGGCAAGGTTCAAGCCGGCTGGGCACGGCGGAGACGTGCAAGCCGACGGTTGCCCCTGGGCAGACGATGAAAGACGCCCTCTCGTCGTCCAGGCGGATGCTCGTCCGCGTCTTGGCAGCGGCGATCGCGGGAGCAGCCATGCTCTTCGCAAGCGCCACCGCGACCGCCCAGCCCCCTTCGGGGCCGCCGGTCAATGGCTCGCTCCCGACGGTGAAGGGGCACACGCTCGACGGCAAGAAGCTGAAGGCGACGCCCGGCTCGTGGTCGGGGGAGAAGCCGCTCACCTATTCCTACAGCTGGGAACGCTGCGACGCTGCCGGCGGCGAATGCGCACCGATACCGTCCGCGAAGACGGCCGTCTACGAGCCGGGAACACAGGACGTCGGTCACACGCTTCGCGCGCTCGTCACCGCCGCCAACGGTGAAGGGAGCGCGACCGCTGCCTCTGCCGCCTCGGCCAAGGTCGCACCTGCCGCGCCGAAGAAAAGCAAGGCCCCGACGATCGCGGGCACCCCCCGCGACGGTCAGCTCCTGAGCGCGACGCCCGGCACGTGGAAGGGAACGGAACCGATCTCGTTCCGCTACCAGTGGCAACTCTGCCAGAAGAGCGCCTGCTCGTCGATCGCGGGTGCCACCGGGTCGAGCTATCGCCCGATGACCGAACAGATCGGCAGCAAGCTCGAGGTCGTCGTGACCGGCACCAATGCCGGCGGGTCATCCAGCGCCCACTCGAAGAAGAGTGCTTCGATCGTCGCCGGTCCCCCGGTCAGCGTCGGCGCGCCCGGTGTGGGCGGCCTGCCCGTCGTCGGCCAGACCCTGACCGCCGAAGTCGGCGATTGGGCCGGCACCGGACCGTTCGAATTCGCCTACCAGTGGCTCGGCTGCAACCTGCTCGGCGAATGCACCCCCATCTCCGGCGCGCAAGGCCCGACCTACACGGTCGGCCCGCTGCAGGTGGCGAACAGCATCGAGGTCGAAGTCACCGCGAAGAGCTCGCTCGGCTCGGCCTCCGCCACATCTCCGCCCACCAACGCGATCAGCGCGCTGCTGCCTGCGAATCTGCAACTGCCGAGCATCACAGGGCTGCTCAAGGACGGCGGCCTGCTCACGGCGCTGACGGGCTCCTGGTCGGGAACCGAACCGCTGAGCTTCAGCTATCAGTGGGAACTGTGCAACAGCGCCGGAGGCGCCTGCAAGGAAATCTCGGGGGAGCTGGGCTCGACCTTGGCCCTGCTCGCCGCAGACGTCGGGTCGACTGTGCGCGTCGCCGTCACGGCGACGAACAGCGCGGGTTCCACCACAGCGACCTCGGAACCGACCAGCCTGATCGGCGCGCTGCTGCCATCCAACCTGGAACTCCCCGGCATCACCGGGCTGTTGCAGGACGGGTCTTCGCTGACAGCAGCGATCGGCTCGTGGTCGGGGACCGGCCCGATCAGCTACGGCTACCAGTGGCTGCTGTGCGACGCATCGGGCGGCTCCTGCAAAGAAGTGTCGGGCGCGACCGGCGGCACGCTGGGGCTGTTGACGAGCATGATCGGCTCGACCGTGCGGCTGGTCGTGACGGCGACGAACAGTGCCGGTTCGACGTCCGCGACCTCGGAACCGTCGAGTGTGATCGCGGCGTTGCTGCCGTCGAACACGAAACTGCCGAGCATCGGCGGACTCCTGGAAGACGGATCGACGCTGACCGGCGCGCTCGGCTCCTGGTCGGGCAGCGAACCGACCTTCAGCTACCAGTGGCTGCTGTGCAATGGCGCGGGTGCGTCGTGTAAAGAAATCTCGGGCGCGGTCGGGACCACGCTGCGTCTGATCACGAGCGAGATCGGTGACACGGTGCGCCTGGTCGTGACGGCGACGAACAGCGCGGGGTCCACATCCGCGACTTCGGAACCGTCGAACCCGATCCTTGCGATCCTCCCGAAGGACACGTCGCTGCCGACGATCACGGGTGAACTGATCGATACCAAGACCCTGACGGGCGTAACCGGCGCGTGGACCGGCAGCGAACCGAGCTTCAGCTACCAGTGGCTGCTGTGCAACGGCGCGGGGGCGTCGTGTAAAGAAATCTCGGGCGCCATCGGCTCCACTCTGGGCCTCATCACGAGCGAGATCGGCGACACGGTGCGCCTCGTGGTGACGGCCACCAACTCGCGTGGCTCGACCTCGGCGACCTCGGAACCCACGAGCCTGATCGGGGCGTTGCTGCCCTCGAACACGAAACTGCCGAGCATCGCGGGTGAACTGATCGACACCAAGACCCTGACCGGCGGGGACGGCTCCTGGTCGGGGAGCGAACCGATCAGCTACAGCAACCAGTGGGAACTCTGCTACGGCGCGGGCAAGGAATGCAAAGCGATCTCAGGCGCGATCGGCTCCACCGTGGCGCTGATCTCGAGTGAGGTCGGCGACACGGTCAGGCTGGCGGTCAAGGCGACCAACGCGGGTGGGTCGACCACCGCGTTCTCCGAACCGACGAGCCTGATCGGCGCCCTGATCCCGTCCAATGTCGAAGCGCCGAGCATCGCCGGGATCCTCCAGACCGGCCACGTGCTGGAAGTGCTGGTCGGCAAGTGGAACGGCACCGAACCGAAATACACGTTCCAGTGGCAGAGCTGCGGTCTGTTGGGCATCGAAAAAGAATGCGTGAACATCAAAGAAGCGATCAAAAAGACATTTGAACTGAACCTGAGCTGGGTGGGCCTGACCCTCAGGGTGCTCGTGACCGCGACGAATTCGGCGGGCTCGGCGACGAAGGCCTCCCCGATCACCACGGCGATCCTGGGCCTGCTTCTCACCCCGGACTCCGGGTCGACATCGGGAGGCACGGCGGTAACGTTGGCCGCGCCCGGCGTGGCGAAGGCCACGGCGGTCCACTTCGGCTCGAAGAAGGCGAGCGAAATCGAAGTGGATTCGCCCGACGAGATCACGGCCGTCTCGCCGCCGGGCACAGAAGGCACCGTCCCGGTCACGGTCAGCACGCCGGAAGGCAGCAGCCACGAAAACCCCGAAGACCAGTTCACCTACGACGGCTGATCGCAACGGCACGAGCGCCCGGGTAGGGGGCTCGTCGCTCAGCTCGTGAGCAATGCCTGGAGCACCCGTTCGGGAGCTTCCAGCTGAGGCCAGTGGGCCACGTCGTCCAGCTCGAGGAAGCTCGATCGCGGGAGCCGGTCGCGGATCCGCGCGGCCATGTGGGCCCCCGACACCGGGTCGAGCATTCCCCAGATGAAGCCGAGCGGGACCGCGGTCGCCTCGAGCGCAGCTGTCCAGCGCCGGCCGTGCTCTTCGCGGTCGGTCATGTAGTGGATCAGCAGGTGGGCGATGCGCTGGCCGTCGTCGCGGCTGGTCGACTGCCAGATGTCGGCGCTGTCGGCGACCGCGTCGAATCCGTCGGCGAAGGTCGGCAGCAGCCCCGCGCTGAACAGCTCCTCGTCGATCAGCGCGCTCAGCTGCGGTCCCTGCTCGGGGTCCAGCAGCGCCGTCTGGGTGGGCTGTGGACGGTGCAGGTCGGGATACAGCCCTCCGTTGAGGAGATGGACCTCGCGCAGCTCGACGGCCAGCTCGCCCTGATCGTGCCTGGCGAGCAGCTCCTGTGCGACGGAGACGCCGTAGTCGTGCGCGGCCAGCGAGGTGGATCGGGTCCGCTCGGCGGCCCACACGGCCTCGACGAGGTCGGCCTGCTCGTGCAGGGAGTAGCGGTGCTCGGTGGGCTTCTCCGACGCGCCGAAGCCGAGGAAGTCGGGAAGCAGCAGCGAGCGCGAGCGTGCGAGGGACGGGGCGACCTTGGCCCAGTCGTGCGAGGAGCTGGGGAAGCCATGGAGCATCGTGAGGGTCGGCCCGGCACCGAGGCGCGCCAGAAACACGTCGCGATCCGCCCCGTTCAGCTCGACCCGCAGATGCTCTCCGGCTGACCACCATCCGCTGAGATCGCTCACTGGCTCCATTATCCAGGCGAAGGCCAATAGGCTGTCCGCGTGCGCGCGCATCACGTCATCGTCGACCGTCGCTTCAGCAAGCCCCCCGAACGGGTCTTCGCCTATCTGGCCGAGCACGAGAACCTCGCAGACATCTTCGGCGCGAAGGTCACGCGGCTGAAAGATGGCGAGGACGGCGAGCGCAACGGTGTCGGCTCGGTGCGCCAGCTGCGGATCGGTCCGCTGCCGCCGTTCGAGGAGACCGTCACCGAGTTCCGCCCGCCACAGCGGATCGTCTACCGCATCACCAAGGGGAGTCCGCTGCGAGATCACCTCGGCGTGATGACCTTCGAGCCGGACGGAGACGGGGGAACGCGCTTTCACTACGACATCCGGCTCGGCTCGCACGTTCCCGGCCTGGGAGCGCTGGTGCGTGCCTCGCTGACCCGCTCGATCAACAAGGGACTCGCCCGGGTGGACAGGGACGCCTGAGCGTCCCGCCGCCGTGCGCTCATCCTGTGCGGTCGCACCAGCGCGGCCCGGCCGCAGGCCCACGAGGGCCGCGGCCGCCGCTCCCCAGGCATCCCCCGCGACGCCTATCGTGCTCTGCTCGTGTCCGCTGACTCGCTCTCAGCCTCCCTGCGCCGCGACGAGGCGGTGCTGCGCTTCCCCTACGACGAGGGTCTGCGCCGCCTGCTCCGCGCGATCCCGGGGCGACGCTGGGACCCGGTCGACCGAACCTGGTGCGTTCCGCTCGGCCCGGATCAGGCCGAGGCGCTGGCTCGCATGCTCGACGCTCTTCCCCGGGCGCCGGAGGTGCAGGACGAGCTGGCCCGCACGATTCGTCGTCGCCGCGCCAGGCGCCGCCGGGACGAGTGCGTCGTGGAGCTGGCTCGGCCCGACAGCGACTGGTGGCTGAGCTTCGCGACCGACGCAGCGCCGCGACCCGTTGCCGCCCTGCTCGAGCACCCGCAGGCGCGCGAGCTTCAGGAGATCGGGCGCGCGCTGGTGCCGCTGGACGAGCACGCGGTCGGGCTGGTCGAATCGCTGCGAAACGCGGCCTGCGGGTTGCGCCTGAGCGCCGAGGCCGCCCGCGCGATCGAGCAGTGCAGCGCAGGCGCAGGGGGGAGCGCCGAGCAGGCGCAGCGCCAGAGCGGCCACGACGTCGAGTTCAGGCGCGATCGCCGAGGCGAGCACTGGATCCTCGTCGCCGCGCGCGGGGCGGCGCTGGCCCGCGTGCTTGCCGATCGCGCCGGGCTGCGTCCCGTCGAGGGCCCGGGGGGAAGCGTCGGTCTCGCCGCGCGCGAGGAGGACGCTGCCGCGCTGCGCGATGTCCTGGCTCAGCTGGAGGGCATGGACACCGACCCGCGAGTGCGGGCCTGGCTGCATCGGGCGACGACGTGGCGCGGCAACGTGGACGTGGAGGGCGGGGGCGCAGACCCCGTCTTCCTGCTGCTCGGAAGGACCGAGCGATTGCCCCCGGCTGTGCGGGCTCGTGCGAGCGTCGGCGGGGACGCCGCAAGCCTGCCGCTGACGCTCGACTCGTGGCGGCTGATCGAGGGACAGCTCGACGCCTGGATCAGCCCCGCCGCGCGCCGCTGCGCGGCCGCTCTGGGACAGGGGCGCGCAGCACCACCAGCGGTGCTCGAACGCTCGAGCGTCCACGAGGATGCGACGTTCGTGCTCGCCCCGGGGCATGAGCCGGCTTTGCTCGGCGTGTTCGCGCGCCTGGGCGGAGCGCTCCTTCCTCGGAACGGACAGCCGGCGCGCCCTGTTCCAGCCGGTGGCGGCACCGAGCACGCCGGTCTGCCTGCGATCCGGGCCGACCCGTTCTGCGTCCCGGAGCTGGATGTCTTCCTCGCCGAGCGCGGTGTTTGGATCGACGATGAAGCCCTCGGTCTGCTCCAGGAGATCCGCGAGGCTCACGCTCGTTCTGCCGGCCTGGTCGAGCTCTCTGCAGCGCACGACGCGCCGCTCTCGGTGCCCGGCCTGGGTGGCCAGCTGAAGCCTTTCCAGCGCGCGGGCGTCGCCTATCTGCTCGCTCGGCGGCGGGCCTTCCTGGCCGACGAGCAGGGCCTGGGCAAGACGATCGAGGCGCTTGCGACCTTGGAGGCGGATGGGGCGTTCCCGGCGATCGTGGTGTGCCCGGCCAATCTCAAGCTGAACTGGATTCGCGAGATCGAGACATGGCTTCCGGGCAGGAGCGCGGTTGCGCTGTCCGGTCTCGGCGACGGATCGTCCCGATCCGAGCGGCAGGCCGACGTGACGGTCGTCAACTACGACATCCTGGCGGCCCGCGTGGGCGAGCTGCTGGCCGATGGCCCGCGGGCGGTCGTGATCGACGAGTCCCACTACTGCAAGAACGCCTCGGCCAAGCGCACCCAGGCCGTGCAGCGGCTGACGGCGGGTCTCCCGGCCGAGGGCATCGTGCTGGCGCTCACCGGCACGCCGATCGTCAACCGTCCGGCCGAGCTGATCGCCCAGCTGAGGATCCTGGGGCGGCTCGAGGAGTTCGGCTCGGGAGCGCAGTTCGGGGCGCGCTTCAAGGGCGCCGACGCCCATCAACGGCTCCACTGGCATCTGCGGGCGCGTTGCTTCGTGCGGCGGCTGAAGCGCGATGTCCTGCCTCAGCTTCCGGCGAAGACCAGGGCGGTGATCCCGATCGAGCTGGACAACGAGGGCGAGTATCGACTGGCCGAGCGCGACCTGCTGGCTTGGCTGCGAACCCAGCCTCTGGACCTCCGCGAGCTGGACGCAAAGGTCGCAGCGGCGCTGCGGGCCGAACGGCTGGTGCGCTTGAACGCCCTGAAGCTGCTGGCAGCCCGCGGCAAGCTCGGCGCAGCCCTGGCGTGGATCCACGACTTCAGCTCCTCCGGCGAGCGGCTGGTCGTGTTCGCGCGCCATCGCGAGATCCAGCGGGCGGTGTTGGGGCGGTTCCCCTCGGCCCTGCACATCTTGGGCGAGGACAGGCCGGCCGCGAGGGACGCGGCGCTGCGCTCCTTCCAGGAGCCAGACCGGACAGGCAACCAGATGATCGTCTGCTCGATGGAGGTCGCCGGCCAGGGGCTGACCCTGACCCGCTCCTCGAACGTCGCCTTCCTGGAGCTGGACTGGACGCCTGCCAAGCACGATCAGGCCGAGGATCGCTGCCACCGCATCGGTCAGCAGGACGCGGTCAACGCGTACTACCTGCTGGCGGCCGACACGGTCGACGAGACGATCGCGACCCTGCTCGAGCGCAAGCGCGGGGTGATCGAAGCGGTGACGGACGGACGCGAGGATGACGACGGAGGCGTCCTCGATGCCTTGGTCCGAGAGCTGCGCAGCGCTCCCTACCGCCACCTGCGGGCGGTCGCCTGAATCACGGGTTGAGCGACAGCTCGTCCATGATTTCGCCCCACGTTTCGACCGCTTCGGCTTCGACGTTGGTCAGCTGGTATTCGAAGCCGGCGGAGCGACGGGCGAGTTCCCTGTCCCGGGCGTCCTCGAAACGCGCCAGCCCCGGGGGCAGCAGGCCGAGCGCCACCCAGTTGGGGTAGAAGATCTTCTCGAAGGACAACGTGGTGGCAGGCAGCGAGCGGAATTTCGCCTTGCCCCAGGAGGTGACATCGCCGCAGAGGTCGGGCACCGAGAGGCTGTAGAGCCTGCCCAGCATCGACACGTAGCCGGCTACGGCGTGTGTCACCGACGCGCTGCTCCAGCGCAGACCGGATGCGGCGTGCAGGAAGGCCCGGATCGCCGGGCGGTCGGGCTTGCCGGCCGTCAGCACCATCGTGCCGATCACCTCGTTGCTCAGTTCGGTCGATTCCGGATCCTGGGGAGATTCGGCCGCCGCCAACGGACATTCGCGACGAACCTGGGCGAGCACGCTGCGGTAGCCGGCGATCGAGGCGCCGAGGTGGGCGTGCCCGGCTGCCACCAGCGCGTAGTTGGCCCTCAGGTAGGCACTGGTCGCCGAGCTGTCGCTGGCGGACGCGACCGAGGCCGGCAGGACCGCCAACGCGCACGATGCGATTCCCGTGAGAAGCCACCGCTTGACCATGGCCAGAGCCTACGTCATCGAACAGGGGCGCACGCCGCGAAGAAGTTGGTAAGTCTGGGCGCCGGACGCCCGTTTTGGCGCTCGAGCGCGCTCCGCGGCGGCTATTGTCTGAGCCGCCCTGGATGTCCGCCGCCGTCCGGTTGTGCGGGGGTTTTGGCGTAGGCCCCGTCCCCGATGCCAAGAGTCAGGCCCTTCCGGCGCCGGGTGTAGGTCGGGCCTCCAATCGCACATGAGAAGGAACGGATACATCGTGCTGGGCGCCGCTGTGCTCGCGTGGGCAGTGCTGGCGATCGTGCTGGGCTCGCCGACACTGGGGCTGGCCGGCTCGAGTGCTCAGACGAGGGTTTCGCCGTCGTGCCAGCTGGCCACGCCGGAACACACCGCCAGGCTGGCGGGCACCAGGGTCGACGTCTCCCCCGCGCCCGAGACCGACACGGCCAACCCCGACACCCAGATCAGCTTCCTCGGCGTGCCGATCGGCGAGCTGCACGACGTCTCCGTCGTGGGTCAGCTCAGCGGCTCTCATGCGGGCAGCCTCCACGGCTATTCGCAAGCGGACGGCGCGAGCTTCCTCCCCGACAAGCCCTTCCGCAGCGGCGAGAACGTCGCGGTCGCTGCGGTGATCGGCGCCGGCAAGCGGGTCGCCTTCAGCTTTCGCGTCGACACTCCCTATCCGACCGCCGAGACCCCCGAGTTCGCTAACCCGACCGCCTCGCCGGCGGACTACCAGAGCTTCTACACGCTCCCCGGCGCGCAGGCTCCGATCATGACCGTCACGACCCCCGACCGCGACCCGGGCTCGGGCGACATCCTCACGACCAACGGCCCGGGTCCGGGCCAGTACGGGCCGCTGATCTATGCCCCAACGGGGCGGCTGGTCTGGTTCGACCGGCTGCAGGGCGGCGAAACGGCCGAGAACCTGAGCGAGCAGACATTTGAAGGCCAGCGGGACCTGACCTGGTGGAAGGGCCGCGTTCTCTCGCTCGGCTTCGGCCAGGGCGAAGACATCGTGATGAACTCCCGCTACCAGACCGTCGCGAGGGTCGCCGGCGGCAACGGCCTGAAGGCCGACCTCCACGACTTCCAGATGGCGCCTGACCAGGTCGCGTACATCACCGCCTACAACCCGATCCGCTGCAACCTCGCATCGATCAAAGGCGCAAAGGACGGCGCGATCATCGACACGGCGGTCCAGATGATCGACATGAAGACCGGGCTGGTGCGCTGGGAATGGCACAGCCTCGACCACGTCGGCGCGTCGGAGTCCGAAGTAGAAGTGCCGGCCGACGGGACGCCCTGGGACTACTTCCACCTAAACTCGATCGACCCCCAAGCCGACGGCGACATCCTGATCTCGGCCCGCAACACCTGGGCGGGCTACCAGCTGGAAGGCCGCACAGGCAGGATCCTCTGGCGCCTGGGCGGCGACAGGAGCTCGTTCGCGATGGGTCCGGGCACGAGGACGGCCTGGCAGCACGACGGGCGCGTCCTGGCAAACGGCGAGGTGACCTTCTTCGACGATGGCTCCAACCCGCCGATCCACTCGCAGTCGCGGGGAATACGCGTGTCGCTGGACTTCACCAGGCACGAAGCCCGCCTGGTGAAGTCCTACACCCACGCGAACCCGCCGCTGCTCGCCCCCAGCCAGGGAAACATGCAGGCCCTCGCGGACGGCAACTTCCTGGTCGGCTACGGCGGCGTACCGGCGATCACCGAGTATGCGGCCGCAGGGAG
>JBKQOO010000207.1:0-44443 GCA_052145475.1 Solirubrobacteraceae bacterium
GCAGCGACGTACAGCAGACCGCGAGCGTCTCGAGCAGGCCGCACGCCAGCTGCTCACCTCCGACGGCTGGAAACGGTGGGTGAAGGTCCGCGCTACCAACGGCCTCGCGCGCTACTCGCTTCACAACCAGCTGCTGATCGCGCTACAGAACCCGGACGCCACCTACGTCGCCGGGTTCCGGGCATTCCTGAACCTGAACCGGTGCGTGCGCAGAGGGGAGAGGGCGATCCGGATCCTCGCCCCGATCAATGTTCGCACTCGCGCCGCCCAACGCCGCGAGGTGCGTTACCTCGAAGAGACGGACCGCCGCACTGTGTTCCGTGCGATCCCGGTGTTCGACGTGTCCCAGACCCAGCCGCTCCCGGCAAAGGAGGCGGTCCCGTTGGAGCCGCCTGCGGAGCCGATCACCGGGGACAGCCACCGGCACCTGCTGCCGAGCCTCGGGGAGCTGGCCGGCGAACTCGGCTACACGGTCACACGGAAGCCCCTCGAGGGCTCCGCCGACGGCTGGTGCGACACACGAACCAAAGAGATCGTCATCAACAGCCTGCTTCCCTCCAACGGGCAGGTCCGTGTGCTCGTCCACGAGATCGCCCACACGCTCGGGATCGGCTACAGCGACTACGGGCGCGAGCAGGCGGAGGTGCTCGTCGACACTGTCACCTGCATCGTGTGCGGATCCGTCGGCCTCGACGTCTCCGGCTCCAGCGTCCCGTACATCGCCGGCTGGGGAGAGCAAGGCGGCCTCGACGCGTTGCGCACCTACGCCGCCACAATCGACACGCTCGCACGACGGATCGAACAGGCGCTCCCCCCGCCGGAACCGAGCTCGCGACCCGCGGCTCTGGCGGGCAGATGAGCGCTCACACGGCGTAGGCGAGCACAAGCGCCGCGGCCGCCATGTAGCCGGCCGCGAGGCGCCGGCGGGTGCGATCCGGCCGTCGCGCCCACCGTCCGCAGGTGCTCGCGCCGGTAAGCGCCACCATCGTCAGCGGCCTGGCGGGCGCGCCGAGCAGCATTGCCACCATTGCGAGCCAGCACGTCCCGACACAACCTGTCGTGTTCACCCAGGCGAAGCGGGCGGCCGCGAGCGCCCCGCGCCACCCCGACGGCGGCAGGCGCGTCGTGCGATGACACCGGTTCAGCGCCCGTCGTTTCAGTCCGCTCAGCTCATAGGCGCCGGCCAGTCCTAGTGAAGCCCCGAACAGCGCGGCCCCTGGGGCTGCTCCCGCCAGCGCGATGAGCGCCAACAGGCCAGCTCCGACGATAAGCCACACCAGCAGATAGACGGCGAGGAACACGCATAGCCGCAGCGAGCGCCGGCGCGGGAAGCTGTTCACCGCCAGGTGCTCCGCCGCCGGCACGACACCGGCCAGAGTCATCGCCGCCGCCATCAGCATCCAGGCGGGCAGCCCCGCGAGGACCGCCACGCCGAGCGGCGTGCCGGCGGCGCCGCGCGCGGTCATTCCCGGCATACACCACCACTCCATCGCGCGCTGATGCGCGCTCGCGGGAGCCGCGAGCCACATCGTCAGGCACCCGGCCCATGCCGCGAAGACAGCGCCCTGGAGCACCATGACCTGGACCGGTCGCCCGCTGCGAGGTTGACGCCGGGGACGCCAGCCTGATCGCAGCGCGAGCGCCGTGGCGCTCATGCGTCGTAGAAGACGCTGATCCGCCCTAGCTCCACCGGGTTCTCCGCATGGGCAACAGACTCCAGATCACCCGCGGCTGCCCCGGCGGCCGGCTCCAGCGTGAACGGTTCGAAGGTGACCGGCAGCTCATGGCCCGCCCAGTCGCCGGTCTGCTCGAGCTCGCGCGCGATTCCTGTCATCTCATACGAGGAGCCGAGCGTGTGCGGGGGCTGATCGCCCGCCGGGTTCTCGGCCCCCTCGATCCCGAAGAACGACAGGTTCCCGATCCGTCGCGCGTCACGCTCGGCCGCGGGGGTCCCGGGGCCGACGCCGGCGTACACCGCGTAGCTGGTGCCCGGGTTCGCTTTGCCTTGGATCTCCTCGACGTTCAGGTAGACGTGCACCTGCGCGCCGAACGGCTCGGTGGCGCGCGCGTCGATCGGGACCGTTACCGTCACGGGCTCACCCGTCAGGGTCACAGGCTGCTCGGTCGCCCCGACCAGTTCGCGGGGTGGCGGGCTCACCCCCGCAACAGTAGGCGCAGCGGCGGCGGGAGCCAGGCTCGGTTGGGTGTCATACCGGTAGCCGATCGCGACCGTCTCGAGCACCTGCTCGCAACGCATACTCGTGCTGCGGCCCTGCTCGTCGAAGAACGAGAAGCTCTGGCCGAGCCACGACGGTTCCTGCGGATCCTGATGCGCGGCGCCGGGTGCGCCTGACCAGTCGGCCCAGATCCGGTCGATGTTCGCGTGGTGAAGCCAGAAGATCGGGTCTTGCGCCGCGGTCAGGATGTTGCCCATCAACCCTGCTTCGCCGCCGACGAGGCCGTGCACCACGTTGTGCGGGGTTTCCTCGACTTCGCCGCCGCTCTTGGAGAACTGTTTCGGGGTCGTGCGGTCCCCGCCGAATTCGGCGCGGCCGATGAAATGCGGGCGGGCAAGCGCTTTCGCCGGCGAACCCGCCTGCAAGGGGATCTGGCCATTGCCGTTGTTCATGCCTTCCGCGCGGGCCGCGACGTACAACGGGTTCGCTTCGCCGTCTGGCAGCGTCGGCTCGCGGAACGCGAGCGGCAGGCGTGCGTGTTCGCCGCCCTCACCGTAGTTCCAGTACGGGAGCGCCCAGTCTTCCGGCCCGCCCGTTTCGATCACTGCCTGCCTGACGATCCGCTCGAAGATCGCCACGAATATCCGGTGCCACGGCAAGAAGAACCAGGTGCCGTGCTGACATTCGTTCCACTCGGGCTTGTTTGGGGTCGTTTCGGTGCCGTGGATCGCGGCCTGGTAGCTCCAGCTTCGCGGGTCGTCGGCCGAGCGTTCTTTCAGGTGTTTCACCGCTTTGGCGTAGCCGGTGACGATCGGATCCCCGGGTGTGAGTGCCCAGATGTCGCGGCGAACGTACACAGGCGTGTTCGCGTTCATGTGCTTCTCCCCGTCCTCGCAGCGGCCATCTCGACTCCCCTTGTTTGATCGGCTCGGGCGCATGCCAGGCGGCGAAGGACGCCGGCTCGATTGCGCGTGTTTTGTCCTGGGCGAATCTCGCGCGACTAGCCCACGAAGTCAATCTTCGCGTGATTCGAATACACGGAAGCTCAGCAAAATGCGGGCTTTTCGTCAGGAGCACGGACGCCCGTGCTCCGTCCGTCGGGGGTGCTGTAGTCGGAGCTGTTGACCGTGTTGGGTGAGATTCCGTGTGTTCTCTATGCCGCGAAGAGCACTGAGGATCTACACGGGTCGATCCCAGGCCAGCTCGAGGACTGCCGCGAGACGGTCGAACGCAGCGGGGGCAGGCTGATCGCGGGCGAATACTCAGACGAGGCGCGCTCTGCCTACAGCGGTGACCGTGGCCCCGGCCTGGCCGACGCGATGCGCCACACCGAAGAGCTTGTCCGCGAACACGGGACCGTGGAGCTGTGGGCGCAGCACTCCGACCGCCTCGCGCGCGGGGATGGGCGTACCGCCCGGCACGCCGTCGAGATCGCGTTGTGGGCTTTGAAGCGCGACATCCGGGTTCGCACGATCCAGGACCCCGACACGTTCCGCGACCTGCTCTACGCTGTCGTCACCGGGCAACGCAACCACGAGGACTCCCGACGCAAAGGGCTCGCGCTCGCAGCCGGACGCAGAAGAGCCGTCGAACGCGGCGAATACACCGGCCACACCGCCGACGGGTACCGGGTGGCCGTCTCGATCGAGGACCGCCAGGTCATACGAAGACTCGAGATCGACCCAGACCGACGGGGCGCGATCGAGCTGATCCTCCGGCTCGGACTGCGCGGCAAGACCAGCGGCCAGATCGCGGAGGTGCTCAACCGCGCCGGCTGGCGCACCAAACCGCGGCTCAAACATCGGCCGCCTAGGCCGTGGCGCTCATGCGGCGTGCTCGTGGTCCTCCACAACCCGCGCTACGCAGGGCTTGCCGCCACGCACGGGGAGATAGTGGGGGAGGGGCAATGGCCCGCCTACATCACGCCCCGCCAGCACCAACGGATACAGAAGCTGATCGCCGGGCGTTTACGGCGCCGAAGCAAACACCCGCACAACGAGCCGTTCCTGCTCTCCCGGCTCGCGAAGTGCGGCCGGTGCGGCCGGTCGCTGCTCTGCCACACCGGCATTCGGCGGGAAGACGGCACGTTCAGCCGCCGCTACATCTGCGACAGCCACTGGCACGACCGCCCGCCTCACCGTTGCGACAGGCGGCCAATCGACGCGGACATCCTCGAGGCGATGTTCGCCACCATGCTGCCCACGCTGCTAACGCCACAGCGCGACCGGAGCCTGTTGCCGGAACTCACCGAACCGTTCGACGGCCACTGGACCGAGGCGCCCGAGCGCCAGCAGCTCCGCGAAGCAGCGCTCAGCAACGACGACGCGAGCCTCGACCTGTCGATCGAACGGATGGTCGCGCGCGTCGCGCCCGAGCTGACGATCCACCGCCAGCTCGCCGCCACCCGACGCGAAACACGCCAGCAGTCACTCGAACGTCGCGTCCAAGAGTCGGCCAAGCCGAATGAGGCGACCGCCGGCGTTGAGCACCGCGAGCAAACCTTCCAACTGAACGCGGAGCTGCACGATTGGTTCACCGCGATCCACATCCACAACACCTCCACCCACACGATCATCACCGGGCAGCTGCGGGCTGCGCCGCTGGAGGGCTGGTTCCCCGAGCCCGTCCAGGCTCGCCTTGACCGTCGCGTCTGGGCGCGCGCTTCAACGAGCGCCGGGCGCCGGCCGCGACGGCCTGCCACCTGGTCTAACGAGGAGATCATCGCCGCGCTCCAGGAGTGGGCCACACGGCACGGGCGGCCGCCGAACTCCTGCGAGTGGCTCACTGGCAGCCCCGACCGGCCGGGCTCGCTCTGCGTGCGCCGCCGCTTCGGGAGCTGGGAGCGAGCTCTACACAGGGCGCGGCTGACGGCAAATGCCCGCGGGCAGGGTCGCTACTGGTCCGACACAGAAATCGAGGTAGCGCTGCGTACCTGGACTGTGAGCCACGGGCGGGCACCTCGAGCGGGCGACTGGACTCAAGCGCAGCGCAGTCACCCGTGCTCGCGAAGCGTGTCGCTGCGCTACGGCACCTTCCAGGCCGCCGTCACCGCCGCCGGCCTCAACCCCGCCTGACTCCCCGCTTCGGCTCATCACCCCCTGCCGCCGGACTGCCGCTAGCACCACCGTGCCGTCCCCCGCCCCTCAGTCCACCGGCCCGCCCAGACGCAGCCCGCAGCCGACAGCAACAGCCCGGACAGACTAGATGCACGGCCCTGCGGGCACTGTGCGAACGCTGTGTCGATCGAGGGGGCCGTGACGAGCCGAGCGTCCCTTGAGAGGCACCGATCGGATCCCGCAGCCTGCCCCGTGCATCTAGTCCGTACAGGTCGGGCCGTTCTCGTCGGCCGGACCGCGTCGTCGTCGCCGGAGCCTGAGCTTGGGGGGCGGCTGTGAGGCACAGGGCCTATCGACGGGGTCAGCTGACGTGCCGTGGAGAAGTCGTAGCTGGCGGTGGCGGACGCTGTGAGTGTGCGGATTGCTCAGTGCGTGGGTCGCGAGAGGAGAGCGCCTCGTGTCGGCCCCCGCCGCGGCCAGCGGCGAGCCCTATCAGGAGTAACTGCTGAGCCTTCGACTGGAGCGCCGGGCTTTGCGGCTGGGCGGGCGAGCGCTGCGAGATGCAGCTCCTCCTGATGTCTAGTGCGTCCGCGCCGATCGGGCGCGAGCGCGCACGTGAACCTTGATCACCGCGCCGTTCGCAGCGTTTTTCCTCCGACGCTCAGTGACTGACCGAGGCTAGTTCTGGAGCTCGCTTCGGACGGCTGATCGGGCGCCCGCGAGAACGCTAGCCTCGCTGACCGTAGTGGAGCGTCGGGCCGGCAAGCGGGAGCCGGGCGCCGGGGAGCGACCCCGCAAGTCGGGGACCGGCGCTCCGTGCGGCCCCTTGCGTGCGGCTCGCCTGTTTGGCGTTGACGACCGTCGGCTGTCGTATCTTGGCGCATGAGTCGTGACCTTGGAGTCCCTTTGCGAACCTTCGTTGTCTACTGCCGTTGCCGTTCGGCCTTTCGAATCCCGAGCGGCGAGTCGGTTCGGCGCGGCGAGGGTGCGCGGACGCTCCCGTGGATCCACATCCGCAGCCGCTACCTGCCGGCACCCGCGCAGCACATCGCATGTGACCTGCTGATCGAGCTGCGCCTGCACGCCGAGGACCTAGAAGCGGCGATCAACAGCTGACTGCAGGGCGCGCACAGCCAGCTGCTGGCGCTGACTTCGCCGCGAACGCGTTCGCGGAGGACCCCGTGCTCGAATGCGCGTATCGCATCGACCCCGGCGTCGAGGAGCGCGAGTGGGCGCAGGGCTACATGCCACCGCAGCATCCGATCCCGCCGAACAGCCGAGCGCTCGACGCCGAAGGCGCAGCAGCGCTCGCGGCGGCGGCGGACCATCATCCCGAACGGCTGCGCTTCGGGCGGGTGCTCGTGTTCTACCGCGAGGCGCTGCGCCATGCGCGGGTCGGCTCCTCGCTACTGGCAGTCGAGTACCTGCACATGGCCGCCGAGACGCTGACACCGATAGTGCGGGCTCGCCTGCAGCGAATGCTGGGCGTCGAGGAAGCCGAGCTGGCGGGACGCTTCGGCCTCGTTGCTGACTCAGCGAACGTCGCGAAAAAGCTGCTCCTTGCGATCCGCCTGCGGGAGATCTACGGAGGCGAGAAGGACCTGGCACGCGATGTCGAGCGGATCAGCAACGGATTCGAGCACGGGTCCGCGGACCTGAGCGACGCCAGGGAACAGGCGCGAATGGTGCACACCCGCGCAGCGGAGCGCATTCGGGCAGCGATCATCGACGCGAGCGGGCTCCCCTGCAAGCAGCGCAAGCGGCTGGACGCGCCGGGGTTCGCTGTGCCGATGCCGCTGTTCGCGAACGAATACGTCCATGTCGGCACGCTGCGCGGGGTCAATCCGCGAGCCCTCGAGGCGGGCACGGCACCGGTGCAGGGACTTCGCGACTGGAAGATGAGACTCGACCGCAGCGAGCTTCAAGGCGACGGCGCGCTGCTCGTCAGGACCAGCAGCTACGCGAGGGGCCCGGCGGATGGCGCGTCCGTGAACCTCGGAGCACAGGTTCAGGTGATGCCCGTCGGCCTGCCCGCCGGGGCCCGGGTCCCCGAGCACCGGCTGCGCAGCGTGAAGATCCGTCGTGGCTAGCAGCCGCGACGAGCGTCAGAGCGTCCTGGTCCCGGCTGGCGTCGTGCGGTCATCGGGGTGGTGGGGATCACACCGCGGGTCGATAGGCGAAACTCGCGGGATGGCGATCGACGGAAAGGACCCGAGCACCTGGACTGAGTCCGACCTGCAGGAGCTCTGTGGGGAAAACCGACGCGAGGGTCAACGACTCGAGTTCAAGGGCGAGCTGAACCTCGACAGGGAGGGCGAGAAGCAGGAGGCCGAGCATGATGCGCAGGGCATGGCGTTCGGGGGTGGCGGGGTCATCGTGTACGGCGTAAGCGAGATCGAGCTGCCTGACGGCAGGCGAGGAGCCGGCCGGCTCAGCGCGCTCACGGACGGCTCGCTGTATGAGCGTCTGCGCGACGTCCTCGACGCCCGCGGCGAGCCACGACTGCTGTTTGACCTGCACCCGGTGGACGCGAGCCCGAACGGCCTGTACCTGGTTCTCGACGTCGCCGGACGGCGGCGACCACACCAGGCCCAAGACGGCCGCTACTACGGCAGACGTCGCACCTCAACCCGACGGCTGACCGAGGCGGAGATCGCGGAGTCCTACCGGGAGCGCTTTCTACGCGACGCACAGTCGATCGCGCCGCTGATCGACGAGCGCTCGACCGGGGAGCTGCCAGACGATGTCGCGAAACGGATCCACCGCGGGCTGACGGCCGGCGAGCTCGCGATCTGGCGGGAGGAGACAGGGGAGCTGGAGCCCCCCGGCTGGCTGTCGGTCGTCGTCTACCCGGAGCCCCGTCAACGAGGCCTGCTTGACCCGATCCGCGACGCGCCACGGTTCCAGTCTGACATCGAGATCCCCGAACAGTGGGACCCCGATCATTCACCGTTCGCGTTCTACCAGCTGCTCCCCACCCTCGATGGGCTCTACGCGCAGCTGCCGCCGAGCCAGGACCGGCCCCCCGCGTTCCTGCTCTCGATGTTCACCGACGGAGTCATGGAGTACGGGACGACGCTCGAACCGGGCTTGCGCCGCGAGGCCGGCGGGCCGAACCGGATCATCTACACAGCCAGCCACACCCAGCAGATCCACGACTACCTACAGGCGTTTGCGCTCGCCCTGAAGCTGCTCGGCTACGACGGGCCCGTCGCAGCCCAGGTCCGCTTCGAGAACACTCGCGGCGTCACGGTCCCGGTCACGCCCGGGCGGTGGCAGCCCAGCATGCACCCGATCGAGGTGGCGCAGGTGTTCGGAAACATCTGGCGTGGGCAGCGCGCGGACCTCCTGAACTCGGCCGGCCTGATCACCAAGCAGGTGATGGATCGTGTGTGCCTCGCGGCGGGGGCCACGTCCGGCTGCTGGCTCGTCGACGCGCAGGGCAGGTGGACGGGCCCGTAGACGATCGGAGTCCGATCAGCCCAGAGGGGCCGAGACTCCGCGAGACGGGCGACGTGCTGGACGCTGACTCGATCTCCTCCGGATACCGCCGCCGGCCGGCCCCGTGTGAGCGAAACGCAACCGGCGCAGTGGGCATCAGTGTCCGCGAAACCCATCCCGCATGGGAGGCTGTGCGCAAATGAGAGCGCAAGAACCGTGAGTCACACCGGCAACACCGCACGCCGAGGAGTCGAGGCGACACGCCTGGCGATGACCGAGATCGGCTGGTTTCCGCGGGAGCCGAGCGACCCGGACTACGGGATCGACCTCCTTGCCGAGGCGGCGCCCGGCGGGATCCCCGGCGGGCGGCTACTGGCCATGCAGATCAAGTCAGGGCCCACCCACGTCACCGCGCAAAGCGCAACTCACGTCACGCTCCGATGCACAGACCGGCATGTCAAATACTGGCTCGGTCATTCCCTCGCGGTGATCATCGTCTGGTACGACCTGGATGAGAGATCCGCACACTGGCAGGCGGTCAACGGCGAGACGATCGTGCGTGCCGGGAAAAACTGGAAGATCGAGATCCCACTCGCCCAAAGGATCGACACCTCGAGCGGCGCGGTCCTGGAGAACCTGGCCAGCGAGCCCCCCGTCGCCACCTCCGACGTCAACTGGTCGCAGGTGCTCGCGCGCGGACCGCTCGCGCTCCTCGACGACGGCGAGCAGCGATACGAGCGGGCGATCGCGCTCAAGGGCGAGCAGCCCGCCGAGGCCTCAGATCAGCTCACCGATCTTGCCGATGAGCTCGAAGCACACCAAGGGGATGGTGGTGCGAGCCTGGCCGGCGCCGCGGAGCGCCTTCGCGATGAAGCCGCACAGATCAGCTTTGAAAGCGGCGAGCGCGACGTGGCGTTCGGGCTGCTCATCGACTCCATCCGGCGCGGCGTACTGCTGGCACGTCAGCCGCTCAGCGTTCAGGTCGACCGGCTCCGCTCGTGGCTGGAGGACGGCGAGTGGTGGGTGGCGGACGCGTGGCAGGCCTGCCTGGACTGGCCGGAGGACCCGGCGTGGCACGCGCAAGCGCTCGCCGCCGGCCTTGCGAAGCCCGGCGGGGCACCGGTGTCCGAGCAGGACCGGATGCTCTGGCGGGAACGTCTGGTCGAGCTGCGCCTGATCAACGGAGAATTCGAGCTGGCGACACGGGAGACGGACGCGCTTACGGAGCTCGCGCCGCAGACGCCCGACGTCGAGGTGCGACTGCACGCTCTGCGCGCGGAAGCGCTCGAAAGCGCAGCCGCCGACGGGGCGCAGGAGGCCTGGCAGCAGCTCGCCGGATGGGCCCACGAGCAGGAGGAGAGGCGCCCGGCGATGAGCGCGGTGATGCTCGCCCGTCGCGCGGTCGCAGATACCAGGCTCGGCGAGCTAGGCGCTGCAGAAGCAGGGTTCGTGGCCGCGGCGACGGCTTGGAGCCGTCTCGCGGGGGCAGGTGACGAGGTCGCAGAGCAGTACTACAGCTCGCACGCGGCGCAGAGCCTGATCGGCGACCCGTGGTCCTCCGGCAGTCGCGGCTGGCGCTCGGTTGCCGCGGCCCTCCGTGGGCAGGGGGAAACGCCGGATGCGATCGCCGAGCGCCTCGAGCTCCAAGGACTGAACGCCCGTGTCATCGGGCAAAGCTACGACTCTCTGAACCGCCTCGCGCTCGCTTGTGCGGAGCACCGACGCGCGGGGCACCTGCGCGGCGAGCTGTACGCGACCCACCTGCTGATGGAGCTCTACGAGCACGCGGGCGAGCACGGCGCGGCGCTCGACGCGGCTATTCGCGCCGGACGCGGGCGCGACGCCGCGCGGATAGCCACGGCGTGCAGCGCCGCGGAGGTGATCGATGCGATACGCCGCGAGGGACCACGATGGACGCTCGCGCCCAGCCTCGAAGCGCTCGCCAGCGCCGGTGCGCTGCTCGACACAGAGCAGGTTGCCGAGGTGGCCGACTGGGTGCTGAACAACGCCAAGGTCGACGTGGAGTCCGCGAGGAACCGGGACGTGCTGTTCGCTGCCCACGCCGCGCTCGGCGCACTGATCCTCGAGTGGCCCGCATCGAGTGCTGCAGATGCGATCGCCCATCTGGAAACAGCGCTCAAATCCGGGAACCTGCTGCTCGCCGAGCCGGCCGCCAGAGCGCTCACGCTGCTCACCAACGCCCGGCTCGGGGACCACACCGAGGCGCTCACGGACGCGTTCCTGGAATCCGACCTCGCACGGGTATCCGCAACGTGGGTGGCGAGCCGGATCCATCGCGACGGCGCGGCGCGAGCGCGGGTCCTTCAGGTCGCGGCGGAAGGACGCCTGGATGCACTCGAGGCTGCCTGCACCTCCCAACTGAACCAGCCTGAGATCCAGATCCTCGATGCGCCCGCGAGAGCCGCGCTGGACCGCCAGCTGCAGAGCATGCGGGGCCGGACGATCGGGCACACCGCCGACGGGGCCGTGATCGGGATGCTGCGCCTCGAGCCGTGGGGGGTTTTCGGCCGCGTAACCGAGGACACCAAGCTGCGATCGGAGGTCGCCGAGCACATTCTCGCGTTCGCGCTCGACGACGACGAGCCGCACAACAACCGGGCTTCCGCGGTAAACGCCATCTTCAACCTCGCTGGCGGCCTTGAGCCGGCGCAAGCCGAGGCCTTCGCCGAGCTGCTTCGGCCGATCGCCGAAGGGCAGTTCGGGAGCTCCCGGTGGGATCAGCCGCGAGAGGAGGTCGAGCACCCGTTCAACCGCTTCCGGTTCGGAGAGCACGCCAGCGCGGACCGCCTCCACGGTGCGGCGGTGCTGGCCTGCACGGCCCTGGCCAGCAGGCTCCAGGAGCGACCCGAGTGGCCCGGCGTGCTCCTGGAAGGGGCTCTCGCGAGTACCGAGCCACGCGTTATGACCGGCGCGCTCGAGGCCATCAGCCGCCTCCAGGAGCTGCCTGTTCCCGCCGAGCTGCCGGCGTATCTCCTGCACACCGACGCTGAGGTCAGGACCGCTGCGGTCCGGGCGTGGGCGAGACGCAAACTCGACACGCCGCCGCCAGCTGTTCTGGGCAGGCTCGCCAACGACGAGAACGTTGACGTGCGGCTGACAGTGCTCGCGCTGCTGCGAGACGGGAATCGAGACCGGGAGCTGATCGCGAAGCTCGCAGATACCGACCCCGACAGCTACGTCAGGGCCGCTGCGAGAGTGCCCCTAACAGGAGCCGGCGAGGGCCGATAGCTCTCCGGCACACCGCGACCGGACGAGCTCCGGGCTGTGTCGGGATGACCGAGAGGGCGCCGGCGTTGATTGAGAGCCGCCGATGAGCCGGACGCAGAACTGGGTGATCTGCGGGCGGCGCGGCACCCCCTGGTTCGAGTCCTCTCGCCCGGACACTCTCGACCGCGGTGCTGTCTTCGCTAAGCGCGAGGCTTCTGGGCAGGATCGCCAGCGCGTTCTCGAGTGACCGAAAAGTGACCGAACTACATGGATCACAGCGGATTCCCGCGGATCCATGCGGAACGCGGCTGAGCGCAAGAGCGGCCAAGAAACCGCTCTAGAACGCCAGATGCCCCGCATTTCCGGGGCATCTGAGGAGCGGGGGACCGAGGAGTCGAACCTCGCGTTGCGGTTTTGGAGACCGCCGTGCGAAGGCGTTTGGGCGAGTAAACAGGGGGTTCCCCGGGCTCTAGGGCCTGTGGTAGGGACAGAAGTTCCGCAAACGCGTCGAGAAACCTCCGCTCACTAAAATGTGATGTTCCCGCTGATCGAGCCCTGCCGACGCGCGTTTTCGGCCGAGGTCGCGGGCGATTCGCAGCGGCTGCGTGCATCAACGGGCGCCGAGGGTTAGGTCGCCGTCCGATGGATGCGCCGCGACTCGGGCAGCAGCTCGAATAGCTCACGGTCGACCTCGGCTGCTGTGATCTGCTGCAACTGGGCGCTCAGCTCGGCGACGGCGTGGCCCCTGGCGTGCAGCGAGACGAGCAGCGTGATGACCGCAAAGGCCTTGTACTCGGGCGGCGGGTTGCCGAGCAGTTCGACAGATACGTCGACGAGCGCGACTGCTCGTGCGCCGAACTGCTCGAGTAGCGCCGGTAGCAGCAGCGGTGCCCAGGTCGTGGCTAGGTTCAGCGCGGCACGGACGAGCTCGAGCTCCTCGGGTGGGGCGTCTGTCAGCACGCGGCGCAGGTGCTCAGGTGAGGGTGGGCGGGCCATACGCAGCGTCCTCTCCTCCAAGGGCATAAAGCTCGCGATCGCGGCGCCGCGTCCACTGCGCAGGCCGAGCATCCGCTCGAGCAGGACCGCGTCCTTGCGGCGGCGCTCGATCTCCTCCTCGGCGCCAAGCATGCACGCCAGTGCGTAGGCGCAGGCGCGGGTGCGCTCATCGGCGCTCATCCTGACCTTGCGGGGCAATGCCGCGCGTCCGCGCTTGCCGGCGGCCTTTCGCGCGAGCAGCTCGATGCGCTCGGTGATATCGCCGTCGCCGAGCTCGCGCTCGATCGCGCGCGTCCAGTGCTCGAGCAGCGCGAGCAGCGAGTCGCGCACGCCATCGAGCTCGATCGCGAAGCCATCGAGCCACAGGGCGATCCTGATCAGCTCGAGACTGCGGGTCCGCTCGCGCCAGTGCAGCAGGCGCAGCAGCTGCGGGCCGCTGCTCGGCGGGTAGCGCCAGGCGGCGCGGCCCGTGGGTGCGCGCTGCCCCCGCGGCAGGAGTCCGCGGTAGCGCCAGAGCTCGAGCGAGCGTGCGCTGACGGAGTGGCCGTCGCGCTCGGCGAGCTCCATCAGGTCTCGGACCTGGAGCCAGTCCTCCATTACCCCCACTCTAGCAGCGGATAACTTGCGGGAAACACTCGGCTCCCACTTCGACCCACGATAAGTCGACAAGTTCAGATTCCGAGGCAGTAAGACGAATCGCGGGACTTGTCAGGGGGTCGGCAGTCCGCTAGAAGTGATGTTCGACCCCCACCCAACCCCCAGTTCCTGGAGATGATCGACATGACCGAGCAGCAACGACGGATTGCGGCATATGTCGCCGCCCACCCCCTCTTCGGCGATCGAACGGCGTGGATGCGCCCGCCGGCGCTGCTGCCCGACACCGAGGAGGCATGCGAGCAACTACTGGGCGACGCGGAGTTCCGCGCGCTGGCGCTCGGCACGGCGCTCGGGAGCACCGAAGGCCGCGTGATCGCCGAGGCGGTGAGCCTCGTAGTTCCGCCTGACTACCCGGCGCTGTTCAACCTCACGGTGGACGCGCTCACGTTGGCCGGGGAGCGCCAGTCCGCGGAGGGCAGACGCAGGGCCGGGGCGATCGCGCTGGGCGTGATCGGCGGCGGCCTGCTGGTAGCGCTGATGATCGCCGACGGCGGGGGGTCGTAAGTCGCGGGGCCGCGCCGCGCTGATCGCGACCGGGAGCGCCGCTCGGCAGGCGTTCTGCCCGGCGGCCGCGTGGCGGGGGTGGTGATCCCCGTCGATCGCCCGCTACGTTCTGGGCGATGCCCGTGATCGAGAGCCTGCTGGCCGGCAAGGCCTTCGACATCGCCTTCAATGCCGCGGGCGGCGCGGTGAAGGCCTTCTTCAAGCAGGACTCCATGGGGCGGCTGCTCGTGCTGCTTCATGCCGACTTCGGCGCCGAGAGCGATCTCGAGCGCGACATCTTCTACTCCTGGCGCGCCAACCAGCCGCTGGCCGATGCGCTGGGCGAGGTGCTCTCCGGCGCTCGCGGCGCCGAGCCGGAGCAGCTCGCGACGCTCGCAGCGCTCATCGAGCCGCGGCTCGTGCGCACCTCTGAGCCCGAGCGCGCGGCGCTCGCGGCGCGGATCGCGAACGCCGCGGTACGGGCGGCCCCCTTGACGGTCGGAGGCGAGGACACGCTGCTGCTCGTGAATCGCCTTGAGAGCGGGCAGCAGCGGATCGCCGAGGCGCTGGGGGCCAGCGACTCGAAGAGCACGCCGGGGCTCGCCGCGGCGCTGATCGTCGGGCCGCTGCGCCATGTCGCCGCCGTGCAAGAGCTCACCGCCGCCGAGCGGCGCGCCGAGAGCGGCGAACCCGCCGAGGCGGCGGGCGAGATGCTCGCGATCGTCGAGCGTCTGCAGCGTGAGGGGCTGCGCTCCGCCGCGGAGACCCTCGGTGAACGCGCCGCGACGCTGCTCGCGAGCGCGGGAGAGCGGGGCCGTGCGGTCGAGGTCCTGATCGCCATCGTGCGGGCGCGGGTGGCGCGCGGCGAGCGCTGGGGTGCCGAGCAGTCGCTGACGCTGATCGAGTCGCTTCAGGGCGACGAGGAGTGGATCGCACCGGGTCTCCGTGCGCAGATCACCTGGCCTGAGCACGGCGAGGGCGACCTGCCGGCGCTGGCAGCCGCGGCAGAGGGCAGCGCCGGACGCGAAGACCACGCCGACTGGCTCGCCGCGCACACCGGGCTGCTGCTGCTGTTCGGCCGCTCCCAGGAGGTGATCGACGCGAGCACCGCGCTGGCCGGGAGCGCCCGGCTGGCGGGCGGCGGGCGCTTGGCGGTAGAGCTCGACCGTCTGGATGCCCTCGAGGCGCTCGGTTCAGAGCGCGAGGCGCAGGAGGGCTGGCTGGCCCTGCTGCGCTGGGTTGATCGGGAGGCGGAGCTCGAGGAGCGCGGCATCGCATGGCAGCGCCGGGGCCTCGCGCTCGCAGCCCGCGAACATGTCAGTGGAGCGGAGGATGCCTATCGCCGCGCGATGGACTGCTGGGCTGGCACCCCGGGCTATGAAGAGCAGGCGGGAGAGGCGTTCCTCTCGTTGCAGGCGGCGTACATGCTTAACGGGCGTGTGGAGCTGCCCGACGCTGAGCTGCGGGCTCTGGCGTGGCGCCTTCGCGGCGGCCCCGACACGCCTGTGGCGCGGGCCGAGCGCCTGAGCTCCGAAGCGATGTCCAACCGCCTGGTGGGGAGGCTCCCGGACGCCCTATATGGCTACTGGCGGGCGTATGCGATCAGCCGTGCGAGCGGCAGCCTCGTCGGGCTGACGGCCAGCGCGGCCGCGCTGGCCGAGCTCTACGGGCACGCCGGTCAGCACACTCAGGCGATGCGATTCCACGTCTCCGCGGGCAACGGCAAGGCGGCCGCGGAGGCGATCGCGGGGCTCTACCCGCCGGGGCTGCTCGCGGCCGAGCTCGCGCTGGACACGCCGCGCTGGCAGCGCGCCGCGGCCTACCACGTGATCGGCGAGCACGGCGCGAGCCTGCCGCTCGAGCAGGCGGCGGCGATCGCCCCGCGGGTGCTGGCTGAGGCGTGCGGCGCACCGGACGGGGTCCTGGAGCCCCAGCCGGTTCATGCGGCGCGCCGGGCGCTGGCCTCAATCGCGCTCGCGCTGCCCGCCGAGCACCGGCAGAATGGTCTGGCTCAGCTAACCCGCCAGCTCGAGGGCAACTACCCGAACGTGGTGCAGGGGAGTGCCAGGGCGCTCATCCTCGCCACCAACGCGGGCGTCGGGGACTTCACCACGGTGCTGCTCGGTGCGTTCCTGCGCGACGGGGCGATCACGGGCATCTCGTCCTTCTGGATCGCCGAGCGGGCGCTGCTTGATGAGGGGGTGCGCAAGCCGCTGCGCGAGGCGGCCCTGGGCGGCCATCTGGGGGCGCTCGAGGCGCTCGCGGTCGCGGACCTGCTGGACGGGGATGAGCAGTTGCTCGCGGCCTGCGCACAGGTCGTGGAGAACGCCGCGGGCGCCGAGGGGGTGAGTGAGGTGAGCGACGGCGAGACGCTCACGATCTCGGTGGGGCTCGGCATGAACCTTGAGACGCCGGGGATCTTCGCGCGGGTCGCTCCCGCGGAGCTGAGTGGGCGCCTCCTGGAGCGGATGCTCACGCTGCTCTGCGATCCGCGCGAGCCGGAGGGCAACCGCGCCTCGGCCGCGGGCGCGCTCTACAACCTCGCCCCGGCGCTGGATGAGGACCAGGCGGCGAGCGCGACCGCCGCGCTGGGGCCGCTGGCGCTCGGGCGCTATGACCCCTCTCGCTGGGATAAGAACGTCGGCAATGCGCTGACCCGCTTTCAGGTCACGCTCCACATCCCGCACGTGCTGCGGAGCACCGCGCTGTCGTGCATCGCCCAACTGCACGCACGCCACTCGAACCTTGAGCGCGACCATCTCCAGCAGGCGATCGGCGCCGCCCTCGCCGACGCGGTGCCGGCGGTCCTCGCGGCCGGGCTTCAGGCGGGCACCCTGGTCCCCGAGCTGGCACTGCCCTTCCCGCCCGAGGCTTGGCTCGCGCATCCCGACCAGCGCGTCCGCGGTGCGGCGCTCTCGGCGTGGGCGGTGCGCAACGAGGGCGTGCCCGAGGACGAGCTGCTCGAGCTCCTGCGCAGTGATCACAGCGTCGCGGTCCGCCTGGATCTCGTGGGGATCGCCGTCACGGCCGGCGAGCAGTCGCTTCTGCGGTGGTTCGCCGCGAGCGACCCGGATGCATACGTCCGGGCGATCGCGGCCAGGCGCCTGCGCGAGGCCAGCGGCGCTGAGGGCGCCTAAGCAGCCAACAGCGGTCGCTTGCCCCTCAACCGGCGCCTGTCGGGCGCTGCTTCTAGCCTGCCGGGGGATGGATCCGATCACCGGCGCCTCGACCGGCGCGAAAGCGCTGCCGCCCCTCGTACGCGAGCTGCGAAAGCTGAGACGTCGTGACGAGGTACGCAACATCTTCGGCGCGGTGGCGAAGATGCTCGCGAGTGATTACCGCGTCCCGGCGGAGCACCGGCGCGAGGTGATGAGGAGGGTGCGGGGCCTGCCACTTGACCCGACCCTCGGCGGTGCCCTGAGGGCGCTGCTTGAAGGTGACAGCAGCGTGCTCGCGGGGATCGAGGCGCGTGCGAGCGAGCTGCTGCGCTTCGGGGAGGAGGTCGATGACCGCGCTGTGGTGCGCGCCTTCATGCAGGCGGTGCGAGCCAGCGTGATCGAGGCAAGGCGCGATGTTCCCGCGGCGCTCAGCACTATCTACCGCGAGCAGCTCACGGGCACCGAGATGCTCGGGGAGGTCAGCCGGCGCCTGGAGGAGGGGGCCGGCGAGGCACAGCAGAGCGAGCAGCGGATCATCGAGGCGATCCAGTCCCAGGCTCGCCCGGGGGGCTCGGCGGCGTTGTCGCTGATCACCGGTGCGGCGACCCTCGCGCCGCAGACGCCGAAGGTGCTGCGGGAGCTCGGCGAGCACGACTCCGCGATGGCCGAGGAGGCGGTAACGGTGCTCGCACAGAGCGGCGGGCACGGGCTCGCCTCCTGGGCGGAACAGAGCACTGCGCGTCTGCGCGGGCGCGGCGCGCAGACGGTGAGCGATCTCGGGCGCCTGCTGATGGCCGAGAATCGTTTCGCGGCCGCAGAGCGGCTGTTCGTGATCGCCGCCGAGGACGACGCCGAGGATCCGGCGCGCCAGTGGGTGCGCGCCGCCAACGCGGCCCTCCAGGATGGCCGCGAGGCCCGTTCACGCGAGTTGCTCGAGACAGCGAGGGGTCTTGCGCCCCATACCCATCCCGCGATCGCGCTGGCCGATGTGCAGTGGCAGGGGCTCTCCCCCAACGCGGTGCTCGAGCGCCTTCGAGGCGTTCAGCCCCTAATCGACGCGGACGTGCTCGGCCTGGCGAGTGCCCGCGCGCAGGTGGCCCTGCGGAAGGAGGACCTGGAGGGCGCAGGGCGGGCGCTCGAGGAGGCCGAACGTGTGGATGCAGAGGAGCAACGTGTGCGGGAGCTGCGCGCGCTCTGGCACCTGCAGCGTGCCCATGCGCGGATGCTCGCGGGCTCCGAGCCCGACCCGGCGGACCTGTCGGCCGGCGAGAGAGGGTTCGTCTCGCTGCGCGAGGAGATGCGCCGCCGCGAGCGCCCGGATGAGAGCGGTGGGATGCTCAGCCGCGCGGTCGAAGTCCGGCTCGTTGCCCGCCGGATCTCGGATGCCACCGAGCTGCTCCAGCAGGCCAGCGAGAGCGAGCGGCGCGGCAAGGCGGGCCTCGCGCTGGCCAGGCAGGCGCTGCTGTGCGGGCAGTCGGAGCTCGCACTCGAGCTGATCGGCGCAGCGCCGGCGACCGAGGAATCGAGCGTGATCGAGGCCTCGGTGAACGTCACCTCCGATGACCCGGAGCTCCGTCGACAGGCCCTCGAGACCCTCGACGGGCTGTTGTTCTCTGCCGATGAGGAGGTGCGGGCGGAGGCGGCGCTCGCCCGCACGGCAGCCTGCCTTGACCAGGAGGAGCCGGCGCAGTGGTCTGAGCGCGCCGGGGAGATCCTCGCCGAGCGCGACGGCGCGGCCGCTGCGATCCTGCGCGCCCGCGCGCACCTGGCACGGCACGAGTTCGAGGCCGCCGAGGCGATCCTGCGCCGCTACGCCGAGTGCCCCGAAGGGCTGAACGCGCTGATCGACAGCGCCGCGATGCAGGGTGACTTCCAGACGGCTTTAAAGCGCTCCGATCTGCGGATGCGCCGCCGACCCGACGCCGAGGCGAGCTACCAGCACGCGCGGCTGCTGCAGGGCGCCGGGCGCGAGGCGGAGGCGCTTGAGGAGTTTGCGAAGGTGGCCGGTGCGCGTGAAGCGCTGCTCCCGGGGCAGCGCGAGGACGCCTTCATGCAGGCGCTCGGTCTCGCGCAGCGCCTGGAACGCTTCCGGGAGATGCAGGAGCTCGCGCAGGAGGCGCTCGAGCAGGGCCTCGACGGCGACGATCTGCACTGGGCGCGGGCGCTCGCACGGTTCATGCTGAGCCGCCACGCCGAGGCGCTCAAGGACCTCGACGCCGCCGGCGTGCAGGCGGCGACGCTGCCCCAGGCCGAACTGCTCTCGCGGATCCTCTACCAGGTGGCCGAGCCGGCCGAGGCGCTCCGGCGTAGCGCCGTGCTTTCGGCCCGCTTCGGGCGCCCGGAGGGCCTCGAGGCACTGCTGATCGTGATGTCGCCGCGGGCAGAGCAGCTTGACCCGCAAACCGAGATGGCGGTCCGGGAGGCGTTCGAGACGTTTGCGGCGCGGTTCCCGAACTCAAAGCGGATCATCCAGCGCGAGCTGCCCGGCACCGAGGAGGGGATCAGGCAGCTGCTGGCCGAGATGGCCCCGGCGGGCGATCGTGACCGGGAGATCATGGCAAGCGTCAGGGACGGGAGCACCGTCACCGCGGTGCTGGCGGCGGTACACGGGCGCTCGCTGAGCGAGCTGTGGGCGGCGCTCACGATGCTCCCCCTCGGCTATGGGGAGGCGACGCTCGATGCACTGGGGCTGCAGGACGCGCGCCGGGCGCTGGCGAGCCCTGCTGTGCTCGACCCCTCGAGCCTCTCGGTGTTGGCACTGCTGGGCGAGGACGCCTCGCAGGCGGTGCTGAGGGCGCTGCCGGGGGCGCAGATCCCTCAGGCGACCTTGCAGGACGCCGACCGGGGCGTGAACCCGATGAACGACCCGCGGGCACCGGCGGGCGCGGTGGTGCGCGACCCGCGCAGCGGCGAGCCCGTCGTGATCGCGAACGACCCCGAGGAGTCCGAGCGTCGCGCGGCTCGCCAGCGTGAGCATCTGCGCCTTGCGCAGGCGCTCGAGGTCGAGCCCGACGCCCAGGCCGGCGGCGAGCACGAGCTCGAACGGGCGCTGCTGGCGGGGGAGCCGCCGATGGACGCGGCGCTTCGGACGTGGGCGGCGACGGTGACGCTCGCGGGTCGTGGGCGCCTGGCGGTCCTCTCTGATGATCGGCGGGTCCGCCTGTATGCGAGGGCGGAGGGCCTGCCGAGCTTTGGGACGCTGGCGCTGCTGCGGTCGCTGATGGAGGCCGGCGATATCTCCGAGGAGCTCTTCCACGGCGCCAGGGCGGCGCTGCTGGGCGCGGGCGGCGTCGGCCTTCACCCCGACGGGCAGGAGCTGGCGGGGCTCGTGCGCGGTGAGCGGTGGGAGCCGAGCCGCTCGCTCTACACGCTGTTGAGCGACCCGTCCTTCTGGGAGCCGGACGGGATCGCCGCCTGGGGAGCGGCGGGAGTGCTGCTGACGGCGGTTCAGGAGGAGGCGCCGGAACGGCTAGGGACGTGGGTGGCACGCCTGGTGGACGCCGCCAAACAGGCCAATCTGAACCTGAATCTCGACGTGCTCTGCTTCGGGCTGCTGGCGACGGTGTGGGGGTGGACGACCGCGAGCCAGCAGGTCGACCGCCAGCTTCTGCAGGCGGTGATCGAGGCGCTGCGCGGGCTGCCGGCGCATCTCGGCGAGGGGCCCCGGGTGGATCCTGTCGTCTACGCGCTTGCGCGGTTTGCGAACATCAGCGAGCGTGCGCCGCGGGCCCAGCGCGCATTCTTCGCGCTGCGGGCGATCGCGCTGCTGCGTATTAGCGACCAGCTGACCGCGCTCGATCTGCTGTGGGAGTAGCCGATCAGCGCAACCGCCTGCCGTGTGTTCGCTCAGGTTCGGCCCTGGGGCTCACTCGTCGCGTGATCGCGCGAGCTCCCGTGCGCCCAGCAGCTCGGCGGACGAGCGCTGCCCGGTCGAGGCTCCGCTCAGGCGTCCTTGGTGGCGATAATCGCCCCGCCGCTCGACGCCGACCCGCTCCACTCTCTGCAGGTCGACGCCCGCGGAAATCACCCTGCTGAGGTTGGCCCCCGCCCGCAGCAGCTTCGCGGATCGCGACGCCGGTCAGCTCCGAGACCGCCCGGAGCTTGAGGCCGACCCACGCGGCAATCGCCCGATGCGTTGCGCTTGACAAGCGCCCTTACGAAGCGCTGCGCCGCTGTCTGACGTCCGCCTCGACCGCCCACGCCTGTCCGCGTGGGCGGTTTCGTGGGCGGTCCGGCCCGAACTCCGCACCCCGCGGCCAACGAGTGCCCGGCGCCGGCACCCCGCCAATCCCTGACCCAAAGCCAATTCGTGCGCCTTGGGCCGCCCCTCGCCCACCCCGGCATCCAACGAGACCTCAATCGGGGCGCCCGGCTCTGGCCCGTGCCGGTCAAGGGTGTCCGAGCGGAAGCCCTTTGTTTCGGAGCTCGCGCTCAGCCGAGATCATGAGTCGCTGCAGGTCGGTGAACAGACGTTGCTCGGCGGGAAACCGGACAGGTTCTGCGAGGAGCCGCTGAGTACGGGCACGGTGACATGAGGCGAGCCACTCGACCAGCTCTGCACGGCTTGGGGCGGCGCGAGGGACCTCCTCGCTGAGCAAGGCTCCGAGGTGGTTGGCGTTGGCGACGCGCTTGCCCATGTAGTGCGGGTGGCCCTCCTCGAGCCAGTGGATGAGCGCTCCCGGCTCCCCCTCGCGGCGTAGCTCTGTGGGTGCGAAGCGAGTAAGGATCGTGCTAATGATCGAGGTGTGGTCGAACAGCATCCGCGAGGCGCTGCGCGCGGGTACCCATGGCGAGACGACGAGCGCTGGCACTCTGATGCCGTACCGACCAAATGTCTTGGGATCGTCGTCGGGCGCTTCTGGCGGGGCGACATGGTCATAGAAGCCGCCGTGCTCGTCGTATACGACGATCAACAGCGTCTTCTCCCACAAGGGGCTCGACGCGATGGCGTTGTAGACAAGGAGGACGAGCTCCTGGCCGGCGCCTACGTCCGATGGAGGATGGTCGTCGTTGGATTGGGTGTGCGCGAGGTCGAGGTCCTTGAAGTTCGGATCGATCCAGGTGACTCGGGCGAGGTGGCCCCGACTGGCGTCCTCGAGGAAGCTCGCGCTGTCCTCGTCGAGAAGGAACTCCTCCTCGAGTCGAACTTCGATCGGGAGCTTCGTGCGCTCCACGTAAGCGAAGTGCTCATGATGGCTGAGCAGGTACTCCGCGTCGACGCATCGGAGGGTGCCGACATCGTAGGTGTACCAGCGCCAGTTGATGCCGGCTGCCTCTAGGTGTCGGATGAACGACGGCTCGTTATACAGCGGCGGCGGTGTCGGCTTGTCGTCGCGGCTGCCGTCGGCGCGACCGGCTAGCGCGTACAGCCGGTTTGGCCAAGTGGCTCCGGGTACGGAGCTGTGCCAGCGGTCGCAAACGCAGAAGTTCGCGGCGATGTGGTCGTAGACCGGGAGGTCTCGGGCGTTGTAGTAGCCCATGACCATCCCTGGATCCGGGTCCGTGACGCGGCGGGAAGCGAGCACCCGCGCGAAGTCGGCGGCAAAGCCATCCATCCGTCCCCCGTTGATTTGAGCGTCCGTAGCGCTCGCGGAGTGGTCCGGGTCCCAGTTCGGGTTCGGGATGTGCGTCGACCCGAGGCGGTGGACCGGGTAGCCGCGGCCACCGGTTTCGTTGCTCATTCCCGGCCGAAGGCCATCGATGTCGGTGCGGCCACCCTCCAGAGACAGGTAGCCGAGCATGTGATCGAACGAGCGGTTCTCCAGCATGAGGACCACTATGTGCTCGATCTTGTCGAGGTTGGTGCTTGCAGGAGATTCCGGCACGTGATGCGATCTTTGCAGAACGAACCCGTTTATCGCGACCCGCGGGAGATAACTGGAAGATGCCGCGCAACTACACCGCAGAGATGCGCACCTCCGGCAGGGCGGACCGGGCGGGCCCCACCTGGGGCTGTCCAGAATTGGATTGTGCCGCGACGGCGAGCGCTCTAGGGTCGTACAGCGTCGTTTATCGAGGGTGACGATAGCCTGGAGTCGATCGGAGAGCGGATGCAACTGACTGAAAGCCCCAGCGAACGGTACAAGGACCTCGTGACGATGCTCGCGCCGGCATCCGGCCCGGAGCTGAGCAAAGCCGCGTTGCAACACGTGATCGAACGGGCGGACGGGAACGCCGGCCCGGCACTCTCCGAGCACATCGCCGCAAACACACCGCTCTCGGTCGAGCAGGTCAAACCCGCCGTCGATACCGCGCTGGCGTCCCTTCCCGAGGGTGCCGATTCAGCAACGGCAGCGGAAGTAACCAAGCAGGCGGTCACCGAACTCGTACCAAAGTTCAACCTGGAACTCAGCGAAGCGGTCATGCTCAACGGCACCGTGCGGACCGTGTTCGCCGGGATCTTCACGCTCATCTTCCTCGGCGGCATCTTCGCGATCGTCGGCGTCGGAACAGAATCCGATCCGTCCGAGACGACCCTCATCGCGCTGGTTATCGTGACGGTCCTTGCGCTGCTCGTCTCGCTCGTGCTCGTCATGGGCTACAAGAACGTCGAGGCGAAACTCGAACCCGCCAGCTCGTAGGCCCCGCTCAGCCGGGACGTCGGTTCTCGCTCGGCCAGACATCGCCCACGAGCTGAGCGCTCAACGGCGACCGAGGGCAGCGACGCTATAGCGCCGATCTGGTGGGCGTTACAAGTGGTCTGAGGGTCATATGAGACGTGATGACCGCCGCGAGTATCGGTGCCGCGAAAGGCGCCGGGTATGCCCGCTACCTGGAGTCGAAGACGCTGGCACCGGACCGCGGCGACTACTACCTGACGCCATCCGGGGAGCCGAGCCAGGCACCCGGCCGGTGGCTCGCCAGCCCGGCGACACTCGGCAAGCTCGGGATCGAGCAGGGCGAGGTGGACGGCCGCGACCTCGTCGCGTTGATGGACGGCAAGCGCCCGCGGACCGGATGCTGGCTGCGGCGAGCCGGCGCGGACGGGGAGCGAGGGGGAGGGATAGACATCACGTTCAGCGCACCGAAGTCCGTCTCGGTCGTCTGGGCGCTCGGTGATCAGGCACAACGGCTCGACATCGAGGAGGCGCACACCTCAGCAGTGGAGGCGGCGGTCGCGCACCTGCTCGACATGATCCCCGTCGTGCGCCGCCGCCACGGCGGCCTCGTCCTCGAAGAGACCGCACAGGACCTCATCGCGGCCGAGTACCGGCACACCACCGCCCGCGGCGTCCTCGACGGCGACACGCCAGACCCGCAGCTACACAGCCACGTCCTCATCACCAGCGCCATCCGCGAGGACGGACGCATCGTTGCAGTCGCGTCCAGACCCGTGTTCAGGGCCGCCAGGGAGATCGGCGCCTACTACCGGTCCGCCATGGCAGACGAACTGCGCAAGCGCGGCTACCCGATCGAGTCCGGGACCGGCAAGCACGGCCGCTACTTCGAGATCGCCGGCATCCCACAGCCACTCCGAGACGCGTTCTCCGCTCGCACACGAGAGGTCACCGCCGCAGCGGAGCGGTTCCGCGCCAGATGGGGCCGCGCACCCCAGCGGGGAGAGCTACGCCGGCTCAAGCTCGAGAACCGTAAAGCCAAGACCCCCATCACACGTCGGGACCTTGACCGGGCATGGCGAGACACCGCCGCCGCGCACAACATCGCGCCAGGGCACCTCTACCCCGACGCTCAGAATCCGAGCCGAGCTCAGTGCCGGGAGCCGCTCGAGGATCGCATCGAGCGGGCCCTCGCCGAACGCGCCGCGACGTTCCCCCCGACGGAGCTTCGCGCCACGGCGTTCGAGCAGTCCGTGGGAGAGCTCCCGCCCGGCCAAGCCCTCGCGCTCACCCAGACCATGATCACCGAGCGCCGTGTCCTGCCGCTGGAGGGCGGCCGGATGACGACACTCGCCGTACGAGCCAAGGAGCAGACGATCGAACGACGCATCCGCGACCTCGCTGAGCCCGCGGGGAGGGAGGTGGGGGAGAGCGCTCGGGAGATCGCGAGCGAACAAGTCGCCGAGCGAATCGGCTCGCACCTCAGCGCCGAGCAGCAGCATGCCGTGCGGCTGATCACAGGCCCGGAGTGCGCGAGCGTCCTGATCGGGCCCGCCGGGACCGGGAAGGGCGTGGTGATCGACGCCGCGGCCCGAGCCGAGCAGCTCGTCGGGAACCAAACGTTCGGTATCGCCGTTGCGGGGTCGACCGCGCAACGCCTCGGGCAAGACAGCCCGGCCCTCTCCGGCCGCACGTTGACGCTCGACGCGCTCGTCGCTCGAGCCGAACACGGGCGGCTGTCTCTCGATCAGCAGACGACCGTTTACTTCGACGAGGCCGGGATGGCAGACACGAAACGCCTCGGTGACCTCTGCGGCGTGATTGAGCGGACCGGGACGAAGCTGGTGCTCATCGGTGACGCGGCGCAGCTCCCGTCGATCGGTGCAGGGGGCATGTTCGACCGGCTGACCCGCGTCGCACCGGCCGCCGAGCTGTCCACTGTCCGCCGCACCACTGACCCATCCGAGCAACGCGCGTGGGCGGACCTGAGGGCCGGGCGGAGCGACCGGGCGATGGCGCATTACCAGTCACTCGGCCGGCTGCACATGAGCGACACCCGCGACCAAGCCGCCGAGCGGGCGGTGAACGCTTGGTCCGAGCTCACCAGAACGCTTCCGGTGAGCGAGGTCGCGTTGGTCTCCGACGCCTCGAACATGGAGATCGACCGGCTGAACGCGCGCGCCCAACACCACCGGATCGAACGCGGCGAACTCGGAGATCTCGAGATGCCCGTCCCGGGAGTCCACTATGGCCTGCGGGAGGGAGATCGGGTGGCGATGATCGCCCAGCACCAGCGGCCCGGAGACCAGCGGGTCGAGAACGGCAGTCAAGGGGAGATCATCCACATCACACCGGCGGGCCGCGTGACGATCGAGTTCGACGTGACGGCCCGCCGCTGCACCCTGGCCGCCAAGGAGCTCGCGAACGTCAGGCTCGCCTACGCGCAGCACATACACCGCGCTCAGGGAGCGACCGTGACGCGGGCTCTCGTGGTCACCGGCGGCTGGCAGACAAGCCGAGAGCCCGCCTACGTCGAGGCCTCTAGAGCGCGTGACGGCACCGACTGGTTCGTGAACCGGGAGGACCTCGGCACGGAAGGCCACGACACCGACCGGATCCAGCGGCTCGCCTCGCGGATGCGCATCAGACGAGCACAAACCCCTTCGCTCGCACACCCGCGCCTCCACGACGCCGACGACCACCTCGACCGTGCTGGACCGTGGGTGCCAGGTCGGCTGCAGCTCCTGCCGGGGATCACCCGGGCCCTCGGCCGCACCCGATCGCCGGTGGCCGAGCGAGGGCGTTGAGCCGACGGATCCAGATCGTGCTGCCCGACCCCGTCGCTGTCGAACTACGCGAGCTTGCCGACGCTTGCGGCGAGCCGCCATCGACCCTCGCCGCGCAGATGGTCCGCACCCAGGTCGCGCAGGCTGCCCAGGACGGCCGCGTCGCAAGGCCAGCAACGTCATTGCGACGGCAGCGGCCAGACGCGCCGGAATGCCCCAGCTGGATCAAACCCCGCGGCAGCGGTGCGAGCTGGCAAGCCGAGATGTGGGGCGCACTCGTCGCGCTCCACGGACGCTACCCACGCGCGCTCGAGGCGCTCAAAGAGGGATGGTGGGAGGACAACGCACACACCGAGACCCTCTGCGCGCTAGCCACTTGGCGGGCCCAGATCGACGACGCTGGCCAGGATCCCAGAGAAGAGCTCGCCTTCCAAGCGCAGCTCGCCGACTACGCTCAAGTGCTTCGCTCGGAGGGAGGAGGAGTGACCAAGAACTGGCGCCCAGGCCCACCCCCGACCGATTGGATAGAGCCTCGGGATCTCTAACGCTCGGTGCGTCGGGCCCTCGCGCAGGGCCCATCGCCCCGGCGACGAGCTGGTCCGCTTGGGTGGTCGTGAACGCCAGCGTCAACGGCGCGCCGGTGACTGGTTTTTCCGGGTGTCGCGTGGCTGGATGGGAGGCTTTGGCCTTCTGGGCGGTGAAGGTCTGGGCGACCGTGTAGCCATCCACGCCGACGCCCGCGATCGCCTCGCTGCCCGCGGCCGAGCTGGAGGAGCCAACAGCGGATGCCGCGTGGCCGACCGAAATCGCCTGGTCCCCGGAGCCAGGGGCCGTTACCGCGAGGTTCTGGCCTTCCACCCATCTGATCGACCCCATCGTCTGCTCACCCGAGGTGCTTCCCACGAAGAAGTACTGGCCGTGCCCTGCTGGCAGGCCGATCGACTGGCCGGGTGCGATCGCGGAGTCGGTCATCGCGTACGCGGATGACACGAGAACGCCACCCATCAAGACCAGCCCAGCGCACAAGGCCGCCAGCACCGAAAGCCACGGCCTTCGTCCGCGACACAGAACCCGGCGCGCCGCCTCCACGCTCGCTACCACGCCGACCCTGTCGTCCGCTTCTGCCATCGCAGTGCCCTACCTTATTCGTGAAAGTGGAATGAGCAGACTATTCGATCTCGACCGGCCCAAGCGACGAGATCACAAACACGTAACGACCACGTTTCCCCCAGGCGCGTATCGGCGGCGGCTCGGTAGGACGGGACGGGCCGTTCCGCCCGAGTGGCACGCCACAATCAGCGTCCCGTAATGCCCAAGCCAAACGACACGCTATGGCCGATGGAGCCGCACACCCGGAGCAAGCACGTTGTGCTCCGCCGCTACCTTGACGCTTGGCTGCCGATCATGAGCCGCAGCGTCCGCTACCGCTCGGCGGCCGGCAGAGGGCGCCTGGTGCTCGTCGACGGGTTCGCCGGTCCCGGCCGCTACAGCACCGGCGAGGACGGGTCGCCCGTAGTGATGCTCAACGCTTTCCTGGAGCACAAGCAACGCGAGCTGATCACCGCCGATCTGATCTACCTGTTCATCGAGGAGCGCAAAGACCGAATCGAACAGCTACGCGATGAGATCGCGAAGCTCAGCCTGCCATGCCAGGTGCGTGTCGTCGTTGAGGAAGGCCGCTTCGAGGACGTCTTCACCGTCCTGCTAGACGGCATCGAGTCCCGTGGAACCAAGCTCGCGCCGACCTTCGCGTTCATCGACCCTTTCGGCTACACCGATGCGCCGATGCATCTCGCCGGGCGTTTCCTCGCGTTCCAACGGTGCGAGGCACTCGTCTACATGCCGCTGCCGTTCGTCAACCGGTTCGTCGGAAGAAAGGGCCAGGAGCAGGCCCTCACCGCGCTGTACGGCAGCGAACGCTGGCGTGAGGCGATCGAGCTGCGCGGCGAGGCCCGCGTCCAATTCCTCCACGACCTGTTCCAGGAGCAACTCCGGTTCGACTCACCGGCTCGCCTCGTCCGCTCCTTCGAGGTCGCGACGGCGAGAGGCAACGGCTACCGCCTCTATTTCACGACAGGCCACGAGAAAGGCCTCGAAAAGATGAAGGAGGCGATGTGGCACGCCGATCCGCTCGCCGGGCAGCGCTACTGCGACACCACCGGAGAGCTCGTGCTGTTCGAGCCCGAGCCCGACACGATGCCGCTACTTCGATCCCTGAGGCAACACTTCGAACACCGCCCGTTCAGCATCGAGGAAGCCGAGCGCTACACCCTGCTGAGCACCGCCTACCTCCCGAAAGCGCACCTCAAGCAACGAACGCTCGCACCGGGCGAGCGGAGGGACGAGCTAGAGGTACTCACACCGAGAAAGCGGGCGGCTACATATCCGCCCGGGACGAACCTCCGGTTCCGCTAGGGCTTGTTTCTAGGAGAGTCCGGCGAAGCGAGTATCGAAACTTTAGGTTCGGACCCTTGACAGCACCCGGAAGGCGCTTGCTACCTTCGAGGCCATGACACCATTCGAGAAGGTCCTCGTCGGCCTGATCACGCTCTGGCTCCTCTCGCACGCCCTCCTGAAATGGGGGCGCGAAGCGGCCATCCCTGCAGGCGTGCTTGCGCTTGCGGAGAGCTTGGTCACGGCCTAACCGCACTGGGCGCCACGTCGCAGGAACGGACGTGGCGTTCATTGCTGCGTATCTTCTAAGCCCGTCCGCGCTGGGTCTCTGGCGACAACACCTTGAGACGAGCTAGGTTCGCTGCCACAGCACCGCCGACCCTCGGTAAAGCTGGCCGCGCGCGGCTACCGCAGCCGGGCCTAGATCAAGGAGACAGTCCTCCTTACCTGACGGCCGCCCCCACTCACCAGCCACCAACAGCAACCCGATCGACCACTCCACACCGACTGATCGGACTGAGCGGCGCGCGGGCGTGAGCCTCCATCGGGGCCTTCTGGAACTGGGTCGTCCCACAACCCCCAGCCTCCAGCGAGGGGGCCGGATCGCTGCAGACGAGCGCGTCTAGAACTACAACGAGGCGGCCGCGAGTCCGCGACCGTCAGGCATCTCACTCCAGATCCGGCCCTCGAGGTCGCGGCCTCCGGCCTTCGCCGTCCGGCCGCCCCACTGCTTGAAGAAGAACGCCACGCCCCCTGCGACGCTCCTGTCCCGGAGGTCCTGCACCCACTCAAGCCTCATCCGGCGGTGGCCCGGTCCCGACTCGCCGCCTGCGATCAGCCAGTCAATCCCGGTCAAGTCCAAGCCCTCAAGGGGCCCGAGCAACGGCTCGGCGCTGATGAAACGCGCCGCCGCTGGCACCTCCCGCAAGTAGTCGGCGCGGTGGACGAACCGGCGGTTCTCGATGCTCACCCCCATCCACACGTTCGCGGGCCACGCAAGCTCCGGAGCCAGCGCAGCTAGACGCTCGTGGCGCTTCGTGAGCACCTGGAACGTGTGCTGCGTCGCGCGAGCCATCACGTCAAACACCTCGGCGATGTACTCGTCAGGGATCCGCTCGTGGAACAGGTCACTCATCGAGTTGACGAAGATCATCCTTGGCCGGAGCCACCGAAGCGGCTGCTCCAGACGTTCCGGCCACAGCTTCAGGTCGAACCCCTGCTCGTAGGGATGTCCGGGGGTCCCGCGCCAGCGCTCCGCGAAGGTTTTCGCATAGCAGTGCGCGCAGCCAGGGGAGACCTGGTCGCAGCCCGTCACCGGGTTCCAGGTCGCCTCGGTCCACTCGATCCGGCTGCGATCCGCCAAAGCCACTCGATCTTCAACCTCCGGTGCAGATCTCCTCTTTGGATACGAACACATGTTCGTGTAGCCAGCGGACGAACCCAACTCGGGACCGGTCTCACCCCACCCCGTCTCCTGGATCAACGGAGGACCGAGCGGCCGAACCCGGACTTCGACTGTGCTGACCAACTGCTCGGCCGCATGCCGTGAGCTACCGGTCAGGCCGCGCGCTCGATCGCCGACTCGCCAGATCGCTCCTTGAGGACCACGGCCCGCGCCGCTCGCCATTGCACGTCAAGCGGTTGCGGTCGGCCCTCAGCGAAGTCGTCTATCTCGTAGCTGTAGTGGCGTGAGAGCATTTCTAGGCTCGTCCCGCACTGCTCAGCGACCGACTGCGCGTTTTCCCCTCGCAGGCGGGCCGAAACCCCGCCTCTGCGCAGGCTGTACGGCGTCGCGATCGCAAGATCAGCCAGCTCGGAGCGGCCCTCCGCTAGGAGCTTCACAGCCGGCTTGAAGTAGCGGCTTCGCCACTGGCAGGCCTGGTTGTTGCTCATGTGACATGCGCCCGTAATCTTCTCGATGACGCCATGCCCAGCACTCGCGACGTTGCCAGGTATCACGAAGTCCACGCCGCGGGTGCTGAAGCCATACCGTCGCAGCAGCGCACGCCAAGCACCGAGATCCTCCTCGAGCAGAAGCGGTACGCGAGCGGTGCGCCCGGTCGCTTTCTCGGTCTTGCCGCGGCTGTCCAGGGCGTCCCAGCCCAGCACCTCCTTGATTCGGGCTCGATGCTGGTCAACGAACGATGACCACCGCAGGCCGAACACCTCTTGGTTGCGCAGCGCCAGACCGAATTGCAGCGAGACCACGATCGCGTCGCGCTGCGCGATGAGCGTCGGCGAGCCGCCGGGCGCCTCACAGAGCATCTGTGCGCGTATGAGCTCGACGCTCGTGGGCGACAGCGCCCAGCCGGAGACAGCCGCTCCGCGACGTCTCACCGACGCCGCAGCGCCGCTGGCCCGCATCGACTTCCGTCGGTTACTCACCCTCTCGTTGGCGAGCAGGCAGCCGTTCGTTTCGATCCCAGGCGCGACCCGGGAGGACGCGGCCCAGGAGAGGACAGCGGAAAGCACCCGCCACGTGTGAGCGCGCGCCGACGCGCCCACCCCCGCTTCCTTCATTGCCTCACGCAGAGCTCTGGGTGCCCTTGGCTCGTTGAAAGCGACGGCCGGCTGGGACGCGAAATCGGCCGCGTAGCCCGCCGCAGGGGCCGGCTCTCCCGCGGTCGTCCCTCGTAGGCCGAGCAAATGGCGGCTCGCGACGTGGCGATAGGTACGAAACGTTGAGGCGGCGAGTCCGTCCTGCGTATCCGGCGCGTTGAACGCGAAGTACAGCTGGATTACATCGCCGATCGTCTGTCCGCTCTGGCTCTCATTCGCCTCCTTAGCGTCCAGGTCGAGCAGGAATCGCCGCAGGCTCTCGATCCCGCGGCGCTCGGCTGAGATGTACGCGTCTACCCATTCGTTGGCCGACTTGGCCGAGGGAAACGCCCGAGTGCGCTCGACACCGTCGTGGTCGCGAAAGCCGACCCGGTAGGACTTCGCTCCACGCTTGCCTACATATGGCCACTGCTTCTTCCAGGGTCTACTCACGTCTCAGCCTCGCTCGACGCATCATCGGCCTCCCGAATGCCGATCCCGCAACGCCGCCAGGCCTGCCAGCGAGAGGTCGTACTGCGCGCCCGCGGTCCCTCGGGCGAGCGGTCGCTCGCGCACGGGATCCGGGGACGCGCCAGATCGCTGTTTCGGTCCGGTTGCCAAGTTCGGGGCGTATCTCGCTTCGCTGCCGTGCCGCGCAAGGAACTCCACCAAAGTCTCCTCCATGAGCCTGTAGTGGCCCCCCGGGAGCCGCCCGTAGGACAGCAGCCCGAGCGCGAGGTAGCGCCGCAGGGTTCGCTCGCTCACACCGAGGAAGGCGGCCGCTTCCGCGGTCGTGAGCGCGCCTCGGGGCCCGGGCCGCCTGGTGGAGCGCGGGGCGGCGAGCGGTTCGGCCGCCCGCGCTGGCATATTGCTGGATTGCATGGCGGACTGGGTCGGTGGAGCGGAGTTGGGCCGGTGTAGATGACCCCAACGACCCAAGACTCGGCCAACGAAATTTCGTGGAGCTGCGTCTTCGTCTACCGGCTTGCGAATCTGCGGTGCCGTTGCGGTACCGACGCCGGCTGCCAGCGAAGAAACGTTTGTTTTGCAGGCCATATCATTGATTTTGGCCTTCGCTTCCCAAGCGTGAGGTCGCGGGTTCGAGACCCGTTCGCCGCTTTGGACGAGTTCCGCGTACTCGCTCGAGCCCAGGCGCGCAGTCTGAGGAGGGCGCGTCCTGCGGCGCCGGATGCACTCGCGAAGCTCGCGGATCCCTACTGGCGCTGGTAGGCCGCGACCGATAGGATCCGGCGCATAACGCACCCTTGGGGGGAGGCGATCATGCGGGTCGATGAGACCCTAGGCGGTGAGAACTCCGTGGGCGCGACGGCGAAACAGGTGCCGCCGGTGGGATTGCGTGGGCGCGACCACGAGCTGGGCATTTTGAGCCGCGCGGTGGACGATCTCGGCAGCGGTGTGGGCGGTGCCCTGATTGTCCGAGGCGCGCCCGGTATTGGAAAGTCCGCCCTACTGGCGACGATCGCAGAGCAGGCAGGCGAGGACGGTATCCAGCTACTGTCGGCAGTGGGAGTTCAGTCAGAGGCCCGCCTTCCGTTCGGCGGCCTCCATCAGCTCTTGCGCCCGATACTTGGCGTCGCGAAGGGGCTGCCCGCTCGCCAGCGAGGCGCCTTGCTCGCCGCGTTCGGCGTGTCCGATGAGGACGCTGCCGACCTCTACCTGGTCGCGCTCGCGACGCTCGAGCTGATCAGCGACGCGGCCCAGAACGCGAACCTGTTGCTGGTTCTCGAGGACGCGCAGTGGCTCGATCAGCCAACCTGTGCTGCGCTCGCGTTCGTCGCGCGTAGGCTCGAGGCTGAGCCGGCCGCGATGCTGATCGCAATCCGTGACGGATACGAGAATCCATTGACTGAAGCGGGGCTGAAGGAGCTGGGGCTCGGGCGACTCGACGAAGACGCCGCCGGCGTGCTGCTGGATGCACAAGCACCAGGGCTTCGCCCCGCGGTGCGGGAGCGGCTGCTGGCTGAGGCGGCAGGAAACCCGCTCGCACTCGTCGAGCTGCCGAGAGCGTTGTCACCGAGGTACTTGCGCGACGTCGCGCCGCTTCCCTCACGGCTCCCGCTGACCGCGCGCCTGGAGCAGGCGTTCGCGACGCGACAGTCGGAATTACCCCGCGCGACCCGCTCCCTGCTCGTGGTGGCGTCGGCCAATGACGAAGCCGTCGTTGGGGAGGCGCTGAAGGCCGCCGCGATTCTTGAAGGCGCCGAGACGACGGTCGATCGGTTCATCCCGGTCGTCGCGGCTGGGCTGGTCTGGATCGACGGGACCAAGCTTCATTTCCGGCACCCGCTGGTGCGCTCGGCGATCTATCAGGCCGCGAGCCCGGCGGAACGTGAGGCTGCGCACCGTGCCCTGTCGGAGGTCCTCATCGGCCAGCCGGACCGCCGCGTCTGGCATCGAGCCGCAGCGAGCCTGCGAGCCGACGAGGAGGTCGCGCAGGAGCTGGAGGATGCCGCCATGCGCGCCGAACGCCGAGGAGCGCCAGCGGTGGCGATCGCGGCGCTCGAGCGGGCGGCCGAGCTCAGCGAGGACACTACGAATCGGGGACGCCGACTCATGCGCGCCGCGGAGCTGGCGTTCGAGCTCGGTCGTCAGGAGCCCGGCCTCGACCTACTGCGAACGGCGGAGTCGCTGGATCTCGCAGCCGACGAGCGAACAAGGCTGGCGTTGCTACGGGAGATCCGCGAAGGGGTCGATTGGCTGGGAGCGACGAAGCTGGACTCATTCGTCGAGCTCGCCGAGCAAATGACCTCCGCGGGACACGTGGACCTCGCCCTGAAGTTGCTCCTCGCGGTCGCCCGAAGCTGCGGGTGGGGAGGTTCCGGCCAGGAGACCCGCGCAGCGATCGTCGCGGCTGCGCAGCGTCTCCCGGTCGCGGATGACGAGCCCGCACTCCTTGCCCTTCTCGCGTACGCCGATCCGGTTGCCTACGGGGCGCACGTGGTAGACCAGATCGCGCGCATTAGCCCTCTCACGAGCGATCCTGCCGCGTGCTATCTAGCCGGATCGGCCGCTGCAGCCGTATGGGCCTATGACCTGTCGCTCGACTTCCTGGGTGCGGCCGTCAACGGCCTTCGCGCGCAGGGGCGGCTGGGCGTACTTGCCAAAGCACTCGTCCTGCAGGCATGGGCGGCGGTACACCTCGCCCGCGAGCCCCTGGCGGTGTCGGCGGCCGAGGAGGCGTTCCGTCTTGCCATCGAGACGGGTCAGCCGGCGTCGACGGCCTGTGCACAGCTCGCGCAGGCTGCGATCGCAGCGGAGCGTGGCGACTTCGAAGGTGCGGAGAGGCTGACGCGCCAGGCCGAGGCCTTGCTGCTCCCAATCGGCGCGACCCCACTACTCGCGCTCGGCCAGTTCGTCCGGGGCCGTGGCGCCGTGGCACATCAGCGCTACCCAGAGGGCCTTGAGCACCATCGGCGGACGCTCGACCCGACCGATCCCGTCTACAACCCCTATGTGGGCGCCTGCGGTCTCTCCGACCTCGTCGAGGCTGCAGCTCATACTGGCGAGAAGGACAGGGCGAGGGGGTATCTTGAGCAGCTGGAGTCCGTGGCAGCGACCACCTCGGGGTCACTTCTGCGCGCTACCGCGGGATACGCGCGGCCCTTCGTCGCGAACGACGAGGATGCCGAGGCCTTCTATCGCACCGCGCTCAACCACGACCTTGCCAACTGGCCGTGCTATCGCGGCCGGATGCTGCTCTGGTACGGCAGGTGGTTGCGCCGGCAGCGACGAGTGGCAGAGTCGCGGGCGCCTCTGCGCGCGGCGCGCGAAGGCTTCGACGCGCTCGCGTTCCCGGCGCTGGCGGAAACCGCCCGGCAGGAACTCCGCGCGGCCGGCGAGACGAGCCCTCGCCGAACACCCGAGGCGTGGGATCAGCTGACTGCACAGGAGCTTCAGATCGCGCAACTGGCGGCCGAAGGGCTCTCGAACCGCGAGATCGGCGAGCGCCTCTACATCTCGCACCGGACCGTCGGTTATCACCTGCATCGGATCTTCCCGAAGCTCGGGATCACGTCCCGAGGACAGCTGCACGCCGCCGGGATAGGACTGGTCAACTGACAGAAGCGGAGCCGGCGCACGCGGCGATAGCTTCGTCCGCATGCCCGAACCGCGTATCGACGTTGCGCCTTACGGGACGCCGCCCCAGACGGACAGGCGGCGACGGCGACTACGGGAGCGACCTCGGACCAGCAAGGTGCAAAGCCACCCAGCGAGTCGGGACATTTTCGCGCGGCAGAACCTGAGGAGGCAGCCATGAGCACCAATCAAAAGGCTCCACCACACGAGGCAGGGGAGACGCAGAACCTGACACATGACGTCCTCGCGGATGGGCCGCGGCAACTGTTGCCGGACGCCGGAATCGAACTTCGGGAGGGCTACGCCGAGGTCGGAGACGTGAGGTTGCATTACGTCGAAGCCGGCGAGGGGCCGCTGATCGTCCTGCTGCATGGCTTCCCGGAGTTCTGGTACGGCTGGCGGCGGCAGATCGCGCCGCTCGCAGCAGCGGGCTTCCGCGTCGTCGCGCCCGACCTGCGGGGGTACAACCTGTCGTCCAAGCCCGACGGTGTTGCCGCCTACGGCGTCGACAAGCTGGCCGACGACCTCCGCGGTCTCATTCAGGAGCGCGGCGCCGAGTCCGCGCTTGTGGCCGGCCACGATTGGGGTGGGAGCGTTGCCTGGACGCTCGCGATGAACCACCCCGAGGTCGTCGACCGGCTGGCCATCCTGGACGCGGCCCATCCGCGCAAGCTCAATGAGGGGTTGCGCCACCCCAGCCAGCTGAGACGGTCCTGGTACTTCTTCTACTTCCAGCTCCCGGATCTGCCCGAGCACCACGCGCGGGCCGACGACTGGGAGTTCTTGCAGGACTTTCTGCGCGACGCACAACCCCCGTACACGCCCGAGGAGATGGGGCGCTACATCGAGGCGTGGTCGCAGCCGGGGGCGGCGACGGCGATGATCAACTACTACCGCTTCGCGGTGCGACACTCATCAGGCGAGATCCGGCCCATCACGGCGCCCACCCTCGTCATCTGGGGCGAGGGCGACCGCTACCTCGGTCCCACGCTCGCCGAGCCCCACCACGACGACGTGCCAAACCTCGACCGCGTCGAGCGCCTGCCCGACGCCTCGCATTGGGTACACCACGACGAGGCCGAGCACGTTAACCAGCTGCTCATCGAGTTCTTCGCCCCCACGCCGTCAGCCCAGAACCGCGACGCGTCGACGGCGTAGTCACTCGGAGTAACTCGACCAGCTTGAAATGGAGGGCGAGACCGTGAACCGGACTCACTCGCAGAGGTCTGGCCGGCACCAACCGCACTGGCCACCGCCTGCTCGCACTGAAGGAGCTGCGCGTTGATCGAGAACATGGCCCCCGGGCCGAAGGCCGTCACGCTTGCGCTGGTGCCGGCGCTGGTGCTGATGCTTGCGTTCGCGTTCTCCTACGTCGGTGCCCTCCACGACCCATTGCCGCACCGCGTCCCAGTGGCCGTCGTCGCCCCGCCCACTGTTGTCGCACAGCTGGACCGCCTACCCGGCGACCCCCTGGATGCGCGCCGGGTGTCGTCCCAACCCGATGCCCTGTCACTGATCAACGATCGCAAGGTCTACGGCGCTTACGACGCAGCCGAGAACCGCCTGTTCGTCGTGTCCGCCGCGAACCGAGCGACCGCCATCGCGCTCGAACGGACGTTTGATCTCGCCGCCGCTGCGCACGACGGCTTGGCCGTGAGTGTGACCGACGTCAGGCCGCTCGCGCCCAACGACCCGAACGGCACCTCGGCGTTCTACGCAGTCATCGCGTGGGTGTTCGGCGGCTACATCGCCGCGACGCTGATCGGGTTGATCGGCAGTCCGCGCGACAGCAGCGCGCGTCGTGCTGCGGCGCGGATCGGGGCCCTGGCGTTGTTCGGCATCCTCGCCGGGATCCTCAGCGTGGTCATGCTCCGCGTGAGCTTTGGCGTGTTCTCGGGCCACGTGGTTGCGCTATCCGCGATCGCGGCGCTGACCATCTTCGCGAGCGGCGCCGCCACGGCAGGCATTCAAGCCGCGGCCGGCCCGGCAGGAACCGGGCTCGTCATTCTCGTATTCGTAATCCTCGGGAACTCCGCATCAGGAGGGCCATTCGCCCGGCCACTGCTGCCGGGCCTATGGAGGACGATCGGCGGCGTGCTGCCGCCGGGCGCGAGCGTCGACCTGGCGCGCTCAGCCCTGTTCTTCAACGGCGCGCGGGTAACGGGCCCAATCCTCGTGCTTGTGGCATGGGCGGTTCTCGGTGCCTCGCTCGCGCTAGCGCTGGGCGGCCGCATCATGAACCCGGTCGACATCGAGGCGGAGGCAGCCGCGGGGGCAGCGGTGTGAGCACGATCACGTTCGCTTCCGAGGGCGCCAAGGACCCTGGGAACAGCTGCGCTCGCATTGGGGACGTGCCGCGCAGACGCGGGGCTCGCGGCCAGGACCAGGAAGGAGGCATCGCATGCCGGGCTTCGACTACGACGTGGTGATCATCGGCTCCGGGTTCGGCGGCAGCGTTGCCGCGCTCCGTGCTGCGGAAAAGGGCTACCGAGTTGGCGTCATGGAGTCCGGCAGGCGCTGGAGGGACGAGGATATTCCCAAGACGGAGTGGGACCTGCAGAAGTTCCTGTGGTTCCCCGCAGCAGAGTTGTACGGGATCCAGAGGATCGAGTACCTAGACGATGTCCTGATGCTTTGCGGAGCGGGCGTGGGCGGCGGCTCGCACGTTTATGCGAACACGCTGTATGTCCCGCCGAAGCAGTTCTTCGATGCACGCGAGTGGGCGGACATCACCGACTGGGCCGACGAGCTGGCGCCGTGCATCGACCAGGCTAGGCGGATGCTCGGGGTCGTTCGCTACCCCTACATGCCCACCGACATCGATCGGGCGCTGCAACAGGCCGCGAGCGAGATCGGGCGAGGGGAGACTTTCAACAAGGCCCCCGTGGGCGTGTACTTCGGGAGCCCGGGCCTAGAAGCCGAGGACCCTTACTTCGGCGGCGTGGGGCCGCGGCGAACCGGCTGTATCTCGTGCGGAAACTGCAACATCGGCTGTGGCCACAACGCCAAGAACAAGCTGACGACGAACTACCTGTACCTGGCGGAACAGCTTGGAGCCCAGGTTCATGAATTGAGCGAGGTGTACGATCTCTCGCCGCTCGACGGAGGCGGTTTCGAGGTGCAAGTGCGCCATCCCGGCTGGGCTCAGCGTGCCGTGAATGGGGACCATCACACGTACAACGCCGAGCAGGTGATCGTTGCCGCCCATGCATACGGCTCGTCGAAGTTGCTGCACCACATGCAGCACAAGGCCCGCCTGACCGGCCTCTCGAGCGAGCTCGGGCAGCGAGCGCGGACCAACTCGGAGCAGCTGCTGGCCGTCACGCGACCGCACGGGCAGTGGCATCGCGATCCAGAGAAGATCCACATCACGCCCGGGTCCGTCTCGATCACCTCAGGCGTGTGGCCGGATCCGGCGACCAGTGTCGAGCCGACCGTATGGGGAGTCGGAAGCAACGTCTTCGCATTCCTTGTGACCTACCATCAGCACGGCGAGCAGAAGCATCCGACGGCCTCGTGGATAAAGGAGCTTGTCGAGCACCCGGCTGAGGTGCTCGGCTTCGACGACCCGCGCCACTGGTCCGAGCGAACGTTCATCGCGCTCTGCATGCAGACGACCGACACGTCGCTCGAGCTGTCCTGGGATGACGGCCTGCTGCGAAGCCGGCCTTCGGGAGCACCCCCTGCCGTGCACACCCCCGTCATTGAGGACTTCGTCGACCGAGTGGCGAAGAAGCTCGACAGCGGCGAGGCCGCGCTCACGACCGAGGTCATCAACCGCAACGCGTCCGCGCACTTCGTCGGCGGGATTCCGATCGGCGAGAGTAGCGAGCGCGGCGCCGTAGACCCCTACCTGCGCCTGTTCGGCCAGCCCGGACTACACGTCATGGACGGCAGTGTGATGCCGGCCAACCCGGGAGTGAACCCGTCGCTCACGATCACAGCTCTGGCCGAGCGCGCGATGTCGCTCTGGCCCAACAAGGGAGACGAGGACAGGAGACCTCCCTTGGGCTCCGGGTACGAGCGTATCGACGCGGTCATGCCGCACCATCCGTTCGTGCCCGCCGGCGCCCCGGGCGAGCTGCGGCTCGACGCGAAGATGTCTGACGTCATCCCCGACTACCCCTACTGACGGCCTGACGAACGGAGAGGACGATGACCAAGCTCGCAATCGATGCGTTCCGCACGATCGGAACGGGCGGCACGATCCCCAATGACTCCGTCGGCTTGTACTACCTGGACGACCGCAAGCTACGGATCTCGATCGCCCGGGTCGACGGACGTCTCTACGCTTTCGACGACCTGTGCACCTGCGCCGATCGAGCATGCCCACTGTCCGGAGGGCTTCTCACTGGGACGACGATCATGTGCCAATGCCACGGCTCCAGATTCGACATCCGTAGCGGAGCCGCGATCTTCGGCCCGGCGGACGAGCCACTCAACGTGTACGAGGTCCGGGAGGTTGACGGTGACATTCAGGTACGCGCCTGAAAGCCGGGCACAAGGGTGATCTCGAAAGGCAGCCGCAACGACAAACGATAGGCGAGCAAAGGAGCACCATGACTGACGCAACTCACACCGACGCCCGTGCGACCGTCGTGCTGGTGCACGGCGCATTTGCCGACGGCTCGAGCTGGAACGGCGTGATTGAACGACTGCAGGCAGACGATCTGGCAGTCTCGGCCCCGGCGAACCCGCTCCGCGGGCTCTCGGCTGACTCCGCCTACTTGGCGAGCGTGCTCGAGGAGATCTCCGGCCCCGTCGTCCTCGTCGGCCACTCCTACGGCGGCGCCGTGATCTCCGACGCCGCAGCGAAAGCGACGAACGTCGTCGGGCTCGTATTCGTGGCGGCGTTCGCCCCTGATGAAGGCGAGAGCCTGGGCGAGGTCTCAGCAACCTCCAGAGACTCGGTCCTAGGCAGCGCGCAAGTCCCCCATCGCCGCTCATCGCTCCAAGGCGGCGAGCCCGTGGTCGAGTTCACCATCGACGCGGCCAAGTTCCACGAGGCATTCGCGGCCGATGTTCCGCCCAAGCATGCGGCGCTGCTGGCCGCGACTCAGCGGCCAGTCGCCGAGACAGCATTCTCCGATCGTGCCGGCGCACCCGCCTGGAAGGACCTACCGTCGTGGGCGGTCGTCGCCACGTCCGACAGGGCCGCGGGTACCGACATCGTGCGTTCAATGGCAGAACGAGCAGGCGCGACGATAACTGAGATCGAAGGCTCGCACGTGATCATGATCTCGCAGCCCGAGACCGTTGTGGACGTGATCCGGAACGCTGTCGCCGCCACTTGCTCCGAGCAGGTCACCGCATGAGCTCCGTTGCCGCAACGTCGTTTGGTCAGGTCACGCAGGTCGACGCCGGCGTCCTTGACGTCGGGTACGTTGACGCCGGCCCCGCCGATGGACCCGCGGTCGTATTGCTTCACGGCTGGCCGTATGACATTCACAGCTACGAGGAGGTGACCCCCGCACTGGCTGCGGCCGGGTACCGCGTGATCGTCCCTTATCTGCGGAGATACGGGACGACGCGCTTCTTGTCCGACGAGACGGCCCGCAACGGGGAGCAGGTGGCGCTCGCGCTCGACGCCATCGCCCTCATGGACGCTCTCGCGATCGAAAGGGCCATCGTCGCCGGATTCGACTGGGGCGCTCGGACCGCCAACATCCTGGCCGCGCTATGGCCGGAACGCGTTAGCGGCTTGGTGTCGGTGAGCGGCTACCTGATCGGTAGTCAGGAAGGCGGCAAGCTGCCCCTGCGACCGGAGGCGGAGCTTCAATGGTGGTACCAGTATTACTTCGCCACGGAGCGTGGCCGAGCCGGCTACGAGACGTATCGCCGGGAGTTCGCGGGCCTCATCTGGCGGACCGCGTCTCCGAAGTGGAACTTCGATGACACCACGTTCGATCGCAGTGCGGCGTCCTTCGACAATCCGGATCATGTGGCGGTCGTGATTCACAACTATCGCTGGCGGCTCGGGCTGGCCGAAGGCGACGCTGAAAATCTCCAACTCGAGCGCCAGCTCGCCAAAGAACCGGCCATCACGGTGCCCACCATCACGCTCGAGGGTGACGCCAACGGTGCGCCCCATCCGGAACCAAGCGCCTATGCGGCGAAATTCTCGGGGAGCTATTCGCACCGGGCGATAGGCGGCGGCGTCGGGCACAACCTCCCCCAAGAGGCTCCAAAGGCGTTCGTCGACGCGGTCCTTGACGTCGGTGGTGTGCGATGAACCCGTCCGCGTACGACCGGCTGCGGGCAATGTGATGCCAGAGCGCAACCTGTAAAGGTCGACATGAGCCCCGTCACCGACAGCACGACGATTCAGACGTACTTGACGAGCGAGCACAGGCAGGTCCGGGCCTCGGACGGCATTTCCTACGCTTACCGGGAAGTGGGTGACGCCCACGCGACGATCGTTCTGCTCCAGCATTTCCGTGGGAACCTCGACAACTGGGATCCGGCTCTGATCGACGCGCTCTCAGCGGAGCGTCGTGTCGTCATGTTCGACAACGCCGGCGTTGGCGGATCGAGCGGGACGACACCTCACACGGTCGGGGCGATGGCGCGCAACGCGATCGCCTTCCTCGAAGCGGTCGATCTCCAAGAGGTCGACATCCTCGGCTTCTCGATCGGGAGCTTCGTTGCGCAGGAGATAGCACTGGTACGACCCACGGCCGTGCGACGACTCGTGCTTGCGGCCTCCGCCCCGCAGGGCGCCGCCGGGATGCACGGGTGGAGCCCCGACGTCATCGGAGCCGTGGGCGGGCGGGAGCCGAACCCCGAGGGCTACCTCGACGTGTTCTACACGCGATCGTCTCGCAGCCGCCAAGCTGGTCAGGAGTCGCTGCGACGGATGCTCTCCCGCAGTGCCGACCGCGACAAGGCGACGACCTGGCAAACGCGCCAGGCACAGTACGACGCGGTATGCACGTGGGGCGTGCCAAATCATGCGTTCCTGGAGCGGGCCACCGCGATCGAAGCGCCCACTTTCATCGCCAACGGCGACAGTGACCCGATGATCAGGCCGCGCTACTCCCATCTCCTGGCGGGCCTGGTGCCCGACGCCAATGTGAAGATCTACTCGGACTCTGCGCACGGGTTCCTCTTCCAGCATCATGAGGAGTTTGCGTCCGACGTTCTGGGCTTCTTGGGCGATCCGCGGTGAGCGTCGAGTTTCAAGTGTCATCCACGGCGAAAGAGCGGCCTGCAACGGAGAGCGATCTGCCGGCGTTGGAGACACTCGTCCTGCAGCAGGACGCCGGCGTCCTGTTCGCCGACATTGCCGCTCCCCCTATGAACCTGCTGGGCCCCGAGCTCGTCCGGGACCTCGTCGCCTTGATCCAGACGGCGGAGGCCAACGAGGCCGTGCGTGTGCTTGTCTTCCGCAGCGCCGACCCCTGCTACTTCATCTCGCATGTTGACGTAACCAGGATCAACGAGTACCGCACGGAGGCGGCGAAGCTCACCGGTGAGGCCTCGATCGCGCTGCTGTTCCGTCATTTGAGCGCAAGTCGCCTCGTCAGCATCGCGCAAGTCGAAGGGCGTGTCCGTGCCGCCGGCAGCGAGTTCGTGATGGCGTGCGACATGAGCTTCGCAGCCCGCGAGAGCGCGATCTTCGCGCAGTTCGAGCCGGCCTTCGGCACGCTACCTGGCGGCGGCGCGGTTCAGCATCTCACGCGCCTCATGGGCCGGGGGCGTGCTCTCGAGGTGATGCTGGGGGCTGAAGACTTCGACGCAGACCTCGCCGAGCGCTACGGCTGGATCAACCGCTCCTTGCCGGCCGCAGAGCTCGACGGCTTCGTCTCCTCACTCGCTCGGCGGATCGCGGCGTTCCCCCCCGCCGGGCACATCAACGTCAAGCGGCGCGTCAACGCGATTGCGCTTGCGCCAGTCGAAGACTTCCGCCGCGACTCGGACATGTTCGGAGCGGAGGTGGGCGACCCCGAGGCACAGAGCCGAATCCAGGCCGCGATCAAACGCGGCTTCCAGACGCCGGAGGCCGAGCTCGCGATCGGGCCGCTGCTCGGAGACGGAACCCACCGGTGAACGTGACGAAACATGGAGAGGCACGTCTTCACCGGCTAGCAGAGACCGAAAGGAGTTATCTATGAGCACCTCGCCGTCAACATTGATCAGGCCGCAGTTCCGGACGATTGACGGTCTGCGGATCCGTTACGCTGACAGCGGCGGCTCCCACGAGCGAACGATCCTGCTCACCAGTCCATGGCCGGAGAGCATCTATGCGTTCGCCGGGATGTGGGACCAGCTCGCCGAGCATGCTCGGCTTTACGCTGTCGACCTTCCCGGGTTTGGCGCCTCGGAAGGCCGGCCGGATGTGATGTCTCCGCGGGCGATGGGTGAATTCCTGGCGCAACTCGTTGCCGAGGTCGACATAGGTGTGCCACACGTCGTTGCCCCCGACGTCGGAACCTCGGCCGCGCTGTTCGCTGCGGCCGCGCATCCCGAGCGGTTCGCGAGCGTGATCGTCGGCACTGGCGGCGCTGCCGTCCCGCTGCAACTCGGCGAGCCGCTGGCGTCGTGGGTGCTCGATCCGGACCTCGACAAGTACCGCAGGATAGACGCACGCGACATCGTCAACGCTGCGATCGAGACGATCGCAGGTGGCGTAGACGAGGAGGTTCGCGCGGACTACCTGGAGTGCTACGACGGGGACCGCTTCGTGGAATCGATGAGCTACGCCCGCCGGTATCCCGAGCAGCTCCCAGAGCTGGCCGAGTTGCTTCCGCTGATCGAGAACCCGGTCACCGTCATCAACGGCCGCCACGATCGCGTTGTTCCGCTCGCAAACGCCGAGTTTCTGGGAGTGCAGACAGGCCATTCTTCTCGGCCTCCTCCGTCGTGAGCCGGCCG
>JBKQOO010000208.1:0-15368 GCA_052145475.1 Solirubrobacteraceae bacterium
CAGCCCGAGCGCATCCTGTATCGCGTCGATGAGCGGCCAGTTGAGCTCGAGCAGCTCGCCGCGGGCGCGGCGCGCGAGAACAACGCGCGCCACCGCTCAGCGGGCTTGGCGCCGCTCGTCCAGCTCGGCGCGCAGGTCGGCAAGCGTGACCGTCTCCCCGCGCGAGAGCTCGGCCAGGCCCGCTTCGATCGCGCCCAGTGTCGCTGAGTCCGACAGGATCTCCGCCGTCTCCTCGAGCGCGTCGTACTCGTCGATCGGAACAAGCACAGCGGCCGGCTTGCCGTTGCGCGTCACGAGCACGTGATCACGACGATCGGCGACGTCACTCAGCAGGGCACTCAAGTTGGTCCGGAACTCACGGACTGGCACCGTCTTCGCCATAGCCGAAGTGTACCATATTGCGTACAACCCAGGTGCGGCGTTCGGTCGCGCTCGCTGAAACTCGTCACAGATCACACCTGGCAAAGGATGAGCCAGTACAGAGGTTCTCCTGAGCCGCCGCTATCCCGGGTGAAAATCTGCGGAGGTAGCGGCTACGGTTGGGCGCAGCAGTCCGGCGCTACGGCGGCACCTATCCGGCAGAGACCGGCGAAAGCCCGCCAACAAGCGCCTTTGACCAGTGGACCTTAGTGGACACCACTCCAACCCTCCAGCGCCAGTAGAGGCTTTGCTCGACGGGACATCCCCGGACCCAAAAACTCGCCTCGAGGCGGCCGTGGACCGTCGAGCTTGCGCTCCAGGACCGCCGGGGACGGCGGTCCGTGCCGCACATCCACGGCAAGGCCGGATCATCGACGCCATCTCGCAGGTGCTTATCGCCGCGCGCTATCCGATGCAGGCGCGCGACGTGCACGCGCGGGTAGAGGCTCTCCTGGGCGAACAGGTTCGCTGGGCATCGGTCAAGGCGACCCTCGCCGGCAACCTCAAGGGCCCATCCCCCAGATTCATCCGGGTGGCGCGCGGACGCTACGGCGTCCCCTCTCCGCACAAACGAACGTCAGGAACCCGGTAGCGGCTGAGACGCCCGCTTCTCCGCGACAGGGAGCGTCTGCCCAAGCTCACCGAGACTGCTGGTTTTCGTCCGCAGCAGGAGCCACGCGCTCCCGAGCCGAGACGGCTGCCTTCACGCGATAGGGGGAGCGGAGCGCCGGCCTACTTCGAGCGTCGTGGAGGTGGTACTTTCGGGCGACCTGAGCGAGGGGGTTGTTGGTGGCGGAGTCGGTCGAGCTTGCGACGATCCTGCTGACCGATCTGGTCGGCTCGACGCGGCTTGCGAACTCGGTAGGGCCCGTGCGGGCGGATGAGCTGCGCGAAGAGCATTTCGAGCTGTTGCGCGACGCGATCGCATCCTCGGATGGGAGGGAGGTCAAGAACACCGGCGACGGGCTGATGGTGGCGTTCGCCTCGGCGTCGGCGGCTGTGCAATGCGCCGTGGCGATGCAGCAGCGCTTTGAGCGTCGCTACCGTCAGGCCGAGCAGGCGTTGCACGTCCGTATCGGTCTCGGCGCGGGCGAGTCGACGATCAAGGACGGGGATTACTTCGGTATGCCCTCGATCGAGGCGGCGCGTCTGTGCGCGCAAGCTCCCTCCGACGGGATTCTCGTCTCGGCTCTGGTTCAGACGCTCGCAGGGCGCTGCAAGGGCATCGAGTTCAGCTCCGCAGGCGAGCTGGAGCTGAAGGGCTTTGAGAAGCCGGTGGAGGCGCTATCGGTGTCCTGGGCTCCGGTTTCGGAGGAGACGGGCGGCGCAAGCCGCTGGCCTCTGCCTGCCGTTTTGCGTTCGGTGCCTCCGCTCGCATACGTCGGGCGCGTGGCGGAGCGGGCGGCGCTTGAGGAGGCCGTGAACCTGGCACGAGCGAGTCAGCGTCAGGTCGTGTTGCTCTCGGGTGAGCCGGGGATCGGCAAGACGCGTCTTGCGAGCTTCGCTGCGCACGATGCGCATTCAGATGGCTTCGCTGTTGTGTGGGGCGCGTGCACGGAGGAGCTGGCGGTGCCGTATGAGCCGTGGATCGGGGTGTGCTCGCAGCTCATCGAGAGCGCACCGGATCAGCTGATCTCCCGGCATGTCAAACGTCATGGCGGAGAGCTGGTGCGCCTTGTGCGCAACCTGGCCGAGCGCAGCGAAGACCTCCCGGTGCCCCAGTCCTCTGACCCGGAGACAGAGCGTTACCTGCTGTTCAACGCGGTCGCCGGACTGTTGGGTGAGGTGGCGGAGATGGTGCCGTTGTGCGTGGTGCTCGATGACCTGCACTGGGCTGATGCGCAGTCGCTGGCGCTGCTGAGGCACGTCCTGCGCTCGAGCGAGCAAGCGGCGCTTGAGGTGATCGTCACCTATCGCGACTCGGACCTCGGCAAGGACCATCCGTTCACCGCGGTGCTGGCTGACCTGCGCTCGCTGCAGGGGGTGCAGCGCATCGCGCTTTACGGCCTTGGCGCTGACGAGGTGGCGGAGATCATGACCGCGCTCGCAGGCCATCAGCTCGAGGCTGACGCGATCGAGCTGGCCGCCCAGATCGCGGCCGAGACCGACGGTAACCCCTTCTTTGTGGGGGAGATCCTTCGGGGTCTGTCGGAGTCCGGTGCGCTCGTCTTCGACGAGGCGAGTGCCAGGTGGAGCATTGATACCTCCGCGGGGATCGCGATGCCGGAGAGCGTGCGTGATGTGATCGAGCGGCGCGTGGAGCGCCTCGGCGAGGAGTCGCTCGAGGCTCTGCGGCTCGCTGCGGTGGTGGGCCGCGAGTTTGACCTGCAGCTGCTCTCGGCAGTCATCGAGATCGAAGAGGCCCGCCTGCTGGACGACCTCGAGGCGGCGGTCGCTGCGTCGGTGCTGGCCGAATCCTCAGAGCAGGTCGGTCGGTTTCGCTTCGTACACGCTCTGATCAACCAGACGTTGTATGACGGACTCGGTGCGACACGGAGGGCGCGCATGCACCAGCGCGTGGCGGAAGCGCTCGAGGAGCTCTACGGAGCCGACCCCGGCGAGCATTTCGCGGAGCTCGCGCTGCACTGGCGCCTAGCGGCCGTCTCGGTCGACAAGACCAAGGCTTCCCACTACGCCTTGGAAGCCGGACGGCGTGCGTTGAACAACCTGGCCCCGGCCGAGGCGGTGAAGCACTTCACAGATGCTGTCGAGCAGACCGCCGACGCGGACAGCCGGGAGCGCTGCGAGGCGCTGATCGGGCTCGGCGAAGCGCAACTTCAGACCGGCCTCGCGGCATTCCGCGAGACCCTCCTGGAGGCATCGCGCATCGCCTCGAAGTTGCAAGACGGCGAACTCGCGGCTCGTGCCTCATTGGCCAACAACCGAGGCTTCACCAGCGCACTTGGTGCAATCGACGACGAGCGCATTACCGCCATCGAGCGTGCTATCGAGCTCGACGATCCCCCGAATCCCGCTCGACGCGCCCGCCTGGTCGGGCTACGGGCGCAGGAGCTGAACTGGGACCACGACTTCGCACGCCGCTGGGCGCTCGCAGAAGAAGCCATAGAGCTCGCGCGTGGCGCTGGAGACAAGCGGGCGCTGGCCGATGTGCTGGTGAGCGCGTCCCTCGCGCTCGAGGGCGCGCAGAGGGTCGAGCTGCGAGCTACCCTCGCAGATGAGCTGGTCAGGGCCGCCGACGAGCTGGACGATCCTGCACGCCGTTTTGAGGCAGCCAACCGCGAACTGCTGGTCTGTGGCCAACAAGGCGAACTCGCGCGGGTTCAAGCGGCGCTCGAGCGCATGCGGCAGATCGCAGCAGAGCTGGGGCGACCCACGCTCGTCTGGCGGACCGAGTGGGCGACCTCGGGGCTGGCGTTGATCCGAGGCGACCTGGTTGCCGGCGAGCGCCTCGTCGAGCGAGCGTTTCAGAGCGCACAGGAGGCGGAGCAGCCTGACGCTCTCCTTTTCTATGGGATACAGATGTTCTATCTGCGCCTCTTCCAAGGCCGCGGCGAGGAGATCATCGCCATGCTCGAGCAGAGCGTGGAGGCCAATCCGGCCATCCCTGCCTTGCGCGCGCTCCTAGCCTCCAGCCTGTGCTGGCTTGGCCGTCGCGAGGACGCCGCGATGATCCTCACGCGGGCGGCGAGCGACCGCTTCGCGGACGTCCGGCCCGCAACAGATGAGCTGACCGCGCTCGTGCTCTACGCCGACGCGGTGGCTCAGACACGCAACGGCGAGGTCGCCGCGATTCTCTATCACCTCATCGAGCCGTGGGCTGACCAAGTCGACTGGCACACACTCTGGGGCGCTGGACATGCGCGACTGTACCTGGGCCTGCTCGCGTCGGTCCTCGCTGAGCACGAGCAGTCCGATAAGCACCTGCAGTTCGCGTGCGAGTTTCACGAAGCCAACGAGATGCCGCTGTGGACAGCCCGCGGTCACCTCGGCTGGGCCGAAGCACTCGCCGAGCGTGGCGACACCGACGGCGCATGGGAGCACGCCACACACGCGCTCGAGCTCTCACGCGAGCACGGCTACGGCGCCTTTGAGCCCCGCGCAGCAGCGCTCCTCGGCGCTCAGTCGACAGCCGAGGCCTGACCCGCTCCACACCGGCACGTCGCACGCCGGCGCTATGCGCGAAAAGCAGACGTCCGCATCAGACGCGGCTCGCTGCCGCCGCGGACGAAAAGCGAGCGTCTAGACGTCCCGCAGCGGCGCTCCCGCTTAGCCGTCGAAGCGCGCGTCGCCAACCTGTCGCCGGCTCCTTCGCCAAAAGGCGCCACGACCCCCGTAAAGGTATGACGAATGGACCTTAGTGGACACCACTCCAACCCTCCAGCACCACTGGAGGTTTTGCTGAACGACGCATCCAGCGACGCCGACGCCGCTCGCGAACGCAGTCGAACCTGCACTCCCAGAGTCAGCGGCGGAACGATCGGCACCGCGCATCCACGGCAAGGACAGCTCATCGGCGCCATCTCGCAGGTGCTAATTGAGGAGCGAGAGCCGATGCACGCTCGCGACGTGTACGCGCGGGTGGAGGCTCTCCTGGGCGCACCCGTGCGGTGGTCGTCCGTCAAGGCAACGCTCGCCGGCCACCTCAAGGGCCCGGCCCCCAGATTCGTGCGGGTGGCTCGCGGACGCTACGGCGTACCTCCGCCGCGCAGCCGGCCGTGAGCCCCCCGGGGACGCGTGAGACGCCCGCTTCGCCGCGATAGGAGTCGTCTCGCCCACGCCCAGCGAGACTGCTGCTGCTCGTCCAGAGCGATCGCGTTGGTCCGAGCGATGGGTTTGCCCGCTTTCGTTCGAGAGCGGCAGAGCCGTGATCTCGTAGAACCGAGATCAGGCGGGGCGGAAAGTCCGTCCCGCCTGACTCGCAACTCCTGTTGGACGCCAATTGCTTTACGCCGTCGCCAGAGATTCCTCGACGGCCATCGAGAGGTTACGGATCGCGTCGAGCACGATGTCGGGGTGCGAGAGCATCGGGACGTGGCTGCTCTCGACCTCGTATGTCGTGGCGCCCATGCGCTCCGCGGAGAACCGCTCTAGCTCGGGATTGACGGCGTGGTCCTGCGTGGCCACGATGTAGGCGCTCGGCTTCGTCTTCCAGGCGACCCCTGGGGCCTTTTCGTTGAACAGGTTCGCGGCGGGTGGCGCCGCGGTCGCCCACACGATCTGCTTTTCCTCCTGGGACAGGTCGCCCGCAAAGGACTCGATACCTTCGGGGAGCATCCAGACGCGATCGTCCGCGACCTCGATCTGCTTGAACACGTTGGTGACCGCGAATTTGTCCTGCTGGCCCTGAAGGGTTTCCGTCTCATCCGGCGCGAGCGCGGCGATGTAGACGAGCCCGACGACGCGGTCGTCGGTTCCGGCGCCCGTAATGACCGCGCCGCCGTAGGAGTGGCCGACGAGGATGGCAGGGCTCGATACCCGTCCGAGCGAGCGAGTCACGCTGTCAACGTCGGTCTGAACCGTGTCGAGGTTGTATTGGGCGGCGATCACCTCGTGCCCCTCGGCGCGCAGTGGCGGGATGAGCTTGCTGAAGCACGAACCGTCGGCCCAGATCCCGTGGCAGAAGACGATGCTCGGTTTGCTCTTCGGAGACATATTCATCCTCTCGGTAGTTGCTGTGCAATCGAGCCGCAGCCTGACGCGTAGCGTCCGTTTTCTCTTGAGTCACGCGACTGCTTTCGTGCGCGGGTGATCAGGCGGCTGCGGTCGAGGAGAGCAGTGCCATCGGCACCTCGACGCGGAGCGCCTCCAAGAGCGCCGCGAGCCTTCTGTCGAGCTCTACGCCGACCGCTGAGACCGCGGGGATTCCGAAGCTTCCGAACTGCGTGCTCGGCTGGTCGGCGCTGAACCACGCGCGTTTGTGTGCGTCTTCCCAAATGACTGTATGTAGTGGCGCGTAGAGCATCACGCGGGGATCGTGGCGGAACATCTGCTCAGCGATGGTGACGTTTCCCATCAGGTAGGCGATGCAGTCGTTGTCGTCGCTCGCGAGCTGCATCACGGGATGCACGTCATTGCGAAAGTAGATGAGAAATCCGTGCGGGGCCCATTCTGCATGCGCATCCAATACTTCCGCCCAGCTCGCTCCGCGTTGCACGAGCGCAACGATCTTCTCGACCGGATTGGCGGGCACCGCCCGCTCGTAGAGCTGCTGGAACTCGCGGACGCCTGGGACTTCGACGGTCAGGCGTCTCACCGTGTAGGTCTCATGGCTCGTTGCCACGGCCGTAACGTAGCTCTGGCCTGCGCCCTTCGCTTAAGTCATGTGACTGCTTCCGCTCTATGCTCGGCAAATGACCGTGTCGAGCCCGCCCGATGCGACCAGCGAGCTTATCGGGCGCAACGAGGAGGTTGCGCGGGTCGACGCGCTTCTGTACCGCGTCCGCGACCGCGGCGGAGCGCTCGTGATCCGCGGGGAGCCCGGGATCGGAAAGTCGGCGTTGCTGGACCGCGCGCGCGGGCGTGCGAGCTCCTTGGGTGCTCGCACGCTCGCGACCGTGGGCGTCGAGTCCGAGTCCGAGCTCGCCTTCGCGGGACTGCACCAGCTGCTTGGGCCGATTGGCAGCCACATCGAGAGGCTTCCGGATCCACAGCGCCAAGCGCTCGACGCAGCATTCGGTGTCGCCGACTTGGTGGAGGCGGATCCGTTCCGCGTCGCCCTTGCCGCCTATCGGCTTGTCTCCGACGCGGCCGACTCGAGCCCACTGCTGCTGATCGCGGACGACGCGCAGTGGCTCGACCGCTCGAGCCTTGACGTGCTGAGCTTCATCGCACGGCGGCTGGAGAACGAGCCGGTGGTGTTCATCGCCGGTGTTCGCGACGGGTTCTCGACAGCGCTCGAGGAGGCCGGGTTGCCGATCCTCCAACTCGGCCGCTTGTCCGCATCCGATTCCGAGAAGTTGCTCGACCGCGTTGCGCCGGGGCTGCCTCCGCACGTGCGGGGCCGCGTGCTGGCCCAGGCCGGCGGCAATCCGCTCGGACTCATGGAGCTTGCGCGGGTCATGCCGCAAGTCGGCGACCCCGCCGAGCTGCTCTCGCCGACCCCGGCGGCGCTGACCGCGCGCCTGGAGCGCGCGTTCGGGGCGCGCCTCGACGGGCTCGGCGAGGACACACGCCTTGTTTTGCTTGCCGCGGCGCTCGACGGCAAAGCCTCGATAGCGGAACTCCTGTCGGCAGCCACGCGCGTCTGCGGGAATCAGGTGGCGCTTTCTGCTCTGGATGGCGCGGCCGAACGCGGCCTGGCGCAGGCGCACGGATCCGAGGTGCGCTTTCAACATCCGCTGATCCGCTCGGCGGTGCAGAGCACGGCGCCGCCGGCGCAGCGGCTCGCGATGTACGCGGCTTTGGCAGAGGTCGTGCGCGACCCGGAGCGCCGCCCTTGGCACCGCGCCGCGTGCGCAGTCGGGCCTGACGAGGAAGTCGCGTCGGCATTGGAAGAGCAGGCGCAGATCGCCCGCCGGCGCGGTGCGGTCATGGTCGCCGCGGCCGCACTCGAGCGCGCCGCCATGCTCACAGCCGATCCGCGCCAGAAGGGCGAACGCCTGGTGCGGGCAGCCGAGCTCGTGTACGACCTCGGGCGCGTCGACGTTGTGAGCCGGCTTCTCAGGGAGGCGGAATCACTCGAGGTTGGTCCGCTCGAGGCCGCCCGCCTGGCCTGGTTGCAGCAGATGATCAGTGGCGACGTCTGGTTCGAGAAGGGCGCCGCCAAGACGTTCGTCACGATCGCGGAACAGCTGCTCGCCGGCGGCGATCCGGATGCGGCATTGCGGTCGCTCGTGCCGATCGCGCATCGTTGCTGGTGGACGCGGACCCACGCACGAACGCGACAGTACATCGTCGATGCGGCCGAAGGGATCGGCTTTGCGGACCACGACCCACGACTGCTGGTCGTCGTCGCGCTCGCCAATCCAGAGTTGACGGCGCCGTCGGTGCGGCGCCGAGTGGCAGAGTCGCGGCTTGCGGAGATGACCGATCCGGTCGCTGCGATGTATGTGGGCATCGCCGCTGAGAAGGCGGGCGACTTCGCGGCAGGCTCGCGCTTCCTGGCGCGCGCGGTTGAGCGGCTGCGCGAGCAGAGCAGGCTCGGCATGCTCACGCAGGCGCTCGTCCACTACGCATGGGCTGCCACCTACGCGGGCGATTGGGAAGCGGCCGAGCGGTCGGGCGCCGAGGCGGCCGCCCTGGCGCGCGAAACTCGCCAGCCCCAGTTCGGACTCACTGGGGAGCTCCTAGGCGCGCTCGCCGCTGCGCTGCGCGGCGGTAGCGAAACGGACCTCGACGCGATGCTCGCCGAACCCGAGCGAGCACTGACGGCGATGAAGGGCGGCCCGCTGCTCGCTCCCGCGCACCTCGCCCGGGGAGCAGCTGCCCTCGGCGAGGGACGGCACGACGACGCATTCCGCGCGCTCTGGGCGGTGTTCGACGAGGACGACCCGGCCTATCACCGCTTCATGCGCTGGCCGGCCGTGCTGGACCTCGTCGAGGCCGGCGGTCGCGGTGAGCACGCCGCCCACGTCACGCAGGTCATGGGCGAGCTCGAACAGATCGCGAGGCGCAGCGCGCCGCCGATCTTGAGCGCCGGTCTGGCCTGCGCGCGACCGCTGATGAGCGATGACGATCACGCCGAGGCTCACTTCGTGGCGGCGCTCGGCGAAGAGTCGCGAAGCTACCCGTTCCTGCGTGCGCGGACGCTGTTCTCATTCGGCCGCTGGCTGCGTCGGCAGCGCAGAAGCGCAGAGTCACGTGCACCTCTACGCGACGCGATCAACCTGTTCGACGCTTTAGGCGCGACGCGTTGGAGTGAACGCGCACGCCAGGAGCTGCGAGCCAGCGGCGAGAAGATCGGGCCGCGCACGCCGGACGCTCGCGACCGACTCACCGCCCAGGAGCTGCAGATTGCCCAGCTGGCGGCAGCGGGCCTGTCAAATCGCGAGATCGGCGAGCGTCTGTTCCTCTCCCACCGCACGATCGGATCGCATCTCTACCGGATCTTTCCAAAGCTCGGGATCACTGCCAGGTCGCACCTGCCCGCGGCCCTGGAGCCGCAGCGCGAAGAAACATCCGGTTGACTGAAGACACGCCGCTGGAGTGACGAGCCTTGAGACGGGCCAAACGGAGACGGCGGCACCTGCTTTGCGAGCCGAGCGAGCGTCCTGGTTTCAGCGGAGCAGACGCCCGCTAGGGACGAGGAGCAGCAGTCTTGCTGACCTGCAACAGGCTCCTGCTTTGCGGTCAGAGCGGCAGCCGCCGCAGGCCCCAGCAGTCGCGCCGCCCCGTATCGGAGCCCCCGACTTGCCGCGCCCCGTATCGGAGCCGAGCGATCGAACATCGGAGGTGCCCGTTTGCAGGAGGATTGTTGTCACAACGACAACGAAATGGGCGATACTGGGCTCGAACCAGTGACCTCCGCCTTGTCGAGGCTACGAGAAAAGCCCTGCTACTCAGCACTTGTTGTGGCACTAGCAGGGCTTTTGCTTGCCGCGGCTTGGCCCGGCTTGACTCCGCTTGACGCCATTTCAGCCCCCTTGACGGGCTCCTGCGGGGTCCGGGACCGGCATCGAGCACCTGTCGATTCACGATCCGTCCCGCGAGCCGCCGGTCGGGACCGCGGACAGAGGGGCGCAGCGCGTCGCCCCTCCTACGCCGCCTCGTGCAGTTCGGCGGCGGCGGAAGGCCGGGCGGGTCAACCGCCGCCTTCCGCCGCGAGAGACCGGCGGCGCTCAGCCGGTGATGTCGCCTGAGTTGCCGCCCTTGTCTGCGGAGGCGTTCTTCCAGACGCCGTGCTTCTTCGCGCTGTAGTGGAGGTCGTATGACGTCACTTCGTACGTCGCACCGGCGCCGAAGAAATCGGTGACGAATTCCGACGTGTAGCAGAGGGCCGAGCAGGTCGCCCCTGCGTTATAGGTCCCGCCGCTCACGACGAGCGAGAACGAGCCCTGCATCTTGCCGGTGACGGTGCCGCTCAGCGTCCCGCCAGGGTCCGTTCCACACGCTCCCGGGCTCGGCCCCGCGAGCGTCGTGAACGTGCCGTTCTTGAACTGCTCGACGACGTTGTACGCGCCGTTCTTCGGCTTCGTCTTGACGGTGTACAGCCGATTGAACGTGTCGTTCGCCCAGGTGTTCCCACACGTACCTTCGTCGGGTGAGTTGCTTGCATACGGCCCGAAATGCTGAGCTGCCGAGCCCCAAGCGTTCGCCGCAATGGCGAGCGCGACCATCATGGCCGCTATAGCGGCGATAGCAATACGTCGCATGTGTCCCCTCCTTGATTTCCTTGCCAGGCCGGTCGGCCTGTCCCTCTCCAGAGCGGGGCATTGTACGCACCCCGCCGCTCATCAGGGCATCCAGGCAGGTCACATATCTGACAATGCGGGATACACAGGACGGATCGCTTCAAGGCCAACGGTAGTGCCGACACGACCCCCTATCGCTGTCGATGCCGCATCGTGACGGCTCGTCTCTGACGCCCACGTGGCAGGTCTGTGGGAAAAATCGGACGGATACCCGGTTGCTACCTAGACCTCAAAACGCGAAATCCCAGCGATTTGCCAGGGCTTGCGTGGATGGGCGATACTGGTTGGGAGGGTGCGAAAACTGGTTCGCCAGAGCGGCTTCCACGATGGCCTGCGAACGCACCGCGTACGCGACGAACGCAGTACCTTGACCTTGCCGTACGGATCTTGACACTTGGTACGGATTCGATGAGACGGGTGCATGACGACCGTGAAAGCGGACGAGGTGCGCATCCCCAGGCGCACTCGCGAGGCAGTTGCCCCAGCGAGCCGGACTAACGCGCTGGCCCCGCAGTCGAACGCTGTTTGCCTCTGCTCCATCTCCTCGTCCGCGCCAGAGGCGCTTTCGGCGGCTTACGGGCTTCGGCCGACGCTCTGGCCGCAGGGCCAGTACCCGTCCAACCATACTCCGATGAGTCGGCTATGTGTTTCGCTAGACCCTCCTAGGACTCGATCGCCTCGAGGACGGCCTCGAGCACCTCGGCAGTAGTGACCGTGGGGCCCTGGCTCAGCCGGGACACCGGGTCTGTCTCCTGCCAGGCATCGGTGCCTGTCCGCTCCCATGCCTTCGTTGGGCCGGACTCGAAATCGACCTGCACGTAGCTCGCTGCCATGACTGCCTCCAAACGGTGTCAGATTGGTGTCACGGACCATCCCTGGAAACGCGAAAACACGGCGATTTGCAGGGCTTTCGGGTGATGGGCGATACTGGGCTCGAACCAGTGACCTCCGCCTTGTCGAGGCGGCGCTCTCCCAGCTGAGCTAATCGCCCTGGGAACGGTCTAGAGGGTATCAGCGCGGATTCGGCTCGTGGCCGCTCCGGACAGGGTCTCCCCGTGGTCCGGGCGCCGCCAACTGCCTCCCAGCGGCGCCCGGACACGTGTGGGGAGGGTCAGGGGATCAGCAGCCCGCGAGGGCCTTCGGTCGCTTCTTCGCCGCCGCCTGTTTCGGTTCCGCTTCGGGTTTCGGCGCCTTCGCTGCCGCGCTGGGCTTCTTCCCCGCCCTGTTCTTCCTGGCGCCCGTAGCCGCCGCGGGTGCCGAACGGGCTCTGAGCCGATTCGGCTTCCTGGGTGCTCGGCTGGCTGTTGGTGGCCGATGCGTAGGTGACGCCGTTACCGGACTGGATCGCCTTGACCGCCTTGGCGACGGTGGCCGAGGAGATCGCGAAGCCGACTCCGGTGCTGCCGGGCTGGGAGCCGGCGACGCTGGCCGCGTCGCTTGCGATCTGTGAGTTCACGCCGATCACTTCACCCTGGTCGTTGAGCAGCGGCCCGCCCGAGTTGCCGGGGTTGAGCGCGGCGTCGGTCTGGATCGCGCCGGTGATCTTGGCGCCGTCGGGCGCGGAGATTTCGCGGTTCAGAGCCGAGACGATGCCCTTGGTCAGAGTCTCTTCCAGGCCGTAGGGGTTGCCGATCGCATACACCTGGTCGCCGATCTGCACGCTGCCGGAGGAGGCCAGGGTGAGCGGCTTCAGGCCGAGTCCGGATGGGTTGACCTTGATCAGGGCGAGATCGCTGTTGGCTTCTTCACCGACCAGCGTTGCCGACCGCGAATCGCTGGCCGAGCCGTCCACGTTGATCTGCAGGGCCGTGGAGCCCTGGACGACGTGGTCGTTGGTCAGGATCAGTCCTTCGTTGTTGAGGACGATCCCCGTGCCCTTGTCCTCGCCCTGGGCCGTCGTGTTCGTGATGGCGACGACACCGGGTGAGTCCTGCTGGTAGAGCTGCGTGGCGGTCAGCGCCGTGTTGGCGACTGTCTGCCGTGTCGCACCGCTCCGGGCCGTCGGCGTGGCGACCGTCGAGGCCGTGCGGCTGGCCCGGCTGTTGGAGGAAGGCGCGAGCAGACTGATCGCAGCGGCGGCCATCACGCCGCCGATCACGGCTGCCAGCAGCATCGGTGCGAATAGGCGTCTTGCGTTCACTGCTCACCTCGGATCTTTCTATGGGGGTGAGGCCATCATGCGAAGCCACCCTGAGGGGTCGCTAACAAGTCGCCCAAGGACGGATAAGAGCCGCCGAAAAGCCGCCTTAGCCGCCGCGAAGAACCGTATAAGTCCCGGCTTGGCCGGGAGCGAGGGCGGCGCTGGTCAGGCGCGCCTGCGCGCGGCCTTGCGGGCCGGGCTGCCGCGCCGCCCGTAGAGCAGGCGAGACGGGAGCGGCAGCGGACTGGCCCGGCGCGCGGCCGTGCCGAACAGCAGCCGCGGCTGGAACTTGGCGAGCAGCGCGCCGAGCTCCTCACGCTCGCTCGGCTCGAGCGATCCGCGGCGCTTGGCCGCGGCGCCCAGTAGGGCGGCGAGCCGGCGCCGCTCCTCGCCGTCGAGGCGCCCGACGTGTCTCCCGGTCAGCAGCGCCAGGTCGCCCGCGAGCAGCATCCAGCCGATCGGGGCGCCTTTGGAGAACCTCCTGAGGGCGGCGGATCGGATCAGGCTCATGGCTCGACGTTAGCGCCCTCAGTAGGCACGGATCGCTGGTCCCGTGTAGCTGACACCTGCCGGGCTGAGCCAGTGGACCCGCCACTGGCTCACCGAGACGGCTGAGGTCAGGGTCCAGTAGCCGGCGGAGTTCGTTCCGACCTGCTGGAGCACCTTGAAGCGCCGCGCCCCGGGACGTTTCACTTCCACGGTCACCGATGTGGCGCCGCCGGCGGGACGAACATAGCCCCACAGCGAATACCCGTGTCCCTGCCTGGTGACGGTCAGCGGAAGCGGGAAGCCGGCCAACAGCGGCTTGGCCTTGCCGTCGGCGTAGAGCAGCCCGGTCTGGAAGGCGACCTTGCGGGAGCCCGGCGGGACTGTCGGATCGTCCTGGAGCAGGTACTGGGAGAAAGAAGCCACGCGCGGGTTGGAGTAGGCGATGCGCTCGGCCATCGCGTCGTACTCGGCCTGCTGGGCGACCGGAACGCCCTGGTAGCGGTTCGGCTTGCTCATCACTCCGAACTCGGTGATGTAGACGGGCAGATGCGAGGGCAGCGCTCCGGCGCGCGAGGCGAGGTCGAGCGCGCGTGTGATCCGCGACAGCGAGCCGATCGAGACTGTTTCGGGATTGCGCGGCACGTAGAAGGGCCCGTAGGCGCTGGCGTAGGGGTGCACACCCCAGCCGCTGCTCGCAAGACGCCCGCAGGACCCGGCAGGTCGGTAGTGCGAGTCCAGGCACAGCACACCGCGAAGGAAGGCCAGCGGAGCGAGGTTGTGCGCCGATCCGGCCCGCACCGGCGTCTGCGGCCTCGTTTCCCCTTCCGGGGCCGTTTCGCCGATCAGCACGGCGGGATGGGCCAGTCCCGCCGCGACCAGACCAGCGTATCCGGCCTGGTAGAGCGCTCGATAGATCCGGGGCGAGGCCGGCGTGCCGTTGCGGTTGAACTGTGGTTCGAGGAATTCGTGGTGGTTTGGCTCGTTCCAGATCGAGAACAGCGAGACCACCTGGCCGTAGTGACGCCCGACCGCTGTCATGAACTTCCCGAACTGCGAGGCGTTGGGCTGCGTGACCAACGAGTCCTTGCGGGGAACCGCAGTCGCCCAGCGCGGCACGGGCGAGGTGACCGTCAGCAGGATGCGCCACCCCATCCGGTGCGCTTCTTCGATCAGCGGGTCGTATCGGCCCCAGTTGTAGGAGGCCGGGTTGGTCGCGTCGAAGGACGGCCGTCGGACGCTGTTGGGGCTCGGCGCGACGGTGTGCCAGCTGAGCTCGACGCGCAGCGCCCTCACGCCGAGACGCTGCAGCGTTGCCATCGTGCCCGGCCGCGTCGTCGGGTTCAGCAGCAGCCCAGGAGACTCGAAGAACGTGCTCTGGCCGTGCGAGGCCAGCGCGCCGCTCGCCAGCAGACAGGCCGAGAGGGACGTGAGGAGCATGGCGCAGCAGAGCTTTCGCAGACCCGACATCGGCTCTCGCCTCCTTCCGAGCGCGACCGCATGAGCTAGAGAGAACCGGCGCGCCGGGTCGCGGGCGGCGACGGTGGTGTCCCACTAAGACACGGCCGCTCCCGGTGGGTTGCGGTCAGCGCTCGAGCGTCTCCAGCGCCCTGGGCGGCGGAGCTACCGATGAAGCTCGCCCAAGCGGGAGGTCCAACCGTTCGGAGCCCGGCCCTCAGCCATGTACCCTAGTGGCGCAACCCGGCGACGTGGCGGAGTGGCTACGCAGCGGCCTGCAAAGCCGTCTACACCGGTTCGATTCCGGTCGTCGCCTCTGTGAGAACAGCCTGCAAATCACTCGGTTCTTGGCAACAGGCGTACACCACTCGGGTCTGCGCAGGCGCCAAGGCGCCCCATGCCCGGGTCGCTATCGCCGGGCGTTGACAGCAGTTCCGGCTTCCCCATGGAGCGCTGCTGTTGCTTGTTCCATGGAGGCGATGACGGCGCGGCCGCCGCCCTCGGCGAAACGCGCGGCAGCCTCCGCCTTCGGGCCCATCGAGCCTGCAGCGAGC
>JBKQOO010000209.1:0-33625 GCA_052145475.1 Solirubrobacteraceae bacterium
GCCGCGAAAGGGGACCACTGGGGGGAGCTCCGAAGTTGTTTACCGAGCCGAGATGGAGGAGTGGGAGGAGCCCCTCCATCCCGGCTCGCTGCGGCGAAGATATCCCACTTCCTCCCACAATGCAACCCTATTTGCACATCTTCTCCCACAACACCCTCACAGCACCCTCTCTTCGTTCGATATCCCCCGTGGGGCGGGGGATATCGCTCGGACCGAGCCGACGCCGGCAGGTGCCGGAACGCTGCAAGACGGAGTGCATCGGCGCCGCCTGAGAGGCGGCTTGCAGGTAGGCCCTTGCGCCGGCCCGGGCCCGGCGCATACGATCGCCTCCCCGCTGGGACCGCACCAGGACGCCGCTCTGCCGCCACACCTTCCCCCCACCTCACGGTCACGACTCGCGTCGGGCGCGACGGGTCGCGCCCGGGTCCTGCCGCTCCTGCTGGGGCTGTTGGCCGCGGTCGCGATCGCCGGCTGCGGATCCTCCTCCAGCGCAGACGGGACCGAAGCCGACCCGGCGAGCGTCGTGCCCGCCTCGGCACCGCTCTATCTGGGGGCGACTGTCCGACCGTCCGGGGCCCAGCGCACCGGCGCGCTCGCGGCCGGCCAGCAGCTGACCGGCGAGGCCGACCCCTACGAACGACTGCTGGGGATCCTGCGCACGCCCGGATCGCCCGCCCTCGACTACCAGAAGGAAGTGGCCCCCTGGCTGGGGCCGCATGCCGGCCTCTTCCTGAGCTCGCTGGGCTCGGCCGGTCCACTGCTCGACCTCGTCCAGCAGGGGCTCGGGGGCACCAGCCAGCCCTCAGGCCTCTCGTTCGGCGCCGGGCGCCTCGACGGGGCGCTCGTGATGGACACCACTGACGCTTCCGCCGCACGCTCGTTCCTGGCGATGCAGGCCAAGCGCGCAGGCGCGCGTCCGGCGAGCTACCGCGGTGTCTCCTACGAAGTCGCCCCCGACGGCGACGCCTTCGGGCTGGTCGGGCGCTTCGCCGTGATCGGCAGCGAAGCGGGGCTGCGCGCGGTGATCGACGCCCAACAGGGCGAAGCGTCGCTGACCGGCGCCCCCGGCTACGCCAAGCTGACGGCCCAGGCGCCGGCGAACGCGATCGGACACCTCTACGTCAACCCGACAGGCGTGGTGTCCGGCGGCGGCCAGGCCGGCGGGCTGGTGCGGCTGCTGAGCGGCGGGCGCCAGGCCAACATCTCACTGCTCGCCGCGTCCGGCTCGCTGACGCTCGACCTCGACACCCTGGCTGCACCCGGCACCGGCTCCGGACTGCTGAGCAGCGATCCACAGGCCGCCGAAGCGCTGTCGGCGCTCCCGGGCGAATCGTGGCTGGCCGTCGGCCTGGCCCATGCCGGCACGAACCTCTCCGGGGACGTGCTGGCCCTGAAGACGATCGGCTCGCTGCTGGGAGGCGGCTCGCAGGGGTCGACCGGCGCGCTGAGCCTCGGCTCGCTGCTGACCGGGCTGACCGGGCCGCTGCAGATCCTCGGCGCCGACACGGCCCAGGCCAGAAGCGACTACGCCAGCTGGATGGGCCCGGCGGGGATCTTCGCGGCGGGATCGAGCATCCTCGAACTGAAGGCTGCCGTCGTGATCTCCTCCGAAGACCCCGCACGCTCCAAGGCGGCGGTGGGGAAGCTCACCGCGCAGCTGCGCCAGGCCGGCGACTCGGCGAGCGCTGCCTCGATCGCGGGCACCGAAGCCGCTGCCACGGCCAGGGTCGGCGGCGTACCGCTCGAGCTGGTGATCGCCGCCGGGCGCGGATCCGACGGCAAGGCGAAGTTCGTGCTGGGACTCGGCGAAGCGTCGGTGCAGGCCGCGCTCTCGCCCCCCACGACGCTCGCCGGCGCCTCCTCCCACGCGGCCGCCGCGAGCGCCCTGGGCGAAGGCATCCAGCCCAGCGTGATGGCGGACTTCCCCACCCTGCTCAGCCTGCTCGAAGGAGTCGGGCTGACCGAAGACCCCTCGTTGGTGCCGCTGCTCCCCTACCTGCGCGCGGCCAGCACGCTGGCCGGCGGCGGGCGCAGCCTGGGCGGCGGGGTGGAACGCTTCCGGCTCGTGCTCGGCCTGCACCAGAGCGCGGGCTGAGCAGGCCGATCCTCAGACTCCCGCGGCGGCCGGCCCGGGGGTGGTGTGGATCGCCTTGAAGAACACCGGCTGCCCGCCCCGGACACGGTCGACGCCGTAGGTCGACAAGGTCGTTTCGCCGTTGGGCTGGATCGAGTAGCGCCCGATCACCGAGTTGCGGTCGTGGGTGGCCATGAACGCCTTGATCACGTCGGGGCGGTTGTTGCCGCGGTCGCCCGCCCGCCGGATCGCGTCGAGCACAACGCTCATCGCCTCGTAGCCGTACAGGACCGACGGGCCGCCTTCGCGGTGGAAGACGGTGCGGTAGCGCGCCAGCACATGCCGCCCAGCGGGTGGGTAGAGCGCTTCGCCCAGCAGCGGCGTCGTCAGATATGTCACCCCGGCGGCGGAGCCGAGCCCCGAGGTGAACGCTTCACTGGCAAGGCCACTGGATCCGAGCAGGAGCAGGTGCGGGTCGGCGCTGTGCAACGCCCGCCACAGCGACACCGCGCCCGGCCCCGCCCCGCCGGCCAGGAACACGGCCTGGGCGTGGCTGGCCACGATCTTTTCGACCTCGCCGGAGAAGCTGGACCCTTCGGTGACGGGGATGCTGTCGTGGGCGGCGACCTTGATCCCCTCGCCTTCGGCGTCCTGGGCGACGATCGCCGCCAGCGGCATCTGGAACGGATCCTGGTCGTCGAGCAGGTAGACCGTGTGCACCCCCAACGAGCGCATCAGGCTCGCCTGAGCCGCCGCCTGGACGGGGTCGCCGGGCTGCAGGCGACCGAACGTGCGCTTGCCGCTGGGATAGAAGCGTTCAGGCTCGTCCTGGCCCGCGTCGAGCGATGAGGTCAGCCCGACGTAGGGGCTGGCCGTGCTGACCTGGAGGATGCCGGCCTCGTTGATGATCGGCAGCGAGACTGCGGTCGCGGCCGACCCGTAGTCGCCCAGGTAGGCGATCGTGGTCGTGTCCTGGGCGGCCTGCTTGGCCGCAGTCGAGACTTCACCGGGGGTCGCCTGGCCGCTGGTCGGGTTCGCGTCGTCGAGCGCGTCGTAGGAGATCCGGAAGGGTCCGATCTGTCCACCGGTGTCCGACAGGGCGAGCTTCTCGCCCCCCTCGATCTGTTCCGAGGTCGCCGCGTCGGGTCCCTGCAGCGGCAGGCTCGAGTAGATCGAGAGCTGGTTGCCCGTCGTTTCCGACGCCGAGACGACAGACCCGCAGCCGGCGAGCACGGGGAGAACTGCGGCGAGAGCGGCGAGGCCCAGCCAGCGCGAGAGCACGGGGCTCTAGCTGCGACGGCCGGGCAGGTAGCCCGCGAGGATCTTCAGCGAGGCGCCTACCAGAATGATGACCGTGGCGAGCAGGAACGCGTCCAGGCCCGGCACGCGCAATGCCCACAGCACGATCCAGACGATCAGGCCCGCGGTGACGGTGAGGATCAGTCCCATGCGCGCGAGATCCTATCGGGCCGAGCCGAGACCCGCCGCCAGTTCCTCGACGACTGCGCCCACCGCCTCGGCCGGATCGCCGTGCGCGCCCGCCTCGTCAGCCGCCCGCACCAGCCGGGTGCCGACGATCACGCCGTCGGCGCCGGCGTCGGCGGCCTGGCCGGCCTGCTCCGGCGTGCCGATCCCGAAGCCCAGGGCGACCGGCACCTCGGTGCTGGCCTTGGCATGTCTGACGACCTCGGCGAATCGCTCCGGGAGCGCGCTGCGCTCACCCGTCGTGCCGACCACCGAGACCGTGTAGAGGAAGCCCCTGGCGCGGGCGCCGATCGCAGCCAGCCGCTCCGGCGGCGTCGTCGGCGCGACCAGCGGCACCAGGGCCAGGCCGCGCTCGTCGCACGCAGCCAGCACCTGCGGCGCCTCCTCGAAGGGCAGGTCGGGCACGATCAGGCCGCAGGCCCCGGTCCGCGCGAGGCGGTCGAGGAAGGCTTCGAGACCCGGCGCGAAGACCATGTTGGCGTAGCACATCAACACCACCGGGACGCTCGGCGCGAGCACCCTGGCGACCTCGAGCACCCCGGCCACGTTCGCGCCGGCGGCGAGCGCGCGCGTGCCGGCGGCGTGGATCACAGGACCGTCGGCAAGCGGGTCCGAATACGGCATGCCGAGCTCGATCACGTCCGCGCCGCCCCTGACGCACGCCTCGCCGATCCGCACCGAGACGGGAACGCTCGGGAATCCGCCCATCACGTAAGGCATCAACGCCGCCCGCTTGCCGCTGGAGGAGAAGGCGTCGGCGATCCTCTGCACGCCGTCCTTCTCGAGGACGCTCAAGCTCCCCCCTCGGACAGCACCTCGGCGAGGTCCTTGTCGCCGCGGCCGGACAGGCATACCAGGTCGAGCTCGCCCTCGGGCTGGGCGAGCACCCAGGCCAGCGCGTGCGCCGTCTCGAGCGCCGGGATGATCCCCTCGAGCCGTGCGACCTCGCGGAAGGCGGCGAGCGCGTCGCGGTCGCTGACGGCGACGTAACGGGCGCGCCCGGTGTCGCGCAGGTGCGCGTGTTGGGGGCCCGTCCCGGGGTAGTCGAGTCCGGCCGAGATCGAGTGCGCCTCGACGATCTGGCCCTCCTCGTCCTGCATCACCGCCGAGCGCGCCCCGTGCAGGATTCCGGCGCGGCCGCCCACGGTCAGCGGGGCGCCGTGGCGGGGCGTGTCGATCCCGTCTCCGCCCGCCTCGACCCCGACCAGCTCGACCTGCTCGTCGGGGATGAAGGCGGCGAAGATGCCGAGCGCGTTCGAGCCGCCGCCGACGCATGCCACGACCCGCGAGGGCAGCCGCCCCTCGCGCTCCAGCAGCTGCGCCCGCGCCTCGTCGCCGATCACGCGCTGCAGGTCGCGAACGAGCGCCGGGTAGGGCGCCGGCCCGACGACCGAGCCGATCACGTAATGGGTGCTCTCGACGTTCGTCACCCAATCGCGGATCGCCGCCGAGGTCGCCTCCTTGAGGGTGCGGGCGCCCGCGTCGACGGGCCTCACGGTCGCGCCCAGCAGTTCCATGCGCTGCACGTTGGGGCGCTGGCGGCGGGTGTCCTCGAGCCCCATGTAGACCACGCACTCCATGCCCAGCAGAGCGCAGACCGTCGCGGTCGCCACGCCGTGCTGTCCAGCCCCCGTCTCGGCGATGATCCTGCCCTTGCCCATCCGCTTGGCCAGCAGGACCTGGCCCAGCGCGTTGTTCAGCTTGTGCGAGCCGGTGTGGTTGAGGTCCTCGCGCTTGAGATAGACGGGCCGAGCGAGCCGCTCGGACAGGCGCCGGGCCCGGTAGAGTGCGGTCGGGCGCCCGCCGAAGTCCCGCAGCAGCTCCTGCAGCTCGGCGCGGTAGGCGTCGTCCTGGCGCGCCGCCGCCCAGGCCTGCTCGAGCTCCTGGAGAGCCGGCATCAGCGTCTCGGGGACGAACTGGCCGCCGTAGTCGCCGAAGCGGTGCTCGACCGCGCTCTGCAAGGCGCTCACGCCGGCTGACCCACCCCGGCCCGCGCCGCTCGCTGCGCCGCGCCCGCCTCCGATACGGCGCCGAACAGGGCCGCCATCCGCGCGAGGTCCTTGTGGCCGGGGGCGGACTCGGTGCCGCTGGCGCTGTCCAGCGCGTAGGGATGGGACGCCGCGATCGCCGCGGCAGCGTTGCCGGCGTCGATGCCGCCGCTGAGGATCAGCGGGACGTTGCTGTGGCGCGTACGCAGCAGCTCCCAGTCGAACGTCTCACCGGTCCCACCGCGCAGGCCGGGCCGGCGCTGCGAGCGCGCGTCGAGCAGGTGGAAGTCGACGTGGTAGCGCGCCAGGTCCTGTATGTCGGCCGTGCCCGAGACCTGCTTGGCCTTGATCACGCGGGCGCCGGTCCGGCGCGCTGCCTCGGCGCAGTAGGAGGGGCCCTCGTCGCCGTGGAGCTGCAGCAGGCTCAACCCGATCTCCCGGGCTGCCGCGACGAGCCGGTCCAGCGGCTCGTTGACGAACACCCCGCACAGCTCCACCCGTCGCCGCAGCGCGACGGCGATCCGCTGTGCCTCGGCCGGTGAGCAGCGACGGGGACTGTCCGCGTGGAAGATCATCCCCACCGCCCAGGCGCCCATCTCGGCCGCCGCCTCCGCGTCGGCGAGCGTGGTCAGCCCGCAGATCTTCAGGCGCGTCGTCTCCACCGGGGTGGGCACCGGCGCGCCTGCCGGCGGCGCCGGCGCGGCATGCCCCTCTGGTTGCTCCGGTGCGGCGCTCATCGCCCCAACGGTAGCGCTCGGCCCCACGCCGCCGGCGGCCGGCGGCGTGGGGGGGGACGCGCGCCCTAGCCTTCGGGCGTGTTCGGGTTGGGCACCGAGTTGGGACGGGTGCCCAGCGTGACGCTGACCGTCATCGGCTTGTAGCCACCGTGGCCGTTGGCCCGTTCCAGCTTGATCGTCACCGTCTGCCCCGGTTTCTTGGCCTCGATGTCGTTCGCCAGTTCTTCGGAGCTGGCGACGGCCTTGCCGTCGATCCCGACGATGATGTCGCCGCCAACGGCCACCTGGCCGTTTTCGACGTTGGTGCTGACCGTGCCGCCCTTGATGCCGGCTTTGGCAGCTGCGGTGCCCGGCTGGACGCTCTGCACCAGCGCGCCCGACTTGACGGGCAGGTTGAGTGCCGAGAGCGATCCGTCGATCGTCAGCGAGGTCAGGCCCAGGTAGGCGCCGCGGACGGTGCCGCCCTTCTCGAGCTCGCTGATCTCGCCCTTGGCGGTGTTGATCGGGACCGCGAAGCCGATGCCGACGCTGCCGTCACCGGAGCCGCCCGTCTCGATCTGGGAGTTGATGCCGATCACCTGGCCCGCGGCGTTCAGCAGCGGCCCGCCGGAGTTGCCGGGGTTGATCGGCGCGTCGGTCTGCAGGACGTTGTCGATGGTGAAGCCGTTGGGCGCGGTGATCTGGCGCTGCAGGGCGGAGATCACCCCTGTGGTCAGTGTCCGTTCGAGGTCGAACGGGTTGCCGATCGCGTACACCGGGTCGCCGACCTGGACGGTGCTCGAGTCACCGAGGGTCAGTGGGTGCAGCGTCAGCCCGTCGGGGTGGATGCGCAGGATGGCGAGGTCGTTGGACGGATCCTTGCCGACCACCTGCGCTTCGACGGTCTTGCCTTTTTCGAAGCTGACGGTGACCTTCACCGCGTTCTCGATCACGTGGTAGTTGGTGAGGATCGTGCCGTTGTTGTCGATCACGATGCCCGAGCCGGTGGCAGTGCCCTGGCGCTGCGATTCGCCGCCGAACAGGTTGAAGGGGGATTCGGTCTTCTGCACGACGGTCGAGGTCACGAAGGCGACGCCGGGAGCGTCTTTGACGTAGACCTGATGCGGGGTCAGGCCGGAGCTGGTCTGCTGTGAGGCGTTGGACGGCACGGCGGCGGCAGGCGCGGCCTGCACGGTCGTGACGGTCGTCTTGCTTTCGCCCAGCCCACCCGCGGCGGCGACGACAGCGACGACGATGCCTCCGCCGATCACGGCGGAGACGAACGGAATCAGGAACATTCTCTTCATGGCACGCAAGGATGGTCGGAGGGTGTGAAGGACATCTAAAGGCCGGCCACGGAGTTCCTAAAGGACCTCAGCACGCCCAGCGCGGCGGCCGGATCGGGCGCCCGCATCAGCGTCTCGCCGACCAACACGGCGTGGACGCCCAGCGCTTCCAGATGTGCGAGTTGAGCCGGCGAGGAGATCCCCGACTCCGACACGACGATCGCGCCGGCGGGCATGCGATCGAGCAGCGCCGCCGTGCGTGCCAGGTCGACGCTGAAGTCCCGCAGGTCGCGATTGTTGACGCCGATGATGTCCGCGCCGAGGTCGGCGGCCCGGCCCAGCTCGTCCGCGTCGTGCACCTCGACCAGCACGTCGAGGCCGAGTTCGCAGGCGGCGGCGTGCAGCGCGGCAAGCTCCTGGTCGGCGAGCGCGGCGACGATCAGCAGCACAGCGTCGGCTCCCGCCAGCCGCGCCTCCAGCAGCTGGTAGGGATCGACGATGAAATCCTTGCGGAGCAGCGGCAGCCCGCACAGCTCGCCGGCGAGGCGCAGGTCCTCGAGCGAACCGCCGAAGTTCGCCTCCTCCGTGAGGATCGAGAGGGCGACGGCACCGCCGCGCTGGTAGGCCGGCACGATCGTGCTCAGATCGGGGGCGGCATGCAGGGACCCCGCCGAGGGCGATCGGCGCTTGAACTCCGCGATCACGCCGATACCCGGCGCGGCCAGCGCCTCGCGGAAGCGGCCTGGGGCGTCCGGCCCGGCGGGCACCCATCGACCCAGCGGCTGCTCTCGGCGGCGGCGCTCGACGCCCTCGCGCGTCTGCGCCAGGATTCGCTCCAGGACCGTGTCCTCGCCGTCGCTCACGACGCCGCCTCGGCCGGGGCGTGGCGCAGGCTGGCCGCGACATAGCCCTCCAGCGCCTGCAGGGCGCGGCCATCCTGGACCGCCTCGCGGGCCGCCTGCACCCCCTCGGCAATGCTGCCCACGGCGCCGGAGGCGTAGATCGCGGCGCCCGCGTTGATCGCGGCCAGCGCCTCCCCGGGCGGCGTCCCGCCGCCCAGGATCGCGACCGTCAGGGCGGCGTTCTCGGCGGGCGAGCCACCCTCCAGGCGCTCGCCGCCGTCCGCCTGCACCCCGACGTCCTCGGGCCGCAGCACGTAAGAGCGGAGCTCCTCGCCGTTGACCTCGACGACCGTGGTCGGTGCGGAGCTCGACACCTCGTCCAGCCCGTCCTGGCTGGCCACGACGAGCGCGCGGTCCACGCCGAGCGCCGCCAGCGCGCCGCCCATCGTCTCCAGGAAGCGCGGGTCGGAGACGCCCAGCAGCTGTCTTCTGGCGCCGGCCGGGTTGGTCAGGGGGCCCAACAGGTTGAAGATCGTTCTCACCGCCAGCTCGCGGCGGACCGGCATGACGAAGCGGGTGGCCTGGTGGTGGGCCGGAGCGAACATGAAGCCGAAGCCGGCCTCGTCGATGCATTCGGCCACCCCGCGCGGGCCGAGGTCGATGCGCGCCCCCAGCGCCTCGAGCAGATCCGCCGAGCCCGAGCGGCTCGTCGCCGAGCGGTTGCCGTGCTTGGCGACGGCACAGCCCGCGCCGGCCGCTATCAGCGCAGCGGTGGTCGACACGTTGAACGTGCTTCGACCGCCACCCGTACCGGCCGTGTCGAGCAGGTCGTCGCGGTCGATCGGCACGTGTGCTGCCAGCTCGCGCATCGTGCGTGCAAGCCCGGCCAGCTCCTGTACGGTCTCGCCCTTGGTGCGCAGGGCGATCAGGAACCCGGCGATCTGGATCTCGGAGACCTCGCCGTGCATGATCTCGGCGAGCACCTGGGCAGCCTCGTCGGCGCTCAGGTCGCTGCCGGAGGCGAGCGCGTCGACCGCGCGGGTCAGCGTAGGGTTGGGCACCTAGCGGCGCTCCAGGAAGTTGGCAAGCAGCTCGCGCCCCTGCTCGGTCAGGACCGACTCGGGGTGGAACTGCACTCCCTCGGCCGGCAGCTCGCGGTGTCGCAGGCCCATCAGCACGCCGCCGCCGCGAGCCGACTCCTGCAGGCAGTCGGGCAGCTCGTCGTCGACGACCAGCGAGTGGTAGCGCCCGACGGTCAGCTGCGGCGTGAGCCCGGTGAAGATGGTGCGCCCGTCGTGCTCGATCGTCGTGGCCTTGCCGTGCACCGGCACGTGCAGCTTGACCTTGCCGCCGAAGGCCTGCGCGAGGGCCTGGTGGCCGAGGCACACGCCGAGCGTCGGCACGCCCTCCTCGGGCAGGCGCCGGACCAGCTGCAGCGAGATTCCGGCGACGTCCGGCGTGCACGGCCCCGGGGAGACGACGCAGCGGTCGTAGCCGCGGCCGAGCAGCTCCTCGACGGTGGCGCGGTCGTTGCGCACCGCCTCGACCTGCGCGCCGAGCTCGCCCAGGTACTGGACGAGGTTGTACGTGAAGGAGTCGTAGTTGTCGAGGACCAGGACCTTCAAGCTCGGCCTCCTGCCGATCGGCCCTGAGATGATGACGTGCGCCCCCGGGAGGGGCCGTGAGCGCGCCGGCCGGCGCTCATGGCCAGTCGGGCTGCTGGCAGGCCAGCGCGACCGCTCTCATCGCGCCGCGCATCTTCGCGACGGACTCCTCGTACTCGTAGTCGGGCTTGGCGTCGGCGACCGTGCCGCCTCCCGCCTGGACGTTGGCCAGGCCATCCTTGACGACCACGGTGCGGATGTGGATCGCCGTGTCGAGGTCGCCGCCGTAGCTGAGGTAGCCGATCGCGCCGCCGTAGCCCCCGCGCTTGACCGGCTCGAGCTCGTCGATTATCTGCATCGCCCTCACCTTGGGCGCTCCCGACAGCGTCCCGGCCGGGAGCACGGAGCGCAGCGCGTCGAGCGCGCCCACGTCGGCGCGCAGGGTGCCCGAGACCGAGGAGACGATGTGCATCACGTGGCTGTAGTACTCGATCTCCATCAGGTCGTCGACCCGGACCGTTCCGTACTCGCAGACCCGGCCCAGGTCGTTGCGCCCGAGATCGACCAGCATCACGTGCTCGGCCCGCTCCTTCTCGTCGGCCAGCAGCTCGCCCGCGATGCGCCTGTCCTCCTCCGGGTTGGCACCCCGCGGACGGGTGCCCGCGATCGGCTTGGTGGAGACGTGGCGGCCGCTGACGGTCAGCAGCGGCTCCGGGCTGGCGCCCGCGATCTGGAAGTCCCCGAAGTCCAGGAAGTACATGTACGGGCTGGGGTTGACCGCGCGCAGGCCGCGGTAGATCGAGAAGGCCTCGACGGGCGCCGGCGCGGACCAGCGCTGAGACGGGACGACCTGGAAGGCGTCGCCGGCGTGGATGTAGCGAACGATGCGCGCGACGATCGCTTCGAAGTGCTCGCGGGTCATGTTCGACTCGAAGTCCGGCATCTCCCGCGGGGGCAGCGGGCCGGCCGGCCGCGGCACCGGACCGGCGAGCGCCTCTCGCACTTCGGCGATCGTCGCCGCGGCCGCCGCGTAGGCACGCTCGACGTCGGGCTCCTGCTCGAGGTTCGCGTTCGCGAGGATCGTGGTGGTGTGCTTGAGATGGTCGAAGACGACGAGCGTGTCGGTGAGCATCAGCGCCATGTCGGGCAGGCCGAGCGGATCGGGGTTGGGCTCGCCCAAAGGCTCGACGGCGCGCACGAGGTCGTAGCCGAACAGGCCGACCGCGCCGCCGGTGAAGGGCGGGCTGCCGGCCGTCTCGGAGATCGGCGCCTGCCGGTAGCGGGCGAGCCGCTCCGCCGCGAGCGCGTAGGGGTCGCCGCCGTCGGCCAGCGACCAGCGCAGCACCCCATGGGGCTCGAAGCCGATGAAGGACCAGCGTCCCACCCGCTGTCCCTGCTCGGCGGACTCCAGCAGGAAGGCGGGGTCCAGCGGGTCGAGCGCGCGCAGCTTCAGGAAGGCGGAGACCGGCGTGTCGCAGTCCTCGACGAAGCTGACGGTGAGCGGGATCAGGTTGTAGGAGGCGGCCAGCTCGCGCGCCTGCGCGAGCGAGGGAGATATCTCCAGCCGCCCGAGGCGAGCGTCCCCGGGGGGCGGGGCGCTAGGAGCGACGGCCATCGAGCACCCGCTCGGCGTCGGTCAGCGTCCGGCCCCGGCTGCGCAGCAGCACGAGCAGGTGGTACAGGACGTCTGCGGCCTCTTCATCGACACGCTCGTCGCTCTCCTCGCGCACGGCGCGGCTGACCTCCTCGGCCTCCTCCATCACCTTCTCGCCGATCCGCGGGGGGTCCTGCAGCAGCTCGACCGTATAGGAGCCCGCGGGGCGCTCGCGCGCGCGCTGGGCCAGCGTCCGCTCCAGCATCGGCAGCACCTCGTGGGGCGCGGCCGGGTTCAGCTCGCCGCGGTGAAAGCAGCTTCGCTGCCCGGTGTGGCAGGCCGGCCCGGCGGGCTGGACCAGCGCCAGGATCGTGTCGCCGTCGCAGTCCAGCCGCAGCGCCCGCACCGTCTGCACGTTGCCGCTGCTGGCGCCCTTGTGCCACTGCTCCCCGCGCGATCTGCTCCACAGGTGCAGCTCCCCCGTCTCGCGGGTCCGACGCAGCGCCTCGGCGTTCATGTAGGCGAGCGTGAGGACCTCTCCGCTGTCCCAGTCCTGCACGACACACGGGACCAGCCCCTGCGGGTCGTAGGAGACCTGGTCGTCGATCGCATCGGCGAGCGCGCTCATGCAGGCGATTGTAGGTACCGCCGGTGGCGCGCGGTTTCAGACACACTTGCGCGCGTATGCAGGCGCTTCTCGACCGCAGGCTGCTCGTCGTGACCGGCAAGGGCGGCGTGGGCAAGACGACGATCGCGGCTGCGCTCGGGCTGTTGGCAGCGGAGGGCGGGCGACGGACCGTCCTCGTCGAGGTCGGCGAGCAGAGCCGAATGGCCGAGCTGTTCGGGCGCTCGGTGTCCGAGCCGGGGGCGGAGACGCGGCTCGCCGCGGGGCTGTCCAGCATCTCGATCGACCCCGACCGGGCGCTGCTGGAGTGGCTGCAGGCGCTCGGTGGCCGGGTCTCGGGCCGGCTGCTCGCCTCGAGCGGCACCTTCCAGTACTTCGCCGCCGCGGCTCCCGGCGCGACCGAGCTGGTCAGCATGGTCAAGATCTGGAAGCTGACCGGCACGCGCAAGCGGGCCGGCCTGGGCGGCCACGACCTGGTGATCCTGGACGCGCCTGCGACGGGCCATGCGCTCGGGATGCTCCGCTCGCCCCAGACCTTCAGGGCGATCGCCCGTGTCGGTCCGATCGCCGGCCAGACGACCCACGTCCAGGAGCTGCTCGACGACCCTGCCCGCAGTGCCTACCTCGCCGTCGCGCAGGGGACCGAGATGGCGGTGACCGAGACGATCGAGCTGCAGGACGGGCTTCGCGCGGCGCTGGGCCGGGATCTTTCCGGCGTCGTCGTCAACGCGCTGCTGCCGCGGCGCTTCAACGGGGCCGAGCTGGAGCGCATCGAGACGCTGCGAGGCGCCGGCCGGAGCGGCCCGGGCGGGCGCGATCGTGCGGAGCTGCTCGAGTCGGCCGTGCGCGCGGCGCGCGAGGTGCACGATCGCGCCGCCTTCCAGCACGGACAGGTCGCGCGGCTGCGCCGCCGCGGATTCGAGGTGCTGGGCGTGCCCTTCCTGTGGGGCGCCCAGCTCGATCTCGAGGCGCTGCGCCACGTCGCGACCAGGCTGGGGCAGGGCCTCGCCAGGGCTCGCGAGGGCGACTGAGGGCAGCGCAACTCGCCGCCCCGGCCGGCCCCTAGGTGATCCCCAGCCTGTCGAGCAGGCTGTCGTCGGCTCGCCAGTCGCGACGCACCCGGACGGACAGGTCGAGGTGCACACGCTCACCCAGGGCCCGCTCGAGCTCCTTGCGGGCCGCTGTGCCGATCGCCTTGATCATGCTGCCGTGAGCGCCGATCAGGATCCCCTTCTGGGAGGAGGTCTCGACCCAGATGAGCGCTCTCACGCGAACCAGGCCCGCACGGGGGCGATCGACGTCTTCGATCACCACCTCGACGGCGTGCGGCACCTCCTGGAAGGTGCGCTTGATCACCGCCTCGCGAATCAGCTCGGCCATCAGCAGCTCGGGCGCCTGGTCGGAGGCGGTCTCGGGCGCGAACATGAAGGGTCCCTCGGGCAGGAGCGAGGCGAGGTGCTCGACCAGCTCGGCCACGCCGGCACCGCTGCGGGCGGAGATCGGGAACACCTCGCCGTCGATCCCCAGCTCCGCGGCCTGGGAGAGCACGGGAAGCAGCTCGGCGCGGGCGAGACGATCGACCTTGTTGACCGCGATCGCGACCGGTGTCCCCGCCCCTGCCAGCTCTCTGGCGATGAAGCGGTCGCCCGGCCCCACCCCCTGCCGCCCGTTCAGCATCAGCAGCGCCGCGTCTGCGCCATCGAGCTCCTCCTGGACGCGACGTGCCATGCGGCTCGTCAGCGCGTCGAGCGGACGCTGCACGCCGGGCAGGTCGACCAGCACGAGCTGGCGGTTCCCGCTCTGGTGGACGCCCCGGATCGCCCGCCGGGTGGTCTGCGGGCGGTCGGAGACGATCGCCACCTTCTCGCCGACGACGCGGTTGACGAAGGTCGACTTGCCCACGTTCGGACGACCGGCGAGCGCGACGAAGCCGCTTCGGGTCAAGGCTGGGCCTGTCTGAGCAGCCGCTCCTGCAGCGCCAGCATCTCGCCCGAGTCGGCCTCGTGGTCCATGCCGAGCAGGTGCAGCATGCCGTGCACGATCGCCTCGCGCAGGTCGGCGGTCTGGCGCGGGCAGATCACGATGTCGCCGAGCTCGCGCGGCTGCGCCTCGGGCCCGGGGAGCACCTCGATGCCGTCGATCGGGAAGGACAGCACGTCGGTCGGCTCGGGCTTGCCCCGGTGGCGGCCGTTGAGCCGGGCGATCTGTGCCGAGCTGACGTAGGAGACCGCGACGTGCCCGTCCTGCACGCCGCGGCTGCGGGCGGCCAGCTCGCAGAGGTCGAGCACGTCCTGCTGGGACGGGGAGTCGGGCGCCAGGCTCTCGCCGAAGACCTCGACGTCGATCATCGCCTCAGGCGCTGCGGATGGCGGGCCGGCCAGTCCCCTTCGAAGCGGCGGAGGACCCGGGCTGGGCGGCGGGGAGCTCGCGCTGAGAGTGGGTGTCGTAGGCCTCGACGATCCGCTGCACGAGCTTGTGGCGGACCACGTCCTCGGCGCCGAAGCGCACGAACTCGACATCCTCGACCGACTCGAGCACGTCGCCCACGACGATCAGCCCGGACTGCTGCTCACGGGGCAGGTCGACCTGGGTGATGTCGCCCGTCACGACCATGCGCGAGCCGAAGCCGAGCCTGGTGAGGAACATCTTCATCTGCTCGGGCGTGGTGTTCTGGGCCTCGTCGAGGATCACGAACGAGTCGTTCAGGGTCCGTCCCCGCATGAACGCCAGCGGCGCGATCTCGATCACGCCACGGTCGATGTGCTGCGAGACCTTCTCGGGGTCGAGCATGTCGTGAAGCGCGTCGAAGAGCGGGCGCAGATACGGATCGACCTTGGCCATCAGGTCCCCGGGCAGGAAGCCGAGGCGCTCGCCCGCCTCGACGGCGGGCCGTGTCAGGATGATCCGGTTGACCTCGTGGCGCGACAGCGCCGCGGCGGCCATGGCGACGGCGAGGAACGTCTTGCCCGTGCCGGCAGGCCCGACCCCGAAGGTGATCGTGTTGCGGCGGATCGAGTCGACGTAGCGCTTCTGGTTGACCGTCTTGGGCGCGACGCGCAGGCCGCGATGCGACCACACGACGTCCTCGAGCACGCGCGCCGGAGATTCGTGGGCGTCGAGCGCGCCGGTCACCGCCGTGATCGTGCCGGGGCCGATCTGGTGCCCGCGCGAGATCAGGTCGGAGAGCTCGCGCACGACCCGCTCGCCCGCGTCCGTCTCGCTCTCCTCGCCCTCGAAGGTGAGCAGGTTGCCGCGCAGGAAGACACGGCAGTCGAGGTGCGCCTCGAGGGCGCGCAGCACGGCATCCTGGCTGCCGGCCAGCTCGGCGGCCACTTCGTTGGAGAGCTCGATCTGGGTCTTCATCCCTGCAGTGCGGCCCTCACAAGCCCCGACACGCGCTTGCCGTCGGCGCGCCCGTCGACGACGGCCATCGCCGTCCTCATCGCCGTCCCCATGTCCTTGGCCGAGGCGGCGCCGCTGTCGCGGACGGCCTGCTCGACGATCGAGCGCAGCTCCTCCTCGGAGAGCTCGGCGGGAAGGTAGGAGCCGATCAGCTCACCCTCGGCCTCCTCGCCGTCGGCGAGGTCGTCACGGCCGGCCTCGCGGTAGGCGCGGGCCGCCTCGAGCCGGCGCTTGCGCTCGCGGCGCAGCACCGCGAGCTCGTCGTCCCCGCCCTCCTTGGCGGCCTTCTGGAGCTCGGAGAGGACCAGCCGAAGCGCCCCCACCCGCTCTTTTTCCCCGGCGCGCATGGCGCCCTGAACGTCGGTCTTGATCTGTTCTGCGATCGCCATCCCACGTCAGGATACGCCGCCGGGCCCGTCACCCGGGCGGCTCTCCTCCTGGAGGGGCGTCCGGCTGCCCAGCAGCCCGGGCGAGGAGGCGTCCCGTCCGAACAGGAGAGCGACGTTCCAGTCGAGCAGCAAACGCAGTCGGCGCCCCGTCCCCGGCATCAGGAGCAGATGGTAGGTCCGCGTGATCAGCCAGGCGGGGAAGCCCCGCCAGCGGATGCCGAGCGTGACCGCGACGGCCTCCCCCTGGCCGAGCTCGGCGACGACGCCTTTGGTGCGGTAGCGGAACGGCTTGGGCGCTTCCCCGCTGAGCGCGGCGGCCACGTTGTGGGCGACCAGCCGGCCCTGGCGCAGCGCGTGCTGTGCCGTCGGCGGGTAGGAGTGCCCGCGCCGGTGCGCGTCGGGTACCGCGGCGCAGTCGCCGATCGCCCAGACGCAGGCGCGATCCCTGCTGGCACCGGCAGGCAGCGAGGCGGGATCGACCCGCATGGTCGCATCGACGACGATCCGGCCCGACGGGTCCAGCGGGAGCCCGAGCCGCGCGACCACCGGGCTCGGCCTCACGCCGGCGGTCCAGACGACGGTGCGCGCGGCGATCCTCTCACCGCCGGACAGGACGACGCTGTCTGCCTCGATCCTCTCCAGGGTGGTTCCGGTCCGGACCTCGATGCCGCGTCGCCGCAGCTCCCGCTCGGCGAAGGCAGAGAGGCTCGGCGTCACCTCCGGCAGGATCCGTTCGCGTGCCTCGACGAGCACCCAGCGCATGCCCTGGGTGCGGCAGCGCGGGTAGAGCTCGACCGTCTGCGCGGCGAAGTCCTGCAGCTCGGCGAGGCCCTCGACGCCTGCATAGCCGGCCCCGACGAACACGAACCCGAGGTACCCGCGGCGCTGCTCCGGGTCCTCGAGCGACTCGGCGATGTCGAGGTTGCCCAGCACCTGGTTGCGCAGCGCGGTGGCATCGGACAGCGACTTCAGGCCGATCGCGTGCTCGGTCAGGCCGGGGATCGCGAGAGTTCTCGAGACCGAGCCGAGAGCGACGACGAGCTGGTCATATGGCACCGTGACGTCCTCGCCGTCGATCCGCTTGACCGAAACCTCCCGCGCGGCCGGATCGGCGTGAAGGACGCGTCCGACCATCAGCTCGGTGCGACGCAGCTCCGAGCGCAGCGGGACCAGGACGTGACGGGGATCCAGGGTCGCGCCGGCCGCCCCGGGCAGCAGCGGCGTGTAGAGCATCGAGTTCGCCTCGTTGATCAGTGTCACCCGCGCGCTCTGGCGGGGGAGCAGCCGCTCCAGGGCCCGGGCTGCGTAGAAGCCACCGAAGCCTCCGCCCGCGATCACGACTTGCCAGGCCACCCGATCAGAATAGGCTCCGGCGCGTGAACCACTCGATCTACAGCCAGGCACTGGCCCCGTTCCTCCAGGAGACCGAGCGGCTGCGCCCCCTGGATGCGGAAGTGATCGACGCGCACACCCACCTCGGGTTGGACGAGGACGGTCGCTCGCTGAGCCTGGAGCAACTCCTGTCAGCGCTCGACATGGCCGCGGCCCGCCGCGCATGCGTCTTCCCGCTGCACGACCCGGAACGGCGGCCCGCCTACAGCGTGCCGAACGACCGCGTACGGGATTGGGCGGCGGAAAGCGAGGGGCGGCTGGTGCCGTTCGCGCGCCTCGATCCCTCCGAAGGCGCGCTGGCAGAGGCCGAGCGGAGCCTTGCGGCAGGGGCGCGGGGCATCAAGCTGCACCCTCGGGCCCAGGACTTCGTGTTCGACGGCGGCGACCTGGACGATGTCTTCAAGCTGGCCGAAGAGGCCGGCGTGCCGGTCCTGATCCATGCGGGGCGGGGGTTGCCGCCGCTCGCTGACGGTCTGGCCGACCTGGCCCTCCGCCACCCCGGCGCCGTGCTGATCCTCGCCCACGGGGCGATCTGCGACCAGGGCATCCTCAGCACCCGCCTGGCCGATCATCCGGGCGTGCTCTACGACATGTCCTGCTTCTTCCCCCTGGATGTGATCGAGCTGTTCGCCAGGGTCCCGGCCGAGCGAGTCGTGTTCGCCTCCGACCCGCCGTACGGGATGCCCGCGACCACGCTCTACATGGCGCTACGCGTCGCACGCCAGGCCGGCCTCGACGAGGAGCTGACCCGCCTGGTGCTGGGCGGCACGATGGCGGCCCTGATCGACGGGCAGGAGCTGCCCGCGCCCAGCGCTCCCCGGCGGGGCGCCTCGATCACCGTCTCGGGCCGGCTGATGCGGGTCTACGGCTATGCCAGCCTGGTCGGCCCGGCGCTGTTCACCGGCGTGGCCGAGCAGGCCGAGGCGATGCTCGAAATGGCGATCGCGGCGTGCCGCGATCCCGACCCGGGCGACGACAAGGAGGCCCTCGAGACGATCGGCCGGGCATTGCGGGCCGCCGCTCAGCTGATGGGCGAAGAGGGTGGCGTCCGGCCCGCGGTCGACCTGGTCTACCGGGCCAACGTGCTGGCGGCGACGCAGATCCCGGACCCGGTCTGAGCGGCTGGCCGGCGGGGCGCTCGGCCGTCCGCGCCTAACGGGACAGCCACAGGGCGCCCCACTCTGCACCTGTGCGCCGGTCACGCTCACGCAGGCCGTGGCTGGAGCCGAACGCCTCGGCGATCTCGTCGAGCTCGCTGGTCAGCAGCCCACCGGCGATCAGGTGCCGCGGCGCTCGATCGATCGCGCCGGCCAGCGCGAGCAGCAGGGGCCTGAGCAGATTGGCCAGGACGATCGTCTGATCCGGCGGGGGTCCGCCGCCGCCGGGGCCGAGCCAGGGAAGGGCCTGGTCGCGCAGGTCGAAGCGCTCGGTCCACAGCGACACGTGGTTGACGGCGGCATTCTGCATAGCGGCCTGGACGCTCTCCTGCTCGTTGTCCAGTCCCAGCAGCGGGCCGAGGCCGAGCAGGCCGGCGGCGATCGCCAGCACCCCCGAGCCGGTTCCGACGTCGAGCACCGCCGCGCCTGGCGCCTGGCCGTCCGCCACCAGCTCGAGCAGCAGCTCGAGGCAGAGCCGCGTGGTCGCATGTGCCCCTGTGCCGAACGCCTGACCCGGATCGATCACGAGCTCGACGACGTCCCCGCCCGGGGCGGGGGCGGCGGCGGGCTCCCAGGGCGGTCGCACGCGCAGGGCCGGAACGGTCGGCCCACCGGCGCGGATCGGTGCGGGAGGGACGATCAGGACGGGGCGGTGGAACTCCTTCCAGCGCTCCTGCCAGTCGTCGGCGATCTCTCTGGTCGAGATGTCGACCAGAGCGCCACCCGCCAGGGCGCGCAGATCGGGGAGTCCGGGCAGCTCGCCTGGCGCGCCGTAGACCGCGTACTCGACCGTCCGCTCGTCGGGGAGCAGCTCCTCGACGCCGTCGGGGCTGAGCTCCAGCAGCTCGGCCAGCACCAGCTCGGCCTGCTCGCGGGGAACCCGCACCGCGAGCCGGATCACGCGGCCTGGCTGCCCAGGGCGCGGCGCAGCTTGGCGAACATCGATTCGTGCGAGCGCAGATTCTCCTCGGTGAGGCTCTCGTTGAGCTGCTCCAGCAGCTCGCGCTGCTCGGAGCTCAGGCGACGCGGCACGACGACGTTGACGACGACCCGCAGGTCTCCCCGGCGGCCTCTGCGCAGACCCGGCATCCCCTCACCACGGACCGTCAGCACCTCGCCGGGCTGGGTGCCGGCGGGAAGCTCGATCGAAGCCGTGCCGGCCAGAGTGGGAACGTCGAGCATGGTGCCCAGCGCCGCCACCGGCGCGGGGACGTCGAGCGCGGTGACGAGATGGTCTCCTTCGCGCAGGAAGCGATCGTCCTCACGCACGCCGACGAGCACGTAGAGGTCGCCCGGCGGCGCTCCGGACCCGCCGGCGCTGCCCTGGCCGCTGACGCGAATCCGCTGGCCGTCGGAGATCCCGGCCGGGATCTCGACCTCGAGGCGGCGCGAGCCGCTCACCTGGCCACGCCCCCGGCACTGCCTGCAGGGCTCGGTTGGAACGCGACCATCGCCGTGGCAGGCCTCGCAGACCATCGTGCGGACCATCTGCCCGAGCAGCGTCTGGCTGACAGCCTGAAGCTGACCGGCGCCACCGCAGCGTTGGCAGGTCTCGATCGGCGTGCCCGGCTCGGCTCCGTTGCCCCTGCAGTGCTCGCAGCGGTCGACCGCCTCGTAGACGACCTCGACCGTCCGCCCCTCGGCCGCGTCGATCAGATCGATCTCGACGGCAACTGCGACGTCGCCGCCCTGGGCCGGGCCGAACGGGCCGCCCCCACCGCCGGTCGCCGCTCCGAAGAACGCGTTGAACAGGTCGCTGATGGAGCCGAAGCCTTCGAAGTTGGGCGCGTATCCCCCGGTCCGCAGACCGTCGTAGCCGTACCGGTCGTAGGTCGCCCGACGCTCGTCGTCGGAGAGGATCTCGTAGGCCTCGGCGGCCTCCTTGAACTTCTCCTCGGCCTGAGGATCGTGCGCGTTGACGTCGGGGTGCAGCTCGCGGGCGAGCGCGCGGAAGGCTTTCTTGACCTCCTGCTCCGAAGCGTCGCGCGCGACGCCGAGAACCTCGTAGGGATCGCGGGGCATACGGCTCCGGTCAGGTCTCGGCGTAGGCGTCTTCGACGAAACGGGACAGCTGGCTTGCGACCTCGCGGACCGTCACGATCGCTCCGGCGTAGTCCATCCGCACCGGGCCGATCACAGACACGGTGCCGAGCTTGCGACGAGGGACTCCGTAGCCGCTGGCCACGACGGCCAGCGAGCGCATCGCGGGCAGCTCGTTCTCCTGCCCGATCCGGACGTACATGCCCGGCTCGACAAGGGCAGCGCGGAGCACCCGCAGCAGCGCCACACGCTGCTCGAGCAGCCCGATCAGCTCGTTGACCTGCCCCGCATCCTCGATCGCCCCGGCCTGGAAGAGCCGGGCGCTGCCGTCGAGGTAGAGCGCATCCTCGCCCTCGGCGGCGAGCTCGCCGAAGGCCGGCACGAAGCGGGCGAGGAACTCCAGCTCGGTCGGCGAGAGGCTGGGGTCGGCGAGCCGGTTCACGAGCATCCTCGCGCCCAGTCCGATGCCGACCAGCCGCTCGTTGAGGTACTCCCCCGCCCACGCCACCAGACCCGAGTCGACATCGCCGTCGAACGTGGCGAACAGCTTCGAGACGTTCCCCGCCGAGGTGATGATGACGACCAGCACCACCCGCGGCTGCAGCCGGAGGGCCTCGACGTGGCGGATCGTCGCCGTGTTGATCGACGGCGCCGAGACGACGGCGAGCAGGTTGGTCATCTGCGAGAGCGTCTCGCTGGTCGCCCGCATCGCCTCGTCGAGCTCGCGGCGCATCAGAGCCAGGTCGAGGGGGTGAGGCGGCGCCGGCAGGTTCTCTCCTGAGCTGAGCAGCCTGTCGACCACGTAGCGCTGGCCCGCGTCCGTCGGTACCCGCCCCGCCGACACGTGCGGGTGTGCGAGCAGCCCGTACTCCTCGAGCTGGGCCAGTTCGTTGCGTGCCGTGGAAGGCCCGCAGTCGAGATCGGGGTCAGCCGCGACCGCGCGCGAGGGCACGGGCTGGCCCGTGTGGAGGAACTCCTCCACGACCTTGCCCAGGATCCGCTCTTGGCGGGGTGTCAGCACGCCCCTGATTGTAGGCGGGGCGGTCGCTGGCGCCCGAGACCGTCCGGTCCGCCTAGAGCACGACCTCGGCCTCGGCGTTGCGGATGATCTGGTTGCCGTCCTGCTCGGCGACGGTGTCGATGACCGCCAGACCGTCCACGATCTCCCGCACCGTCCCCGTGACCACGACCTCGTGCTCCGGCACGCCCATGCCTCGGAACTGCACGGACAGCCGCCTGAGGTGCTCAGGCCCGCCGGCCGCCTCGGTCTGCGCGCGAGCGACCTGCGCCATCGTCCAAAGACCGTGGAGAATCCTGCCCGGCAGACCGACCGCACGGGCGAACTCCTCGTCGATGTGGATCGGGTTGAAGTCACCCGAGGCACCGGCGTAGCGAACCGTGAGGTACTTGTCCGGCGTGATCCGCAGCTCGGGGATCTGCGCTCCCACTTGAAGATCGGGCACAGCGCTCACACTCCTCTGACGATGTTGGTCCAGGTGCCGCGGCAGACCTCCTCGCCGCGCTGATTGACCGAGACCGACTCGAACACGTAGTAGCCCCGGCCGCCATCTTCGGTGATGTCCTTGACGGACGCCGTCGTCGTGACTTCGTCCCCCGCCACGACCGGCGCTCCCCACTCGAACTGCTGCCCGCCGTGGACCATCATCGCGAAGTTCAGCTCGATCTCGGGGTCGAAGATCGGCGGCCCGACCGCAGGAGCGCTGAAGACGACGGCGAACATCGGCGGCGCCACGAGGTCGTCGTAGCCCGCCGCCCGGGCAGCGTCCAAGTCGAGGTGAACCGGGTTGCTCTCGCCGACTGCGCGGGCGTACTCGCGGATCTTCTCGCGCCCCACCGCATAGGTGACGGGCTCGTAGGTCTTGCCGACGGCGCTGGTGTTGACTGGCATCGAACCGCCTCCTTGACGGCAGCTGAGATCGGGCGCGCCAGTCTATGCATGGCGGCCCGCCGACGGATGGCCCCCCTGCGATCGAGCGGCGACGCCCCGCGGGGCTTCGGACAGGCCGGCACTCCTCGACCACGATCCCGCATTGGGGGGCGCCCTGAGGCGCCCCCCATGGAGTCGCGGCCCCACGCAGGCCCAGCGCTCAGAAGCCGATCTCCTCTCCCTCCCCGGCGCCAACGCCGACGAGCTCGCCGTCGGGAGCGTCTTCGTCGTCCGACCCGTCGCGCTCCCCTGGGCGGTCGAGGAACTGCACCGTGTCGGCGATGATGCTCACGGCCTGACGGCGCTGCTCGTCCGCCGTCTCCCACTCGCGCCAGCTCAGGCGCCCGTCGATCGCCACGCGACTGCCCTTTCGCATGAACGCGCTGACGCTCTCGCCGGGCCCTCCGTAGACCGAGACGTCGAAGTAGTTGGGCCGCTCGGCGCGCTCTCCTGACGCGTCGCGATGGTAGGAGTTGCACGCTATCCGGAGACTGCAGACACTCGATCCGGAGGGCAGGGCGCGCAATTCGGGGTCACGGGTCAGCCGGCCCACGATCACTACTCGATTGATGTTGAACACTGATGGTCTCCATTGCTCGATGGTTGACCCCCACATCGGGCACGCTACGCCGGGCCCGCGATGGTTCTCTGGAACGCGACCGCTTCAGATCGCTTCACCGAGGAACGTCTCGAGCGAGATCGTCACTATCCGCTGGGCGCCGCCGATCGACTCGATCGCGCGCTCCAGCGGTGCCCGAACGTCGTCAGCGACCAGGTAGACGACGCCGGCCACGTGTCGCGCCCGCGCCCATCCCAGGCAGATCGCCCGCAGGCGTCTGGGCGCCTTCACGGTCAGCTCGACCTCGACGGCCACGGGAGCGCCACATCCGGGCCGGGGCGGGAGCAGCACCAGGTCGGGACGGTGCTGCGCTCCTCCGCCGGCACACGGCGAGCACAGCCGGATGCTCGCGAGCGGGGCGTCCAGCTCGCGCTCCCGGCGCCGCAGCGCCGGCTCGCCCAGCACGCGATCATCGGGAAACGCGCGTTCCAGCTGCGCCGCGACCGCGCAGCAGACGATCGCGTGACGGGCGCTGGCGGGGCTGAGACGGCCGGGCTCGAGTCCGTCCACTCCGGCGGCCCGCATCCCCGACCGTGTGACCGTGTAGAGCGTCGGCCCCTCGTGCAGCACGCGCCAGCCCCTGAGAAGCCCGGCTCGCTCGGCCGCGGCCAGCCTCCCACGCGCCGAGGCCAATCCGCGGTCCTCGTGCCGGGAGAGCGCCTCCGCCGTGACCGCGCCGAGGCATGCCACCCAACCCAACATCTCGGCTCGTGAATCGGCTCGGCCCAAGCCCCGCGTCCTGCCGGCCATCAGAGCTCACCACCCGCGGGCGTGATCCTGGCCAGCCGCGCGCCGCTGCGCCGGCCGAATGGGATCACGGCACCCCAGCCGGGAGCCAGCCCCATCATCGTGTCCGGGGCCAGCAACGGCTCCTCGCTCCTGGTACGGGTGGTGCGGCCGTCGCTGGACCATGCGACCCGCCACGAGCCCCTGGACCCGCCAAGGCGAGCGACCAGTTCGGCTGATGCCGGCACCACCTGCCTGTGGGCGATCAGCAGGGACAGGTTCCCCATCACCTGCTCGAGCAGCCGTTCGTTTCCCGGCAGCCTGAGGTCGGCGAGCTCCTGCGTGCCCAGCAGGAGCGAGAATCCCGCCGAGCGAGCTCTGCCGAACAGCGCCACCACCTGCTCCGCGGCGAGCGCGGAGAACTCGTCGATCACGACGAGCGCCGGCGTGGGCGACCCTTGCAAGGCCGCGACCGTGCTCTGCAGGTCCTGCACGATCGCGGCACCCAGCATTCGGGCGAGCAGGGGTCGGCCGTCCGCCTCCAGGTTGAAGTAGACGACAGCCCGGTCCCACACCGCGGCGAGCAGGTCGAAGCGGCGTGCTGCGCCGGAACTGGGATCGAGCCAGCGGCCGACCTCCGACTCGGTCAGGATGGCGAGGCGGTCCCGGACGCCGGCCAGGTCCCGCTGTTGGCGAGGGGTCAGGGAGTCGAGGTAGGCATGGCCGACTCGCGCCTGCGGCTCGGGCAGGTCGCGCAGGAGAAGCTCGAGTGCCTCGGGCTCGAGCAGCGCGACGATCGAAGCGAGCGTCACCTCCGTTCCCTCGGCTCGCAGCGCCCGCACCACATGACCGAGGTAGCGCTGCGCCTGACGCAGGTAGTGAGGCTCGGTGAAGCGCTCACCCGCGAGCAGGCGATCCGCGATCTCGGTCTCGGCCCCGCGTCCGTAGGGGTTGTAGATCGACGGCCCCACCGGCGTCCACTCGATCAGCTCGCGGCCGGCCCGGCCGGCCGCGCGGCCGAGGTGATCGCGCATCCGGCTGTCGCCCTTCGGGTCGATCACGATCGCCGCCCTACCTGCTTCGATCGCCCGCACCGCCATCAGGGTCTGCGTGACCGTCTTGCCCGAGCCGGTGGCGCCGACCACGAGGGTGTGAGTGGCCGACTCCGCCGCGAAGGGAACGGTGACGGGCCGTCCGTCGGACTCGCGACCGACCGTGAGCTCGCCGGCGCCCGGCCCGCGCGACAGCAAGGCGGGGAACGTCGCACCGGCCCTGACGGCCGCGCGCCGCAGGGCCGCGATCGGGCTGTGGCGAGCGCGCGCGATGCCGGCCAGATCCGATCCCGTGTCGAGGTCCTGGATGTGCCAGCGCCGACCGCAATGGGCGGCCGTGGCCAGCAACACGATCGTCTCGTAGGCGAAGCCGCCGAGCACGGATCGAAGCACCCAGGTCGTCGCCAGCCCGGCGGCTGCCCAACTCCAGTGGAGGTGATGGCGACGCATCAGGCGCGCTACGAGCAGCCCGAGGAGCAGCGCGACGGCCGTGTGGACGACGAAGTCCAACGCGCCCTGCGCGTACTGCTCCAGCGCGCGGAAGGCTGGTCCGGTTCTGGTTGCGTCGATGTCATTCATGTCTTTCATGTCTTTCCTTTCTGCTCGGAAACCCGCTGGTCTGCGGGCAGGGGTCGTTGGCACCCGGCTGAAAGCGGGGTGCGTCACAGCGACGAGCAGCCCCGCGCCGGAACGGCGCGAAGCCGCTCGCGCGGTCTTCGGTGGATGCCGCTCCTCGCGCGGCAGTGGGAGCGGCGGCGCTGGGCCGCTCGCCCGGTCTCAGGTGGATGCCGCACCCCGCGCGGCAGCAGGGGCGACGGCCCTAGGCCGCTCGCCCGATCAGGTCAGGCGGTAGCCGACGCCCCAGACACCGACGAGCCAGGGTCCGCCACAGCGCATCTTGCGGCGCAGCCGGCTGGCATGTGTGTCGACCGTCCTGGTCGATCCGGCCGATCGGTAGCCCCAGATGACGCGCAGCAGCTCCTCGCGTGAGAACGCTCGCTCGGGCTGGCGCGCCATGTGGGCGAGCAGCTCGTACTCCATGCGGCGCAGCTCGAGGGGCTCTTCGGCAAGCAGAGCCGAGCGGCGTGCCAGGTCGATCGTGAGCTCGCCGACAGTCAGCGTACGAGGAGCGTCGGGAGCGACGGCGCTGCGACGGAGCACTGCCCGCAGGCGAGCACGCAGCTCCAGATAGTCCACGGGCATCGCCATGAAGTCGTCTGCGCCCGCCTCGAAGGCGCGCAGAAGCTCGATCTCTCCGCCGACGACGCCGATCAGCAGCGCGGGGAGCGTACTTTCCCAACAGGTCTGCTCGCCGTCGGACGCCCGGATCTCCTCGAGCAGGGCGACCGCCCCGCGGGGCGGGTCGAGTCGTCCGAGGATCGCCAGGCAGGGGTTCGATTCGCTCGCGAGGATGCGGGCGTGACGGGCGTTCCGGGCGAGCTCGACGCGGTATCCGTCTGCGCTCAGCTGGGCGGCGAGCGCCTCGCCGAGCCTCGGGTCCGCCTCGACGAGCAGCAGCGGCGCAGTCGGGCTCACCCGAGCTCGACCTCGCGAGGACCTATGCCGAGTCCCCGTCTCGCTATCAGGCCCAGGACGTCGCTGTGCACCCACGGCGTGGGCGTATCCTGACCTCCCTCGGCAAGCAGACCGATGCGCCGGGCGACCCAGCTCGTCTCGCCGCTTTCGTTGCCGCGCGAGTCCCGCTTCACGCGACCGCATCTGATCGCGATCTCACTCATGCTCAGCTCGTCGCGCTCGATCCGCGCCAGAACGGCTTCGCGCAGACCCCTGTTCAGGACTATCGGACTGTCCAGCACTCGCGCCAGCTCCGCCCTGAGGACGGTGCTCGACACGGTCGGGTCGTCTTCGTATCGAGCGATCGCACGCCTGGTCAGCGGACAGGCCGGCTCGTAGCTCTCGAGCGCGGCGATGACGTCGCGGAGGCTCACGGGCGCCGGTTCGTCCGCGTCTGGAGACGATCCGCTCCGCGTCCAGCGCAACTGGGGGATCGACATGCGAGACGGGACCAGCTCGAGACGGTAGGCCAGCGCTCCCGCGGCAAGGCGCGGCCAGGGCTCCCGGTGCGAGAGCGTCGGAGAATCACTGTTCGCGTCGGCAAACGGGGCATCGATCGCGTCCTGTCTGGTGACCCTCCGGCAGACCCGTTGGGAGGCGTCCCGCTCCAGGAAGCTGTTGCACACGATCGCGGCATTCCCGGGCGGCTCGTCGGAAGCCAGATGCGCCAGCAGGCGTTCGTCGCCGCCCGAGCGATCGCGATCGACTATCAGCGCGCTGCCGGCATGGCCCGGTCGGACGATCACCTCTCGGCTTTGCCCGTCTGTATCGCGGTAGCGACGCAGGCAGCGCGCACGATGGCGGCTGTCTCGCTGTCCAGCTCGCGCCCGCAGCCGGCTTCGCGACTCGTCGGTTCGGCAGGGCGACGCGCTCATGGACGTCATCTCTTTCTCCTGACAATCGGGGGTACAGGGCGCTGAGGCGGGGGGACCTCGTCGCGCTCCTACGACCGGCTGTCAGGCTTCGCGAAGGCCGGCGAGCGTCTGCGGACGGTCGAGTGAGCAGTCCGAGAACCCCTTAGGGGGTCTCGGATCGCGGCGGATTGCAGCCGCTGGCCGGCGCAGGTTGGCGCGAAAACGACCGTCAGACGGCCCAGGCGATCTGGCGGGAGCGGATGCGTCAGGGGCTCGGCTGGCGAGCTGTCTGCGACAGAGCGGCTTGAAGGATCGGGTGGGAGGTGCGCGGATCGTAACGACGCGCCGGCCCCTCATCCGATCGACAGGCGCAGCCGCCCCGGCCCGGTCGCAGCCGCCCTGGACCCGGATCGCCCCGGCCCCAGGCTCGAAGGGGCCGGCGGGGCTCAATGCCCCTGCAGTCGCGGCCCCTGGAGCGAGCGCGGTGCGCCGCTGATCGGGCGCGGTCTCGAGCCGTGACTGCAGCGCCGGGGCGGGCAACGGCGCGGGAGTGCGGGGCGACTGCGCCTGCGTTGGCGCGCCAGGGCGACCGTCAGAGGACGGTCCCGCTGCCTGGCTACCTGACGGCACTGCCGGCGCTGTTTACCGCCTCCCAATCGCCGCCGAACGCGTTGACGCCGACGTATCCGGTTTCGCCGGGGCCGCTGTCGCCGCTGTAGAGGTAAAGCGGATGGCCGGCGTAGGTCACCTGGGCGTCACCGCCCCGCAGCTTGATCGTCGACAGCAGCGACGACTTGACACCCGCGCCGGACGTCGGCTTGCCGCTGGTCGTGAGCGCCGGCCAGGCCCGGGAGCATCCGGAGAGGCTCACGCAGCTGTCCTTATCGCGCCGGTCTCGTGTGAACAGATACAACGTGAAGCCGGTGGAGCTGGAAAGGATCTCTCCGAGCCGGGTGCGGTGCAGCTCGACCTTCGCGACTCGGCTTGCGCGGGCCGTGATGGGGCCTGGCTGTGCACTGGCGAGCGCCGAGGTGCCCGCGGCCGATGCCAGGGTCAGGGCGAGGGTGAGGACTAGTCGTTTCATTGGATTTCTCCGATGTTCGGTGTCAGGGGTCGATCCGTCTGGGCCGCGTCCAAGCGCGGATTTGTCGGTCGCACCACAAAGACACCGGTCCTCAGACAACCTTCCCGCAGTACCGACGCGCCGGCAACGGGCCCGAGCCGCGGCGATCCGTCCGGCGAGACTGTTGCTCCTCCTCCGAGCCGTGAGAGTGTTGGCCCGCCGCGGTCCTCGGCGCCGCGTGCGGCGCCGTTACGGCTCGATGCTTGGTGGGTAGCTACTGAAGAGCCACCGGCCGTTGACCCTGACGAGGGTTACCTGACCGGGGATTCCGCTGGGACCGATCGCGGTGGCATGTGTCCCGCGGATGCTGAGCTTCAGGTGGGCCATGACCTGAGCGACCTCCATCCCCCATTGGCGGGCCGTGAAGCCGGAGTCGTCGACGCCGGGAGTCTTGTGCCGCAGCACGTTCTGCAGGGCATCGAATGCGTGTCTGCACGTGCCCTGGCCGCCCGCCGTGAAGGAGTTGACGCCGCTGGCGGTCAGGCGAGAGCAGACACCGCTGGCCGGGCCGAAGTACTCGGCGGTCAGGACGCTGCGGTAGACGGCTCGGATCTGGGGGCGTGAGTCGCTTGCGGCGCTCGCTTCGGCGCCGCTCATCGCGACCGTTCCCAGCGCGATCGCAAATGCAGTCGCCGTCGCTCGGAAGCTCATCCTGGGCACACCCTACAGGCGGCTGGCCGCGCCTTGGCAGCAGCGGCGAGCAGCACTCGCAGGCGCGGGCTGAGCTGATGCAGAGATCGACCTGGGGGCGAACGCGAGAGCACGCGGGCGGACGCAGTCGAGCGTGCGCGCGGGCTGGGCCTGCTCTCGTCATTGGCGAGGCGTTAGCCGGGCAGCGCCATGAGGATCAGGGAGGGAGAGGGTGCAAGGCCCTAGCCGCGCGTCCGGCCTGTGAGCGCCGGTCCAAGTCCCGGATGCCGGCGCGAGGTGCGCACCCGCAGCGCCGCCGGCCTGATCACGAAGCGAAGCGGGGGGACCAGCTCGACAGCCTCGCCGTCGATGCCGGCGTGGATCGGCGCGGGGGAGCTCACCTCGAGGCAAGCTGCAGTCCATGCCTGCTCAGCAAGGCGTGGACCCTCGCCGAGCCTGTCGAGGACGAGGACTCCGAGTGTGCCACGGCACAGGGAGCCTCGGAATCCCTGCACGCGGGGGTCGCCGAACGAATAGGGGTTGTTCGAGACGAGCACGACGACCGGAGAGCGGTGCTCGCGCCCGTGGTCGTCCACCAGGCGTACGTCCGTCGCTTCCCCGCTCGCGCCGAGCTCCTCCGCCGCGGCCCGCAGGAGTGTCAAGAGCTTCGAGTCGCGGTATGCAGGCTGGCGGACCGCGTCCCCGTAGACCCCGAGTGAGACGTTGTTGAGGAACAGCCGGCCGTTGACCTCCGCGATGTCGATCGCGCGCTCGATCCCGTCGCTGAACGCGTCGAGTGCGCCGATCATGTCGCTCCGATCGACACCGAGATCGAGCGCGAAGTGGTTGCGAGTTCCCGCGGGCACGCATATGAGCGGAAGCTCGTTCGCGCAGGCTACGGCGGCCACGGTGGACAGCGACCCGTCGCCGCCGGCGACTCCGAGCGCGTCCGCGCCTTCTCGCACGGCCTCGTTCGCGAGCGCGGCGAGGCTCTGGCCGGGACTCAAGGAAACGACCCTCACTCCGCGTTCGCGCGCCCGCTCCGCGAGCGCGCCGCGAGCGGCCTTACCGCCACCGGAGGAGTGATTGATCAACAGAACGGGCGAGCGCAGCGGTGCCGCAGGCTGCGAGCCGCGCTGCCGATCTCGCTCCGACGCCTCCTGCGCGGTGGCGGAGCGCATGGAAGACAGCCGTCTCGGCGCCGGCATGTCCTACGTGTGCTTCGCGCGGCCGGCATTGGCGTGATCGGCCTTAGCGGGCAGCGACGTCACGGCGAGACCTGAGGCCACGCCGATCGCCGCGCCGAAGACCACGTCGCTCGGGTAGTGAACGCCGAGGTACACGCGCGAGTACGCCACGAGGCTGGCGAGGGGGATCACGAACGGAGCGACTATTGGCAGCTCGCAACTTGCAGCGGTTGCGAACGCGAAGGCCGAGGTTGCGTGGCCGGACGGGAACGAGTACGAATGCGGCATCCGAAACCCGCTCAGCCGCCGCCTGTGAGACGGCCTCGGACGCCGCACGAGCAGCTTGATCGGTCCGTTGACCGTCGCTGAGGCGAAGGCCAGCGCGAGCATGCCGCGACTCGCGGCGCGCCTACCGCGAACTCCTCCGAAGCTCGCCATTGCGAGCGCCAGCGCCAACCACAGCACCCCATGGTCTGCCGCGCGGCTCGTCGCAGCCATCGACTCATCCACGATTGAACGCTCCCGACGAAACGGGAGTGTCAGACGAGGGGTGCGTCCGCCGGCCACCGCCGGGTCAGCGCTCACCCGAGCTGGCCCAAGCGTGCCCGCGCGTTTCGAGAGGGTCGATCGTCACTCCGCTCATCGACCGCTTATCTCAGCTCGCGCCCGCGACGGCATCGGGACGTATCCCCAAGCCAGTCGCGGACAACTACGCAAGCCGCGCTCAGTCGGCTCGCCGCTCCTGACGGGCATGCCCGTCTGTGGGAGCATGCCCGGATGACGCACTCGGTCGTCGTACTCATCGTCGGGATTCCCGGCGCCGGCAAGAGCACGCTGATCAACCGTGCGGCGAGCGCGGCAGAGTGGACGGTGCTCGATCCGGACCGATTCCGGCGCCAGCTTCGCCCGCGGCTGCAGCGACTGCCGATTCCATATCCGCTCTTCGTGCTGGCGACCATCGTGGCGATCGCACGCGACGCTCACGTCGTCATCGAGTCCCGGGGCTCCAACGCCTGGTTGCGACGACTGGTCGCCGTCTGCGCCCGCATACGCGGCCGTGAGGCGGCCCTGGTGCTGCTCGACGCGCCGCCGGCGGATGCCATGGCCGGCCAGGTCGGCCGTGGCCGCGTCGCACCGGTCGGCGTGAGGCGCTGGAACGCGGTCGCGTGGCGGCGCCTCATGGACGCGGCGAGCAGCGGCGCGCTTGCACGCGAGGGGTGGAGCGAGGTCGTGGTGCTCGACCGTGCACAGGCGTCCAAGGTGGACGATCTCGGTGAGCTCGTGTCGGGGCGACAGGCCGCTCCAGTCGAGCCGCTGATCCCGCCTGATCGGCCCTAACTGGTCGATGCTGCGTGTGCCGGCGAGTCTGTTGCGTGCTCGGCGGGATCCTGCGCGTGCCGCGGAAGCTTCGCCTTGAGCTCGGCGATCTTGTCCTGAACCTCGGTCTTCTGCTTCTCCCGGCGCTCCTCGAGCAAGAGCTTGCGCGCCTTCTTCCGCGCTGCGCGCTGCGCCTCTTCGGCGGCGGCGATCTCGGCTTCCACATCCCGCACGTCGCGTCGCAGCACCGTGCCCGAGCGTGAGGTCATGACCGCGTCCGCGACCTCGTGATCGCTCGGCTCCTCCAGCTCTGCAAGGAGCGTGTTGTGTTCTGGGCGCACGTCTGGCTGGGGATCGCGCACCGAGGTGAGCGGTCCCCAGCCTTCAGGCCGTCGTCGCCTCCTGGACCCGCGTCCTGGTCAGGCCTGACCGGTCGCGCTCGTGCTCGCGGCCTGCTTGGACGCGGTAATCAGTTCCTTGGCCAGCTGGTCTGTCGTCGTATTCAGATCGCGTTTGATGGTGCTGGCGGCCCTGGTGACGGCCTGTTCGAAGCCCTTCTGCAGGGTCGGTTCGCCGATCACGATCAGCGCCGCCTCGGCGGCGTCGAGCGCCTGCGCCGCTTCGTGCAGCTCGCGGCGTGGCAGTTTCCCGGCGCCGAACCACTCCGCGATCACCTGGATCCGAGGGTGGTCTGCGCGCTTGACGATATGGGGCTTGCCTTCCTGCTGGTCTATCACCGCAGCGTCGTACTTGCCGATCACCTTGGCCTTGTGCAGCTGCTCGAAGGCTTCAAGGTCCGTGATCGCCGAGTCCACATCGTTGTAGACGGCCCCGTAGAGAACGGCTTCTTCAGACTTGTCAGACATCTTGATCCTCCTGGAACGTTGCTTGTGGTTGAGGCGGGCCCGGGCCATCCGCCGATCCGGACCCATTCTTAGCTCCGTCCGGCGGCGCCGTGTCACGCGCGTCGGGCGATCCGGCATGCGGCGTCAGCCATCGATGCCCGCCGTTATGACCTTGATCTCGTTTGTGATTCCGCCGACGCCGGGTAGTCCCGAGACGGCCTCGAACGCGGCGTCGCTCTCCTCTTGGTGCTTGACCTCCCCCTTGAGGGTCAGCCAGCCGTCCGCGACCCCGACGTCGACCCGGTCCGGGGGCACCGCGGCGTTCGACATCAGAGCCTGCAGCGCCGCGCCACGGACCTCGTCGTCCTCCGAGTGGTCTCGGAGGTCGACCCGGAGCTCATCCTCCACGCCGCGAACCCCCGGCACGGAGCGGGCGATCTCGACGGCGGCTCGACGCTGCTCGAAACTGCCCACGGTGCCGCGCAGGGTCACCGTGCCCGTTCGCGCCAACACCGCTATCTCCCGGGCGTGGGGCACCCGGCTGTCGCTTTCGAGCATGGCCCGAGTCTCCTCTCCGATCTCCTTGTCGTCGGTCATCGAAAACGCTCCTCCTGTGCTCATTCGGAATGTGGCCGATCGCGCAGGGAAGGAGGCCTACCGATCTTCGGGGTCAGGAGTCGGAAGCCAGGCGGCGCATCTGGAAGGCCCTGACGAACGGAGTTCAGATCGGAGCGTCGCCCTCCCAGCCGGTGGACTTGACGCCACCGGGGCATTCGGACATGGGCTGGCTCCTTGGATTTGTACGTGGTCGCATGCTACGCCAGACAAGCCTGGACAAGATGCGGGGAAACCACGTGAAGGAGCAAGGAGCTTCCACGGGGCTTTGCAGGGCCTTCGCGTGATGCGGATGAGAGGACTCGAACCTCCACCTGGTTACCCAGACACGGACCTGAACCGGACGGCCCCGGAAAACATGGGTCCGCCTGCGTCCAGGCCGCCCATTTCATGGGGTTCCGTGAACGCGCCGAAGCGATCTGGCGGAGCGTTTGTTGCCACGTTGTTGCCACGCCGAGGGCGTCTTGGCGAGGTGTGGAAGCCGGTCTCGCTCGGCCATTGTCGCATCCCTCCCCGGGGATGCGGCCGAGGCTTCAACCG
>JBKQOO010000210.1:0-3756 GCA_052145475.1 Solirubrobacteraceae bacterium
GATCACCGCCATCCTCACCGCGGAGCAGGTCACCGTGCTGGAGGAGCGCTACAGGGCCATCGCCCGAGGAGACGTCCCGGGAGCCGACGACGATGCCGACATGGAACTGCGAGAAGACGACCGTGCCTGAGTCAAGCCCGCAACGCAGTGTCCACCTCGGGCAGTTCCGCATCACTCGCCTCCAGGTCGTCAACTGGGGCACCTTCTGCGGCTACAAGGACTTCCCCATCGACGAGCGCGGCGTGCTGTTCACCGGCCCGTCCGGGTCCGGGAAGTCCACACTGATGGACGCCCACTCGGTCGTCCTGCTTCCGTCTTACGACCAGCGGCTCAACGCCTCCGCGGACATAACCGCCCGCGGCGCCAAGCAGGGCACCCGAACCATCACCGACTACGTGCGCGGTGCCTGGTCAGAGACTGACGACGAGCATGAGCAGTCCAAGGTCCAGTACCTGCGCGGCGGCAAGCCGACCTGGTCGGCGATTGCCGGGACGTACGACAACGGGCTCGGCACGGTGATCACAGGAGTGGTCGTCCGGTGGTTCACCGGAGCGGAAACCGACAGCGGGTCTCTGAAGAGCATTTATCACGTGTACGAGAGCGCCTTTGACCTGAGCGTCCTGAATGAGTGGGCATCACGGGGCTTCGACACTCGCTGGCTGAGGGCCGCCTACCCGCCGGAGAACGCCGACGGCCCAACGGCGTACGTACGCGAGCTGTCTAAGCGGATCGGCCTCGGCACGTCCAGGACCGCGCTGTCGCTGCTGGGCAAGGCCAAGGCGATGAAGAACGTCGGTGACCTCAACCTCTTCATCCGCGACAACATGCTGGACGAGCCCGACACCTTCGCCGCCGCCCAGAAGATGCTGGCAGCCTTCACCCCGCTCAACGAGGCATACGAGACGGCCTACCGCGCGCACCGGCAGGACCAGGTACTCAGGGACGTCCCTGCCAGCTGGGTTACCTATGAGGAGGCAGGCCAGACGCGCCTGCTCACCGAAACCGTCATGGGCACCCCAACGGAGCACTACCTACGCGAAGTTCACCTGAGAGTCCTCGGCGAGGAGCTTGACCGCATTGGTGCGGAGGTCACGAAGCTGGATGCCGAGCGCGGCGAACGAGAGGAAGAGGAAGGCCGGCTATTCGGGGAATACGAGTCGCTGCTGGGGCAACTGAGCGCCGAGGGGCAGCCGCTCCAGAATCTCCGGCTTCAGCTGGAATCGGCGAGGGCCGAGGCGTCGACCCGGGCCGCCGCCTACCAGGCGTACGGCGGCGAGGTCGCCCGCCTTGGGCGCGCAGTGCCGGCTGACGAGGAGGGCTTCGCCGCCTTGCGGGCGGCCCTGCCTGCGATCTTGCGGGACGCTAACGCTTCCAAGGCCGAAATCGGCCCGCTCAGGGCGTCCGCCTTCGGCGCTGCTGAGCAGGCGAGGCAACTGCACGAGGCGAAAGCCGCCGAGCTCATTGCCCTGCAGTCCGCTACGACGCTCATCCCGCCGAAGGCGGCCGTACGCCGGGAACTGATCGCTCAGGGCGCGAACGTCCCGTCGGGCGAGCTGCCGTATGCCGCAGAGCTGATTGACATCGCCGTAGGCGAGGAGCGATGGCGCCCTGCGGCGGAGAAAGTCCTGCACAGCTTCGGGATGCGCCTGCTGGTCCCCGAGCGGCACAGGGAAGCAGTCAGCGGCTACATCGACACTCACGACATGCGCGGCCTCGTCGAGTACAGCATCGTGACCCTGGCCTCGGCCCACCAGCCGCGGTCAAGCCCCAACGTCCTGGCCGGGAAGCTGACTGTCAATACCGGCCATCCCTGCGGGACGTGGCTGGCCGCCCAGCTGGCCAGGAGGTTCGACCACGTCTGCGTCGAGACCGCGCGTGACCTTGAACAGCACCGGATAGCCGTCACGGTGCGCGGGACGATGAAGGTGCCCGGAGGTTACTACCGTAAGGACGACCGCCCCGAGGTGACCAGCCCGTCTAGCTACATCCTCGGGTCGAATCCCGCAGAAAAGCGCGCCGCGCTGGAAGCCGAGGCGACCCGGCTTGCGTCAGCGAAGAAAGAAGCCCTCGGCAAAGCCAGTGAGCTGGACGCCCGGTACGGCGACCTTGAAGCCGTCATCGGTGCTGCAGGCAAGGTGGAGGACTATACAAGCTGGACGCGGCTTGACCACTGGAGCGCCGCGCAAGCGCGCGACCGCCTCGCGGCTCGCATCGAGGAGGCCACGGCCGCCAACGTGAACCTGCAGCGGCTCGAAAGACTGTGCTCCGAGGCCAAGCAGCAGTGGAAGGACGCCGCAGCAGCGACCGCAGCCATTGGCAGCAAGATCAAGGACCTGAGCGAGCGGCGCGAGGCACTTGCCGCGACATACGAGCAGGAGCAGCGCAAGCCGCACATGATCAGCGACGACAAGCAAAGATCGTTCCTGGATGCCGCCTACGCGAGCACCAGCATGACGCCCTCGCCGGAGACGATAGGTATGTTCGGCCCGATCTTCCGCAAGGAACTGGAGCGCCGCAGGGCGAGCGCCGAAGCGGAGCGCCGACTCGCGCATCAGAAGATGAAGAGCGCCATCGAGCGGTTCCTGGAGGAATGGCCTGACTCGGCACCGGACACCAGCGGTGACGTTGACCGCTGCGGCGCTGACTTCGCAGCCCTGCACCAGGAGATTGCCCAACGGCGGCTGCCCGAGGCGATGACCCGCTTCCAGCAGATGATCAGCGAGGACATGGTCCCCTCGATCGGGGTGCTGCAACGCAGCATCGAGAAAGCCTCCACCGAGATCCAGGCTCGCGTCGCCATGGTCAACAAGGGACTCCGGCGAGTGTCGTTCGACGTCGGCACGTACCTCCAGATCGCCTACAAGGCCAACCCGTCCGAGGAGGTCAGGGACTTTCGCAAGAGGGTAGACCTCCTGCTGAGCAACGCCCCGGCCGCGCGACGCGAAGCGAAGGCGTCACTGGCACAGTTCCAGCGGGTACGCGACCTGATGGGGCGCTTCACCGCCGATGACCTCATCAGCCGACGCTGGCGCGCCAGCGTCCTGGACGTCCGCGACAGCTTTACGTTCTACGGCCGGGAAGAGGACGCCACTGGGACCACTGTTCACACCTACCGCAACACCGCGTCCAACTCGGGCGGCGAGCAGGAGAAACTCGTGGCGTTCTGCCTCTCGGCCGCGCTCAGCTACAACCTCGCTGACGAATCCGATGGCAGGCCCCGTTTCGCCCCGCTGATGCTCGACGAGGCGTTCAGCAAGTCCGACGAGACGTTCTCCGCCCAGGCCCTGGCGGCGTTCGACGAGTTCGGCTTCCAGTTGCTCATCGCCGCGCCGATCCGCCTGTCCGGAATCGTCGAGCCTTACATCGGGCAGGCCATCCTCGTGGAAAAGCGGCTTACCGCTGACGGCGCCCACTCAAACGCGGCGTCAGCGACCTTCGGCGAACTCGCGGCCCGGCGAATCAACGAATCCGACGGAGACCTGCGTGCGACAGCCTGAGGAGGTCATCAGCTCCCTGTCCGACCGCTTCAACCGCGATTACCCGGCCTGGGCCCGTGGGCAGGGCACATGGCCCCTGCGCGTCCCGCTCGGCCCTCCGACAACCGCACAGCGGTCGGCGGACCCCGTGGCCTGCCATGCCTGGGCAGACGAGTGGCGCGCCTACTCCGGACCCGGAGAGGTCGAGCACGCCAGCATGCGGTTTCCCACCGGAGCGCACGACATGCCAAAGGCCCTCCTTCTGCGCCGCCCGCGCGAT
>JBKQOO010000211.1:0-2598 GCA_052145475.1 Solirubrobacteraceae bacterium
GCTCAAGCCCGGGCTGGTGATCCACAGCATCTACAACGGCTACTGGTTCTGGGGACGTCCGTCCTTCGTGGATCTCTCACACGACCTACGGACCGTGACACGCGAGATCCGCCCTGACTGGGATCTAAGCAAGCCCGGGCTGCGCGAAGCGTGGGATGCGGGCGACTACTCGTCGTTTCACGGATGGGACAAGGGCACCCCCGAGTCGATCCCGTCGTCCCACGATGCTTGACATGGCGGTCGTGCCCGTCGGTCTAGGGGCGGATGACCGCCTTGCCGTCGAGGCCTCCATGGCGAAGCTCCTCGAGAATCTGCCCCGCCCCGGCCAGCTGTGCAGTTGAGCCGATGCGCGCTGTGATCGTGCCGTCGGCGAGCATGCCGGCAACCTCGCGCAGTCCTTGGGGCGAGAGCAGGGGATTGTTGCTCGAGGCGTGGTTGTGCGCTGCGATGTCGTGTTCGGCGAACCACGCTTCGTCTGCCGCGAAGATCGTCGAGACGAGGCTGCTCCCCGGCTTGAGGATCTCAGCGTCGCGGCGTATCGCCTCCGGACCGTTGACGAGATCGAGGACCGCGTCGACACCGTCCGGATAGGACTCCCGCAGCGCATCGATGACGTCGGTGGTGTTGGTGTCGTAGACATCCTCGGCGCCGAGCCGGCGGGCCTCTTGGGCGTCGCCGCGAACTGTGGCGATCACGTGGGCGCCACGAGACAGCGCCATTTGCACCGCATAGCCGCCGACCCCACCGGTCGCGCCCATCACGACCAGGCGCTGGCCCGCGCCGACGCCCAAGAGGTCGAGCGATCTGAGTGCCGTCACCCCGGAGGTCGGCAGCGCGGCTGCCTGCTCGTCGCTGACGCCGTCCGGGATGCGCGCCACCGGCTGCCCTTTCGTGCCCGGTGCGACGGCGGTGTACTGCGCATAGGAGCCGTGGGTGTGTGCCATGCCGAAGACTCGCTCGCCCGCTTGGAGATCGGTTTCTCCCGCCGGAACGCGATCGACCACGCCCGCGAAATCGACACCCATGACGAAGGGATAGCTCGAGTCGGCGGTCAGCCTTTCGAGCAGTCTGGCGTCGAGCGGGTTCACACCTGCGTAGCTCACGCGTATCAGCAATGCGTCCCGCTCACTCGGGATGGGCAGGTCGTGGATCGCCGGCGCCTCACCGAAGCTCTGGACGGCAAATGCGCGCATGTCTCGCTCCTTTCGTCATCGGTAGCGACCCTGCCGGCTGAGGTAGTGTGCGCTGGCCGCTTCGCTGTGCTCGACGTGCGCTTGCGCAGGACCGAGACGCTGTGCTTCGTACCGGTCCAGGACCGCCGCCGGCGGTAGTCCCTCGCGCTCGAAGGACGCGGCTAGCGCGGCCGCATCGTAGAGCCCCTGGCGAAACCCGCCGCCCACCATCGGCGAGGCGGCGTGCGCCGCGTCGCCGACGATCACAACCCGGCCCCGCGTCAGTCGATCGGGTCGGTACTGGACGACGGGAGTCGCGAAGACCAGTCCGCGGCGCAGCGCCTCCTCGAGCGCCTCACGCCACGGCGGCGGCCACCGCTGCTCCGCCACAGCGCTCAGCTCTTCGCGCAGCGACTCGGGTACGTCCTGCGCCGCGAGCGATCCGTAGACCGAGCTGCCCTCCAGCAGCCCGAGGCCGGCGAGCAGCTCGCGGCGTGCCGGGTCGTACCAGACCAGGTCCAGCCGTCGCCGCCCCCGAATGGCGCAGCCGTCGGCTCCCGGTACGGGGTAGGTCACTAGCCGGTAGGGCCCCGAGTAGTGCTCCCGCGAGGGCTCGTCCTGCGCAGGCTCGAGGGCCTCTGGACCGAGATCGCTCTCGGCGACCATTGCCCGCCACAGCAGGAAGCCCGCGTAGGCGGCTTCCGGGTGGTCGGGCGCAACCCAGCGCCGCACCGTGCTGCGCGCGCCGTCCGCGCCGACGATCACGTCCGCCTCGTGGAGGTTCCCCTGGCGGGTGCGAGCCCACCCATCGCCGAGCTCCACCACCTCCGCGCCTCGCACCACCTCGACCCCCGGGACCGACCGCTCCGGGACTCGAGCCAGCCGGCCAGCAGCGGCCACGCGGTCGTGTCCCGGTCGGACCCGCGGTACACCGGCGGGCGATCGCTGAGGCCGGTCACGGCAGCGAGCAGATCCACATCGACGCCCAGGCCGCCACCTCCCTCATAGCCAGAGCTGGCGGTCCGCTCGAGAACCGTCACGCTCACACCCGAGCGAGCCAGGGCGATCGCACTCGACAGACCCACGAGGGACCCGCCGACGACCAGCGCTCGCAAGGGCGCGGCTTCGCTCGGCACGGTGCCGAGCCGGTCAGGACTTCAGCCAGGCCAGCAGGTCGGCGTTGATCGTTGGCGCCTCGGTGGTCGGCATGCCGTGCGGGAAGCCCGGGTAGCTCTTCAGGGTCCCGTTCTGTACGAGCGCCGCGGACAGTGGTCCGGAGTCGGCGTAGGGGACGATCTGGTCGTCTTCCCCGTGCATCACGAGGACCGGGACCGTGATCTTCTCGAGGTCCTCGGTGAAGTCGGTCTGGGAGAAGGCGACGATGCCGTCGTACTGTGGCTTGGCTCCGCCCATCATTCCCTGCCGC
>JBKQOO010000212.1:0-24087 GCA_052145475.1 Solirubrobacteraceae bacterium
CTTCCGGGGACGTTCGCCACGACCAGCAGCTCGGGGCCGGAGTCCTCGACCAGCGCCCCCACCACGCCTGCGGTCAGACCGCCCACGAGCGCCGCCAGCCAGGCAGGGTCGCCGGACACGGGCGCCAACAGGCGCTCACGGCGGCGCAGCGCGAGCGCGGCGCATGCCAATGCCAGCGCCGTGGCGACCGGCATCGCGTGGTTGCGCAGCTCGTCCCAGGCGGCCTTGTAGCGGCGGACCAGGATGTCGCGCACGTCGCCCGGCGAGCGCGCGTGCAACACGCTCCCCGTGAAGTGGCCGCTGCCGTGCGCGGTCGCCAGGTCGATCAGGGCGAGCAGCACCAGTCCGACGAGGGGGCTGATCAACACGATCAGCGCCCGCCTGCGGGTCAGCGCGCCGGGTGCCATCATCACGCCGGCCACTGCGAAGCCGGCGCAGACCAGGATCACGCCGCCGACGCCCGCGCCGATCCGGGCGGCGCCCTCGATCGCCGCCAAGACCAGCCCGCCCGCAGCGAACGCCGCCACCGCGGGCCAGCCCCGCCGGCTCGGATAGAGCGCTCCCGCCAGTGCTGCCAGCACGATCACCGCCAGCCCTGACTTCAGCTCGTTGCCGACTCCATAGAAGCGGGCACCCAGGATCGGGTCCGGACCGAGCAGCGAGCGCATCAGCAACTGGCCGTGGGCGAGCGCGTCGATCGAGATCGCCACGACCGCAACGACCGCCGGCGCGATCGTGGCGCGGGGCCATGGCAGCAGCAGGTCGGTGAGCGCGCCGAGGGACAGGCAGGCCAGGGCGATGATCGCGTACTCAGCCGCCGCCCCCGGCTCGAGCGCGGCGCTGAGCATGACTGCGACCGGCGCCCACAGCACGCCGATCGCGCCGGCCCGCACCGCCGTGGAGCGCGCGGCCGGCCATGGCGACGCCGCCAGCAGCAACAGCGCCCACGCGCACAGCAGCACGCCGAGCGCCTTCAAACGCCGGCCGCTGATCACCCGCAGGCGTGCCATCAGCGAGCTGAGCGCAGCCGGGTCCAGCGTCCCGTCGGTTTCGATCTCCGTGCCTCGCATCTCGTCGGGAACGGGGGCGCCGAGCCAGCGCAGGATCGTGGGGGCCAGGTCGACCGAGGCGAGCAGCCCGCGCTGCTCGGTCGTCGTCGAGGTCAGCTCACGGCCCCCGCCGCCGGGCAGGCCGCCGGCCGCCGCCCAGAGCAGTTCCCCGCCCGCCCGGTCGGGCACCCGTTGCAGCACGATCAGCAGCTGCCCGGCGGCGCGATTGCGGCTCAGCCGCGACAGCTCGGCACGCCCGGCGCGACCGCCCGGCAGGTCGGCCACGACCAGCCTCCTGCTTGCGAGCAGCGCCGAGAGGCGGGAGGGCAGCGTCGTCGCCGATCCCAGCGAGAACGCGGCGATCCGTCCGGAGCCGTCGGCCGCGGCGACCGCGTCGAGGTCGGTGGTGCCCGTGATCCCGGCGTAGCCGGCACCCCCTGGGATCGTGCCGGCGAGCAGGCCGGGACTGAGCAGCTGGGGGGCTGCGCGGGCGCGGCGCCGGGCCGCCTCCCAGCCTGTGACGATCGCGCCCTCGCCCTGCTGGCGCACGGCGAGCACAGGTGCCCTCGCATGGGGGTAGGCCGAGGATGCGACCCTGGCGCCCTGCGTGATGTCCAGCAGCAGCTGGGTGGTCTGGTAGCTCCCCTGTGTCGCGGAGAGGATGCCCACGGAGAGGCCGCCGGCGGCCTTCAGCTGATCGGCGCCGGCGGGCAGGAACACGAGCAGGACGGTGCGCTGCGGCGGGGAAGCGGCCTCGCACGGCGGCGCCGGCCCGAGCGTCGCCGCGCAGATGAGCAGGCCCAGCGCGGCCCGCGCTGCCCTCAGCCCTCCGCCCCCTGCCTCGCGACCTCGCTGCGCGGCCGTGGCGACGCCGGCATGCCCTCGTGCGGAACCGGCTCGGGTGGCGCGGCGGGCAGCGAGCCCTCGACGCTGAACCGCGGCAGCACGCGGTCGAGCCAGGCGGGCAGCCACCAGGTCGCGTCGCCCAGCAGGTTCAGCGTCGCGGGGAGCAGCAGGCAGCGGATCACCAGCGCATCGAGGAACACCGCGCTGGCGAGGGCCAGGCCGAACTCCTTGATGACGCGATCTTCGCCCAGCATGAAGGAGAGGAACACGCAGACCATGATCGCGGCCGCCGCGGTCACGACGCGCCCGGTCAGCGCCAGGCCCTCGCCGACGGCGCGGCGGCTGTCGCCGGTGATCGTCCAGCGTTCGTGGATGCGCGATATCAGGAAGACCTCGTAGTCCATCGAGAGCCCGAACACGATCGCGAAGAGCATCACCGGGATGAACGACTCGATCGGGCCCTTCTGCACGCCGAACAGCCCGCCCAGCCATCCCCACTGGAAGATCGCCACGATCACGCCGAGCGAGGCACCGATGCTCAACAGGTTCATCAGGGCAGCCTGCACCGGGATCACGACCGAGCGGAACACCAGCAGCAGCAGCAGCGCCGACAGCAGCACGACGACGCCGATGAACAGCGGAAGCTTGTGTCCCAGCGTGGTCGCGAAGTCGACCGCGCCGGCCGTCACGCCGCCCACGTAGACCTTGATGCCGGTGTCCGACTCGATCGGGGGTACGACTTCGTGGCGCAGCCGCGAGACGAGTTGACTCGTCGCGTAGGCCTGTGGCGAGGTGGCGGGGTAGACCGTGATCGTCGCCACGTTGCCGGCCGGGTTGACCCGGGGCGGCGCCGTCGAGGCGACGCCCGGCGTGCCATCGACGGCGCGCCACAGCTGCCTCACGGCCGGAGCGACGTGCGTGGCGGTACCGCTCGTTGCGCCTCCCGCGGCATGGGGAGAGAGGTTCGCCACGACCAGCAGCGGGCCGTTGAAGCCTTCGCCGAAGCCCTCGGCCAGCAGCGCGTAGGCGCGGTGGGTCGTCTGGCTGGCCGGATCGCTGGAGGCGTCGCTCGAACCCAGTCGCAGGGCGATTGCGGGCGTCGCGATCAGCAGCATCGTCAACGCAGACGCCACGGCGAGGGTGCGCGGACGGGAGCCCACGAAGCGAGCCCAGCGCAGCCACCCGGCGCCCGCGGCGATCCCGATCGCGTCGCTCCCGTCGGGTGCGCTGTCGGGGTGCTGGGCCCGCGCCTTCGCCCGCTTTCGGGCGCGGCGTCCACCCGCCGCGACGCGTGGCCCGGCGATCGTCAGCAGCGCCGGCAGCAGCGTGAGCGACGCGAGCATCACCAACAGCACCCCGATCGAGGCGGAGATCGCGACGCCATAAAGGAATTCGACGCCCAGCAGCATCATGCCGAGCAGCGCGATCACGACGGTTGAGCCCGCGAACAGGACGGCCCGCCCGGCCGTATCGATCGCCTGCACGACCGACTCCCGCGCGTTCTCGAACGTCGGCCCCGGCGTTTTGTACGCCTCTCGGAAGCGGGTCAGGATGAACAGCGCGTAGTCGATACCGACGCCGAGCCCGATCATCGCGGCGAGCTCGGAGGAGAAGTTCGGCGTGTCGACCACGTGCGTGAACAGGGCGATCGCGCCGAGGCCCGTTCCCAGCCCGAACAGGGCCGTGACGATCGGCAGCCCCATCGCCAGCAGCGAGCCGAATGTCAGCAGCAGCACGACGATCGCGGCCAGCAGTCCGACCGCCGTCGAGATCCCGAAGCCGGCCTGCTCGGTCAGCTCGATCGCCTGGCCGCCCAGCTCGACCTCCAGCCCCGGGCGGGCGGCCGCGCGAGCGGTGCTCACCACCTTTTCCGCGGCGCTCTTGGGCAGCAGGTTGGCTTTTTTGTCGAACACGACCGTCGCGAAGGCGATCCTGCCGTCGGCTGAGACCGACTTGCCGGCGGCGGCGCCGGTGTAGGGGCTGATCACGGTCGAGACATGGGGCAGCCGGGCCACCTGGGCGAACATCGCGCTCATGCGGGCGCGCACAGCAGCTTCGCGCACGCTCCCCGAGCTGACCTTGAAGACGATCGTGTCGCGGTCTCCAGCCTGGGACGGGAAGTTGCTCTGCAGCAGATCGGCCGCCCGCTGGGCGTCGGAGTTGGGCAGCGTGAAGTTGTTCGAGTAGCTCGTCCCGGCCGACTGGGCCAGCACGTTTACGCCGATCAGCACCACGACCCACGCCAGGACGACGTACTTCCGATGCGTGGTCGACCAGCGGGCCAGCTTCAGCAAGGCGCACTCCGAGGGGGGATCGGGGACGATTGAATCACGCCGCCGCTCGGCCAGACCCTGCGGCGGACGCACCCTGAGCGTAGCGAGATCAGTTCAGGCTGGGGTCGAGCGGCATCCGCGCGATCAGGGCGTACCTGCCGCCCTTGCGTGTGAGGATTGCGCTCCACAGCTCGCTGGGCGCGCCACTGAAGACATCCTCCGGCAGAGCGTCGTGGGCGATCCAGTCGCCCTGCTCGAGCTCGGCGTCCAGCTGCCCCTCGCCCCAGCCGGCATAGCCGGCGAAGACCCGCCGCCGCGCCGTCGCGTCGGCGAGGTCCTCCAAGCTGGCCTCGGGCGCCGGCAGGCCGATTCGCCCCAGCACCAGCAGGCCCGCCGCGGTCGGGTCGAGGAACTCGGCCAGCATCACGATCGAGTTCGACTGAACGGGGCCGCCGACGAACACCGGCTCCTCGGCATCCATCATGTCCTCCAGCTGCGGCACCGCCTGGGCGACCGTCGAGGTCGAGGGGCGGTTCAAGACGAGACCGAGTGCGCCCTCCTCGCTGTGCATGCCGATCAGCACGACGGTGCGGACGAAGTTCGGATCCTCCAGCGTCGTCGAGGCGACCAGCAGCCGGCCCGCGAGGGATTCAGACGTCATCTGCACAGGCTACCCGGGGGACCCGTGGGTTCGCCCCGATCGTGATCCGCGCCACCTCTCAGGGAATCGAGAAGATCTCCAGGGTGCCGGTCTGGGCGTGTTCGTTCGCGTCGCCCTCCGGCTCGACGATATGGCCGTCGACGACAATCGGGCTGTTCCAGTGGCCCGGCAGGCCGGGCAGTTTCGCGATCGGACGGCCCGAGCCGGGTCGGTAGACATAGATGCCGCCGGCGGACAGGTCGTAGACGTAGAGCAGGCCGCCCGCCATCACGGGGCTGGTCCCGGGGTTCGTGTTCTGCCAGACCCGGTACAGCAGGCCGTGACGGAGCACGTAGGCAGCCGTGCCGTTCTGGTCGGCCACGAACGTCGTGGTGCGCCCGTCCCGCTGCCAGACCGCCGGCGCGCTGAACAGCTGCCCGCCTCCGGGGATCTGCAGGCGCTGCACTTCGCCGCCGAGGTGACCGTGATCGCCGCCCGTGGGCGAGTGCCCGTCCAGCCCGGACAGTGACAGCACGCGCATGATCCCGTCCTTGCCTGCCAGCACGATGCGGTTGGAGCCCAGCAGGGCCGGCGCACTGGAGCCGAGGTCGGTGTCGGTGTCGTTCAGTTGGCTCTGGTTGACCGGTGTGAAGGATTGACGCAGCTGCAGCCCCGGGACGGTCAGCTCGAGCACGCTGTCGCCGAAGTCCGTGGTGCCGTTCCAGGGGCCGTTGCCGGTGTCGATGAGGATTCGACCCCCGCCGGGCTCGACGACCGCACCGGCGCGGGAGAGGATCGCCGAGTCGCTGGCCGGGCAGCTGCTCGGGTCGAGCAGGCCGCGACGGTTCGAGCAGAGCGTGTTGAACTCCGCCGCCAGGCGCCCGTCGGAACGGTCGATCAGCGCCACATGCCCTTGATACGGCGGTATGTCCCCGATGTAGCCGCCGGTCACCGCGATCACGTAGGGACCGTCCAGGTTGAGCGCCGCGGCGAGCTTCTCGTGCAGTGGTTCGCGCGTGACCCGGACCGGCCAGCCTGCGGCCTCGGCGCCCGAGGCCAACGAGAGCTTGTGGACCATGCCGTTCGGCGAGGCGGCGTAGACGAACTGGCGGCCCGGGTCGGCGAGCGGGCTGGCCGTCGTGATCTGCGCGCTGCCGGCCCAGGCGGCGAATCCGGGGGGCGTGAACGTCCACAACGTGCGCCCGCTCGTCGCGTCGAGCGCGATCGTGCGCCCGTAGGTCGTGGTCACGATCACGACGTCGTGCGCCGCTCCGTCGACGGTGACGCCGTGCAGGTAGATCGGCGAGGAGTCCACGGTGCCCGGCAGCGACAGCCGGATCCGGCGCAGGTGGGCCACGTTCGCGGCGGTGATCCCCGTGGAGGCTTCGCTGACGTCGCTGCGCTGTGGGTCCAGTCCGAACTCGGGCCAGTCCTGCAGCGTCTGTCCGGTCGCGGCGCGCGCCGGGGCAGGGATCGCGGCGGAGCCGGTCGTCGGCGTCGAGACCTCGGCGGGGGCCACGCTCCCGCATGCCGCTACGAGGACGCAAGCGGTCGCCGCCGCACCGAGGCTGAGCGGGAGGCGGGGGCGCATCGCCTCGTTCTAGCGCATCGGCCGAATGCTCGTGCCGGGTCGCCCCGCGCGCTCGCGGCCGTTATGCTGGCCGGCAGACCACGACGGCAGGGCCCCGGCGCGCAAGAGAGGCGGCACGAGATGGCGAAGACCCCGCAGGTCGGCGAGCAGGCGCCCGACTTCGAGCTGGCAGGCACCGACGGCACGTTCCGCCTGTCCGACCATCGGGGGGAGCGCGTCGTGCTCCTGTTCTATCCGGGCGACAACACCCCGGTCTGCACGAAACAGTTCTGCTCCTATCGCGATCGAGCCGAGGACTTCGCCTCGTTGAACGCGACCGTGGTCGGCATCTCGGCCCAGGACGTCGCGTCCCATGAGCAGTTTGCTGCGAAGAACTCGCTCAACGTGCCGCTGCTCGCCGACGTGGACGGGGCTGTGGCGAGCAAATACAGCGCCCATGGCCGCATGGGCGTCAAGCGGGCGGTGATCGTGATCGACGAACAGGGGATCGTCCGGCACCGGCACGACCACCTGCTCGGGCTCGACTACCAGTCCGTCGATGATCTCAGCGCGGCGCTCGACGCGCTCCCCGCGCCGGCGTAGCGGGATTCTCGCCAAGCTCTCCTGTGCGCTCGCCCGAGCCCGACTCGTGCCGCTCTCGGCGTGGTTCGGTCAGCGGTCGGCGCCTCGTCAGCGATAACACGATCACACCGACACCGACCAGTAGCAACACCCGCCCCGCGACTGAGCTGACAGCCACCCAAGCTGTCCCGGCGACCAAACCGGCAAGCACCAGCGCGATGGCCCATATCGCACAGCCAAGCGTGGTCAACACGACAAACGGGGCGAGTGGTACCCGACGCGATCCGGCCGGGAGGGAGACGAAGGTGCGCGCGAGCGGCAGGAGTCGTGCCGTGAACACGGCGCGCGTGCCCTGACGCTCGAGGATCGTCTCCCAACGACCAAGCGCCCTGCGCACGACCGGGACGCGCGCTGGGAGGTGGCTGGCTCCAATGCCGTAGGCGAGGAGCGACCCCACGAGATTGCCCGCTGTCGCCGCGAGAACTGCAAGCGGGAAGCTCATCCAGCCTTGATGAACGGCGAACCCGGAGAACAGCAGGGTCACCTCGCTCGGAACCGGGATACAGGCACTCTCCGGGACCATCAGCAGAAACACTCCCCAGACCCCGAAACGTCCTATCACCGCCGTCATGTGGCGAGGGTACCCGCGCCTCGCCGGCCCAAAGCGCGCCTACTTTCGGGTCGAGGCGCTCAGGGCCTGCTCGACGCCGTGAGGCGGGCTTCGCCGGCCCCGAGCTGAACGCTGCGGCTCAGCTCCGCGGAGGGGTCGATGCCGGCCCGCTCCGCCCCGGCGGCATGCAACGCGGCGATCTCCAGCTGCATGTTGCGGGGGCGTTCGCCGGGTCCGGGCGCGCGGCGCTGCCAGATCCCGTCGCCGTCGAGTTCCCAGGAGCTCTGGTTGTCCGCGAAGGCGCGTTCCAACGTGTCGAGCAGCTCGTCCTGCAGTTCGGGGACGATGATCGGCGCGGCCAGCTCGACCCGGTGGTCGAGGTTGCGTGGCATCAGGTCGGCCGAGGCGATGTAGACGGAGCGTTCCTCGCCGCGCTCGAAGATGTAGACGCGCGAGTGCTCCAGCAGGCGCCCGACGATCGAAACGACGCGGATGTTCTCGGAGATGCCGGGCAGCCCGGGTCGCAGGCAGCAGATGCCGCGTACGTTGAGGTCGATCCGCACCCCAGCCTGGGAGGCGGCGTAGAGCGCCCGGATGCAACGGCCGTCGACCAGCGCGTTCATCTTCATCGCGATCCGGGCCGGCTTGTGCTGTGAGTGGGCCTCCACTGTCCGCTCGATCTCGGCGATCAGGCCATCGCGCAGGTAGTTGGGCGCGGTCAGGACCCGCCGGTAGTGAAGCGGTCGACCGTAGCCGGTCAGGTAGTTGAACATGTCGGCCACATCGGCGCCGATCTGTTCGTCGATCGTGAACAGGCCGAAGTCGGTGTACAGCCGCGCTGTCGCCGAGTGGTAGTTGCCCGTGCCGATGTGCACGTAGTTGCGCACCCCGTCACCCTCGCGGCGTACCACCAGCACGCACTTCGCATGCGTCTTCAGCGCGGGCTGCCCGTAGACGACGTGCACCCCGGCCTCCTCCATCGCCTTCGCCCAGTGGATGTTCATGCGCTCGTCGAAGCGAGCCTGCAGCTCGACCAGGGCGACCGCCTGCTTGCCTCGTTCCGTCGCTTCGATCAGCGCGGGGACGAGCGGCGAGTCGTCGCTGGTCCGATACACGGTCTGCTTGATCGCGAGCACGTTCGGATCGGCGACGGCCTGCTCGACGAACCGCTCGACAGAGGTCGCGAACGAGTCGTAGGGGTGCTGCACCAGGACGTCGCCTTCCCGCATCGCCCCCAGCACGTCGGGGCGCTCGCCCTCGTGTCTGATCAGGCGAGGGTTCGTGACGACCGGGAGCGGCTCGTACATCAGCTCGGGGTGGCCGGGCAGCTTGACGATCTGCCAGAGGGCGCCCATGTCGAGCAGCCCGTCGACCGGGTAGACCTCGTCGTCCTGGACCCCGAGCAGGCTCGACAACGCCGCCAGCAGCCGCTCCGAGCAGGTCGCTCCGACCTCGACCCGCACGACCTCGCCGAAGCGACGCCGGCGTAGCTCGTCCTCGACCGCCTGCAACAGGTCGGCGGCATCCTCGGAGACCTCCAGGTCGGCGTCACGGGTGACCCTGAAGACATCGCAGTCGGCTATCTCCATGCCAGGGAAGAGCGCGTCGAGGTGATGGGCGATCACGTCCTCGAGCGGAACGAGCAGTGGGGGCGCCGGCGCGGGTGCTCTCAGCGTCACGAACCGCGGCAGGATCTCGGTGGGAACCTTCACCCGCGCGAACACCGTCTGATCGTTGACCGGGTCGCGCACCAGCACGGCGAGGCTCAGGGACAGATTCGAGATGTATGGGAACGGGCGGCCCGGCGCGACCGCCAGCGGAGTCAGCGCGGGGAAGATCACCTTCTGGAAGTGACGGGCCAGTTCGGCGCGCCGCTCGTCGTCGAGCTCGTCGACGGCGACGATCCGGATGTCATGGTCGGCCAGCTCCGGCCTCAGGTGCCGTTCGAAGCAGTCGGTCAGCCGCCGGCCCTGCGCGAGCACCTTCTCCCTGATCATCGCGATCGTCTCGGAGGGGGTGTGTCCGTCCTGGCTGGGCGTCTCGACACCCGCGTCGATCTGATCGCGCAGCCCGGCGACCCGCACCATGTAGTACTCGTCGAGGTTCGTCGTGTAGATCGCGCAGAACTTGACCCGCTCCAGGAGCGGAACCCGCGGATCTTCGCCGAGCTGCAGGACGCGGTCGTTGAAGTCGAGCCAGGACAGCTCGCGGTTGATGTACAGCGACGGATCCTCCAACGAGACGAGCGTCGCCCCGGACCTCTCCTGCGCCTCGGCTCCGTTCAGATTGTGCTCGACCGCGCCGTCCATCGGCTACTCACGCTACACCGTGCGCGCCGTTCGCGGAAGCGGGCCGGGCCGCCGAGCCCAGGGGAGCTGTAGGCTCCCGGGGAAAGGAATGGCTTCTCAGCTCTGGCTACTTCGACATGCAGATGCTGAGCCGCACGGAAGCCGGGAGGACTCGGAGCGGCGTCTGACCGAGCGGGGCGAACGGCAGGCCCGGGCGGCTGGCATCGCGCTGGCACGTCTCGGCGCGCGATTCGACGCGGTCCTGTTCAGCCCGAAGGTGCGGGCCCGGCAGACGGCCGAGCTGGCCGCCGAGGCGTGGGACGAGCAGGAGCGCTCGAGGCTTGCGCCCTATCCGCCGCTGGCCGGCGGCTTCGACGCGGCACAGGTACGAGACGTGTTCGCCGGCGTCGACCGCGACGGCGCGGTGCTGCTGGTCGGCCACGAGCCCGATCTGTCGCGCACGGCGGGCGAACTCAGCGGCGCCCGGATCGATCTCAAGAAGGGTGGGCTGGCCGTGCTGCGCCTAGAGGGCGCTGGTGGGGAGCTCACGGTCCTGATGCGGCCCCGCGAGCTTGCTCTTATCGCCGGCATCCCAGTCGGCGGGCACTGAGGAGGGCACGTCGCTCGGGTCGACGACCTCGAGCGATTCCGCGGCGAAGCGGTAACCGATCCCGAAATGGGTGTGGATGTAGCGCCACTTCGGCGAGGCCTTCTCGAGCTTCTGGCGGAGCTTGCGCACGAACACGTCGACCGAGCGGTCGCCGCGCACCATCGTGTAGCCCCAGAGGCGCGAGTAGATCTCCTCGCGCTCGAGGACGCGCCCCTCTGCAGCGGCGAGCAGCTCGATCAGCTCGAACTCGCGCCGGGTCAGATCGATGCTGCGCTCGCCGACGAACGCCTGGAAGCGATCGGAGCGGATCTCGACCTCGCCCGCGACGACCGGGGCGATCTCTGCACGGCCGCTGCTGCGCCGGCGGCGACGCACGACGCTCTGGACGCGTGCGATCACCTCCTCGGGGTGGCAGGGCTTGGTGATCCAGTCGTCGGCCCCGAGGCGCAGGCCGCGCACCCGCTGCGCGACCGTGGAGGGCCCGGTGCACACGACGATCCCGAGCTCGGGCAGCGCCTCACAGAGGCGCTCCAGCCAGCTCCAGGCCTGCGGCCCGAGCACGGCGAGGTCGACCACCAGGGCGCTGAGGCGCATCGAGACGACCGCATCGGCCGGCACGGGGCTGGCCAGAACCCTGTGCTCCCAGCCCAGCCGATCCAGCCGCTTGCTGAGCACCTGGATGAACCCGCTGTCACGATCCAGTACCGCGATCCTGAGCGATCCGGAGGGAGAAGACGTGCCGTCGAGGGCGATCGATGGGCCCCCCCGGTCCTCGGCGCGAACGCTTGCCGTCATCGGCGCCAGTGTATGCGATCGGGTGGCTCGGGCAACCCCTGACCAGCCCTCGTCACAGGATGTTCACAGGTCGGCGAAGCCGCGCCGCGCTCCGGGCTGCCGGCCGCATCGCCGGCACATGACCCGACCGCTCAGCGGTTTGCGCCCGGCGGACGCGACGAGTCGGAGAACTCGCGGAACAGGCCGGTGACGACGAAGGCGACCTGCTCGCCGATGTCGACCGCGTTGTCGCCGATCCGCTCGAGCGCCCTGGCGACCAACGTCATGTGCATCGCCCACTCGCGCCGGTCGACGTCGTCGCCGATCTCGATCGCGAGCCGGAAGATGTCGCGGTTCAACCTGTTGATCTCGCGGTCCTGGCGCACCAGGTCCTCGGCCAGGGCGATGTCGCGGCCGGCGAAGGCCGCCTTCGACTGCACCACCTCGGAGCGGGCGAAGGCGCCCATCTTCGCCAGTGCCGCCAGCATTTCGCCGTGGACCGGCGGCTCATACCCGGACAGGGGGATCAGCTTGGCGATGTTCACGCACTGGTCGCCCATGCGCTCGATGTGCTTGATCGTGTGCAGGAGCGCCGCCACCAGCCGCAGATCGCCGGCGACCGGTGCCTGCAGCGCGAGCAGCGAGAGGATCCCCTGGTGCACTTCCAGGTAGCGGCCGTCGACGCGGTCGTCGTCGGCGATCACCATCTGGGCCAGCTCGACGTCCTGGTGGTTGAGCGCCTCGAGGACGCGGTCGAGCTGCTCGACGATCAGGTCGAGCCCGCCCAGCGCGTGCGCCTCGAGCTCGCGCAGCTGTTCCTGGAAGTGGACCCGTCCCTGCGCCCCGTCCGGGACCGGAGCGGCGTCGAGCAGCTCCTCGGGCTCCGGTGCCCCCATGCCGCCGGCGGCCCCGTCAGCCGAACTTGCCGGTGACATATTCCTCGGTCCGGGAATCGCCGGGTTTGGTGAAGATCTCCTGGGTCGGCCCGACCTCGACCAGGCGGCCGTCCAGCATGAACGCGGTGCGGTCGGCGATGCGGGCGGCCTGTTGCATGTTGTGCGTCACGATCAGGATCGTCACGCGGCGCTTGAGCTCGTCGATCAGCTCCTCGATCTTCAGCGTCGCGACCGGATCCAGTGCCGAGCAGGGCTCGTCCATCAGGATCACCTCGGGTTCGACGGCGAGCGAACGCGCGATGCACAGTCGCTGCTGCTGCCCGCCCGAGAGCCCGGCGCCGGGCTCGGACAGCCGCTCGGCCACCTCGTCCCACAGCCCCGCGCCGCGCAGCGCCTGCTCGACCTTGGCCTGCAGATCGCTGCGGCGCCCGCTCAGTCGCAGACCGGAGGCGACGTTGTCGTAGATCGACATCGTCGGGAACGGGTTCGGCTTCTGGAAGACCATGCCGATCACCCGCCGCACCGCCACGACGTCGATCGAAGGGTCGTACACGTCGAGGTCGTCGAGCAGCACCTGGCCCTCGGCGCGAGCGCCCGGGATCTCCTCGTGCATACGGTTGATGCAGCGGATCAGCGTCGACTTGCCCGACCCGGACGGGCCGATGATCGCCGTGACCTCGTTGGCCTTGAAGTCGAGATCGATGCCCTTGACCTGTTCGGCCTTGCCGTAGAAGGCACGCAGCTCCCGCACCTTCACGCTCAGCCCCGACTTGGCCGCCAGCGCGGCGGCGCCGTCGCGGCGCTCCTCGGCGACGATCGGGGCACCGTCCCTCCGCTCCGTCCGCGGGTCGGCTCCGTCGGTCTCGGCGGGGCTATCGGGGTCCACGGCCACCAACGGGGTCGGTCGACTCGATGTCATGCAAGGCGGCTCCTTCGCGAGACCAGGCGGGCGATGAGGTTGAGCGCGAGGATCATCGTGACGAGCGTGAGTGCCGCACCCCAGGCGCGGTGTTCGACGGATGCGGTAGGCGAGGTGACGTCGTAGTAGATTTGCACAGGCAGGGCGTTCATGAAGCCGCTGAGGTTGTAGTTGGTCTTCAGCGTCTCGCCGGCCGTGAAGAGCAGCGGCGCCGTCTCGCCTGCCGCCCTGGCGACGGCCAGCAGCACGCCCGTCACCATTCCCGGGAGTGCCGTGGGCACCACGATCCTGAAGATCACCCGCCAGCGCGGGGCGCCCAGCGCGAGCGCCGATTCGCGCAGCCCGGAGGGGACGAGCCGCAGGATCACCTCGGCCGAGCGGATCACGATCGGCAGCATCAGCAGCGAGAGCGCGACCGAGCCCTTCCAGCCCGCGTAGGTGCTGCCCGTGCCGATGATCAACACGATGTACACGAACAGGCCGAAGACGATCGAGGGCACGCCGGTGAGCACGTCGACGAAGAAGCGCACGATCTGCGCGAAGCGGCTCTCGCGGCCGTACTCGACGAGCCAGATCGCCACGCCGATCCCGATCGGGATCGAGATCGCCGAGGCGAGCGCCACGATCTCGATCGTGCCGAGGATCGCGCTCTTGATGCCGCCGATGCTGACGCTCATGAAGAACGTGTTGCCGGTCGGGTCGGTCGTGAAGAAGCTCGTGCTCCACGAGCCGAGGCCCTTTTTCAGCAGGTAGTAGACGATCAGCAGCAGCGGTATCAGGGCGAGGATCGTCGCGCCGAGCATCGTCCCGCGGGCCAGGCGGTCGCGCCGGCGCCGCGCCGCGCTGACCTCCAGGCGCCCAAGCCGCCGCGGGGACCCGTCCTCGGCGCTCATGCTCCCGCCACCGTGTCCGTCTCGAGGAACGCCGCACCGCCGGCGCCGTGGCTCTCCGCCCGCGGCGGGCTGGTGCTTCGGGCCGCGCGGACCACGAAGACACGGGCGACGATGTTGACGAGCAGGGTCAGCACGAACAGCACGAGACCGGCGGCGAACAGCGCGGAGCGATGCAGCCCCTGTGCCTCACCGAACTCGTTGGCGATCACCGCAGCGAGGCTGTAGCCCTGCTGGAACAGGTGCTGGGGGAGCGTCGGCGAGTTGCCGATCAGGATCGTGACGGCGATCGTCTCCCCGATCGCCCGCCCCAGCCCGAGCATCGCGCCACCGACGATGCCGGAGCGGCTGTAGGGCAGCACGGCCATGCGGATCATCTCCCAGCGGGTCGCGCCCAGCCCGATCGCCGCTTCCTTCTGGTCCTCCGGCACCGTGCTCATCACCTCGCGGCTGATCGCGCTGACGATCGGCAGGATCATGATCGCGAGCACGAGGCCGGTGACGAAGTAGTTGGGGATCGTCACGAGGCCGCCGCCGATGAAGGGGATGAAGGAAAGCTTGTCGGCGACCCATTGCTCGGCCGGTTGCAGCTTGGGAGCGAGGAAGAAGATGCCCCACAGCCCGTAGACGACGGAGGGCACGGCGGCGAGCAGCTCGACCAGCACGGTGAGCGGCGCGCGCAGCCGCAGCGGGCACAGCTCGGTCGCGTAGATCGCCGTCGCGACCGCGATCGGCACGCCGATCAGCAGAGCGAGCGCCGAGGTGATCAGCGTCCCGAGCAGCAGGGGCAGGGCGCCGAAGATTTCGGCGTTGACGTCCCAGTCCTTGCCGAACGTGAAGCCCAGCACGCCTTCCTTGGCGAAGGCCGGTCTGGCTTCGCCGACGAGACGGATGAAGAAGTAGACGATCAACGCCAGGATCAGCGCGGCGAGCGTCGTCAGCCCGTACTTCAGGAGCCGATCCGGCAGACGGCTGAGCGGCGACCGCCCGAGTATCGAGCGGTCGCCGCCGGGAACCGATGCTGCCTCCACGCGGGCTCTCTAGCTGATCCGGAGGCGGCGGTTCATCATCAGCCGTGCAGGGCCGTGCCGTTGCACTGCAGGCCGCTCGCGGCTTCCTGGGACTTGGCCAGGATCGGAGCCGGGAGCTTGGCGTAGTCCGCCTGCGCCAGGATCGACTGTCCTTCGCCCAGCCCGTATTCGAGGAACCTGGCCACTCCCTTGGCAGCTGATTCGCCACCCGGGATCCCCGCCTTGAAGAGGTCCTTGTTGACGTCGATGAACGTCTGCGAGGTGATCGGGTAGGCGCCCGGCGCCGGGGAGTTGATGACTTTGATGCCGAGGTTGGCCGGCACCGTCACGCCTTCGCCGGCCGCGCTCGTCGATTCGAGCGAGGGGGCGATGAACTTGCCGGCCTTGTTCTTGACCGAGGCGTAGTGGAAGCTGTGCGCGAGCGCGTAGGCCTGCTCGACGTAGCCGACGGCGCCGGTCGTCTGCTGCACGGCTCCGGCCACGCCCGCGTTGCCCTTGGCGCCCGTTCCGGTCGGCCACTGCACGTCCTTGCCTTCGCCGACCTTGCTCTTCCATTCGGGGTCGGTCTCGGAGAGGAAGCTCGTGAACCCGGAGGTCGTGCCCGAGGAGTCGGAGCGGTGGATGACCGTGATTGCGGTGCTGGGCAGGCTGAGCCCGGGGTTGAGCGCCTTGATCTGGGCGGCGTTCCAGGTCTTGATCTTGCCGAGGTAGATTTCGGCGATCGTCTTGCCTTCCAGCTTCATGCCGCTGGCCACGCTGGGCAGGTTGTAGGAGACCGTGATCGCGCCGAGGAACATCGGGATCTGGACGGCCGGACTGCCGTTCTTCGCGATCGTCGCTTCGTCGGCGGGCTTCAGCGGCGGGTCGCTGGCTCCGAAGTCGACGGTCTTGCCCTCGAGCGCGGTGAGGCCCGCGCCGGAGCCGACCGCTTGGTAGTTGACGGTCAGCGGCGAGAGCGACGAGGCCCACTGCTGGTAGACCGGGGCGGCGAACGTGGAGCCGGCGCCCGAGATCGTCCCGGAGGCCGTGCTCGCCGTGGTGCTGGTGCTTGACGTACTGGAGCTTCCGCATGCGGCGAGTCCCAAGCCGAGCAGCGCAAAGCATGCCAGCGCGCCCATCCTGTTCTTGATCACTGGGTCTCCTCTGAGTGGTTTGTCGGTTCTCGCCGGCCTTCGCCGGCATCAGGGGGCCGCCATTCGCCGGTCACGCAGGCAGCGCGCGACATCGGCACACCTGGAGAGCTAGTTCCTCGAGCGCCGCGTGGGCAAACGGTCTTCACAGCCCGAAAACAGTCTCTTCAACTGCCGGTGCCATCCATGTGAACATTTCGTGAAGGCTGAGGCTGGAAGCGATAGCCGAATCCCGGGTGGGTGTGGATGAAGCGGCGATCCGGCAGGGCCGCCTCGAGCTTGTTGCGCAGCTTGCTGACGTAGACGTCGACAGAGCGATCGCCCGGGCGCAGTTCCCCGCCCCACACGCTTCTGTACAGGTCCTCGCGCGTGATGATCGCGCCCTGGCGGCGAGCCATCGCGGCCAGCAGCTCGAACTCGCGCACGGACAGCGTCAACGCCTGCCCGGTCGCCAGGACCAGTCCCTCGTCGGGTCGGATCTCGAGCTCCCCCGCGTAGAGGATCTCCGGGATGTCCGCGCTCTCCTGGAAGACCGCCACGGTGACGCAGCGTCGCAGGGGAGTCCGTCAGGGGAGTTGCAAAGTCGTGATCTATCCGTGAAAAATCCGTGAAAGGCCAGCTGTGATCAGGACGAATGATGAGCCAGGATGAATATGCTCGCGCGATGAGCCTCCTGCGCCGACCGATCGACAGCGTCCTGATGGACCTGGTCGAGGAGTCGGGGCGGAACATCCAGAAGTGCGGGCTGCTGCTGCACGAGCTGCTGGTCGACTACCCGGAGCGCGCCTCGCTGGCCCAGGACCTGAAGGTCTGCGAGCAGGACGGCGATCGCATCACGCACGACATCATCCACAGGCTGGCCGGTCGCGGCCGCGTGCGGGCGCCGTTCGACGCCGGCGACGGCTACGCGCTGGCGAGCGCGCTCGACGACATCGTCGACCACTCCGAGCAGGTCGCAGCGCAGCTGGGCCTGTACGGGGTTGAGGCACCGATGGAGCAGGCGGTCGAGTTCACGCAGGTGCTGGTCGGCGCTGGCGAGCAGATCGCCCAGGCGCTGCGCTCGCTGCGCAACGGCACCGAGCTCGGGCCCCATCTCGTCGAGATCCACCGGCTCGAGAACGAGGGCGACCGGCTGCAGCGCGACGGCGTCGCCTCGCTCTTCGCCGGCGGCATCGACCCGATGGTCGTGATCCGCTGGAAGGACATCTTCGAGTCGCTCGAGGCGGCCGTCGACGCCTGCGAGAAAGTCGCACACGTGCTCGAGGGCATCACGCTCAAGCAGCACCGCCGCTGAGCCGGCCTCAGCCGAACGTGGTGGGAGGCGCGCTGACCGCGAGGCGGGCCCCCTTCGGCGCGGAGCCGACGAGGAAGATCTGAAAGCCGCTCGCGGCGCCCGGCGCGAGCCGGGCCAGGACGGCGCGCCCCGCGCCGGTGACGTGCCCGTCGCTGGAGACGACGGCCGCGACGACGAGTTCCTTCTGCGGCACGCTCGAGCGGTTGGCGACCGTGCCGCTCACGACGGCCGCCCCACCCGGTTCTTCGCCCAGGCTGTCAGCGCCGATCACGATCTGCGGGGGCCGGCCGCTGGTGCTCTTCCCTTCGCCGGCCTCGCCGGTCACCGAGACCGGGGTCGAGCTGGCCTGAACCTGGTCGTCGACCCAGGTGGCCTCGCCCCGCGCCGGCACGTATGCCGCCGCGACCAGCGAGGTCGACAATCCGGGCGAGGAATTGGAGTAGACGGCCGTGCCGCCGGCTCCGTGCACGGTGATCGCGAGTGGGACTTCGCGCTGCCCGCTGACGCCGTCGTTGCGCAGCGTCACGACCGCCGCCGTACCTTCGGAGCTGTGCACCACGGAGCTGGAGGCGATCTTGATCGTCTTGCTCGGGGCCGCGATCTTCAGCCCGGTGGTCCCGAGCGGGGCCGCCTTGGCACGCGCGAGCGCGACGCGTTCCAGCCTCGCGCTCTTTTCCTGGGTCGTCTCGCATCCGGTGAGCGCCAGGCCGGCCAGCACCAGGACGGCCCACCTCACCCGAAGGCCCCGCTGATGTAGTCGCGCGTGCGCTGCTCGCGAGGCCGGTCGAAGACCTGCTCGCTGGGCCCGTACTCGACCAGCTCGCCGAGGTGCATGAACGCGACGTGGTCCGCCACGCGGAATGCCTGCTGCAGGTTGTGGGTGACGATCACGACCGCGACGCTCTCGCGCAGGCCGACAATCAGCTCCTCGATCGTCGCCGTGGAGATCGGGTCCAGTGCCGAGCAGGGCTCGTCGAGCAGCAGCACCTCTGGGTCCGCCGCGAGCGCGCGGGCGATGCACAGGCGCTGCTGCTGGCCGCCAGAGAGCCGCAGCGCCGAGCGGTCGAGGTCCTCGCCAACCTCCTCCCACAGGCCGGCCCGCCGCAGCGCGTCCTCGACCGCACCGGCCAGCGCCGCGGAGCGCCGCCGGCGCCGGCGGCCCCGCTCCGGGCGCAGCTCGGCGAGCGAGTAGGCGACGTTGTCGTAGATGCTCATCGGGAACGGGTTGGGCTGCTGGAAGACCATCGAGACCTGGCGACGCAGCGCGTTGACCTCGAGGTCGTGGATGTCGGTCCCGTCCAGCGTGATGCGCCCGGCTCGGGCCGCGCCCTCGGTGATCTCGGTGAGGCGGTTCAGCGAGCGCAGCAGCGTCGTCTTGCCCGAACCGGACGCGCCGATCAGGGCGAGCACCTCGCCCTGGCGGACGGGGAGGCTCACGTCTCGCACGACCCAGTTCTCCGCGTAGGCGAGCCAGACGCCTTCCAGGCGCATGCGTTCGGCGACCTGCGCGGGAGCGGGCCGGGTCGAGCGCAGTGTCGCGGTCGCGCCGCCGAGCGGCGCGTTGCCGTTCGTATGGGGCGCCTCGCGGGGAGCGGCGACCTTCGGCTCGCGGTCCAGGGCGATCCGCCGGATCGGCGGTGGCATCAGGGGGTCCATCTCAGGTCTTCGCCGTCCCGAGGCGCAGCAGCTCGAACACCCGGCCCGAGCGCGCGCCCTCACGCGGGCCCCGCGTCAGGCGTGTGACGATCGCGTTGAGGATCAGCACGATCACCAACAGTACGAACGCGGCCGCGTAGGCCTTCTGGTGGGCGTTGCCCTCCCCGGCGGGGGAGTTGTAGTAGACGTAGCTGGTCAGCGTCGAGCCTGTGCCGCGCAGGAAGCTGAAGATCGGCGTGTGCCCGACCGGTTCGTTCAGCTGCGCCGAGCCGCCCAGCAGGATCGTGATGATCGCGGTGTCGCCGATGATGCGCCCCATGCCGAGCACGATTCCGCTGGCGATGCTCGGTTTGATCGCCGGCAGCAGCACGTAGCGGCTGGTCGTGACCCGCGTCTTGCCGAGCGCGTATGAGGCCTCGCGCATGCGGTTGGGCAGCTGGTTCAGCGCCTCGCGCGTCGAGGCCACCACCAGCGGCAGGGCGATCAGCGACATGATGATCCCCGCGGCGAAGAAGGACTGCCCCAACGCCCCGACAGCCGCGCCCTGGGAGAGGAAGGTCAGGAACCCCTGCGAGAAGATCAGCAGGCCGAACAGGGCCAGCACGACGCTCGGCACGCCCGCCAGCATCTCGATCGCCGACTCGACGGCCCGGGCCAGCGCGGGCGGCCGGCGGTACTCGGTCAGCCACACCGCGATGCCGACGCCGAGCGGCGCGGCGATCACGATGCCGACCGCCGTGACGACGAAGGTGCCGATCAACGGGTCCGAGAAGCCGCCGCTCTGTGACTGGCGCAGGCTGGGCGAGGGCGAGGTCACGAACAGGCTCGGCTTCAGATAGGAGATCCCCTTCACGAACATGTAGAGGACGATCCCGATCGCGATCAGGCAGAGCCCGATTCCCGTCGCCCAGCACAGCAGGTAATAGAGCCGGTCGGCAAGGGGCCACGCGGTCACGCGCTCGCGGGGCGGGCGGACGGCCGCGCTGGGAGGGCCGGCCGGCACTGCGACGTCGGCCATCAGGCTCGCATCCCGTATCTCTTCATCGGCTGCTTGGCCGCCCAGCCTGCGAACGAGAGCATCGTCGCGGACACCAGCAGCACCGCGGCCATCGCATAGATCGTGTGCGAGAGCGCACCGATCGTGAGCCCCTCGGATTCCTGGAAGATCGTCGCCGCCAGCGGACGCACCGGCTCGAAGAAGAAGGTCAGCCCGTCGAGCGGATTCGCGGCGAAGGCGCTGCTGCCCGTGACCATCGCGAGCATCACCGCCTCACCGAGGGCGCGGGCGGTGGCGAGCACGGTGCCGGCGGCGATCGCCGGCCACGCCGCTCTGAGCGAGACACGACGGATCGTGCGCCAGCGGTTGACCCCAAGGGCCACGGAGCCCTCGCGCCAGGTGGGGGGTACGGCGCCCAGCGCGTTTGCCGTGATCGCGACCATGATCGGCAGGATCATCACGGTCAGGATCAGCGTGCCGGTCGTCAGGTTCGCGCCGTTCAGCTGGACCACGTAGATGACCGACTGCTTGCGGGCGTTGCTGATCAGGTGTTCGTTGATCCACGGCGCGATCGCGAGGATGCCGATCAGCCCGTAGATCACCGACGGCACGCCGGCCAGCAGCCTGATCACCGGGTCGAGCGTGCGGCGCACGGCCGCCGGCGCGAACTCGGTCAGGAAGACGGCGGCCAGGGTCGAGATGAACAGTGCCAGCAGGACCGCGGCGACCGTCGTTATCAGAGTCCCCCAGATCAGCGGCCAGGCGCGGAAGTAGAGGACGCCGTGTCCCGGCAGCGGGGTGGCATCGCGCATCGCGCGCAGCTGGGCGTCGACTTCACCGCCCGGGCCGAACCAGGCAAGCCCGTTGTAGGAGAACGACGGCCAGGCTTTGACGATCACGGTGACCACCATCGCCCCGATCAGGACGAGGAGGCCCACGCCCAGCGCGCCGAGCAGAAGCTCGGCGCGCCTGTCGTCAGCGGCGCCCGTGCGCGAGCGCAGGTTCTGTAGGCGGCCGCTGAGCACCTATCAGTGAATCGAGATCCAGCTCGAGTTGATGATCGCGTCGACCGACTTCTTGCCGCTGGTCACCCAGCCGATGAACTTTGCGGCCGCGCCGGTGGCCGGACCCTTGGTGACCATCCAGAAGTTACGGACGCCGAGGTACTGGCCGGAGCGGGCGTTGCGCAGGTTGCACGCGACGCCGTTGTAGCCGACCGCGTTGACCCCACCCGTGTAGGCGAACGAGACGAAGCCGATCGCCTGCTTGTCGGTCGCCACCGAGGTCTGCTCGAGCCCGTTGGAGGTCTTGGCCGTGGCGCTCTGCGAGATCTTCTGGTCTTCTTCGAGGAAGATGTGCTGGAAGGCGTCCTGGGTACCGGACGCGCCGTCGCGGTCGAACAGGTCGATCGGCCCGGATATCGCCGCCCCCGGGACCTGGCTCCAGTCACGGACCTGGCCGGTGAAGATCTCTTCGACGGTCTGGGTCGAGAGGGTTTTGATCGGGTTGCTCGGGTTGGTGATGATGCACACGCCGTCGCGGGCGATCTTGTAGAAGTCGAGCCCGCTGGGGTCGACCCCCTTGATCGGGTCGCGCGAGGAGTCGCCGATGTCGAAGCGGCCTTCGTTGACGCCGCTGATGCCGATGTCGGACTGTCCGCCCGTCACTTTCGGCTGCGGGATCTTGGGATAGGCCTTGTGATAGGCGACCGCCAGTTTCTGTGCCAGCGGCAGCACCGAGGTGGAGCCGCCGATCAGCAGCGGTCGACCGAGCGCGGCCGCCGGGACGACCAGGGCGACCAGCAGGCTCAGGGAGATTACGAGGGTGCGATGCGCGCGCACGTGTTTGCTCCTTTGTGTGGGGACGGTGGGTAAGAGGGACATGTGTCCGCTCGACTGGGGAAACAGCAGTGCCTGTCCGTCGATGCGGTCTGCCCGATCGGCGTCACCCCGGCGCGAAGACTGGCGCCCCGCAATTCGGCTGGTGTTTCGTTTTTGTGAACGCCACGTTCAACCGCGCGGGTTGTGTCCATTTTGTGAACAACAGCGGAACGTGAACATTTTGTAAATCCAAGTGCGTGGGAGGGATGAGCGATGTGTTGTTTTTGTGAACGCGCATTGCAATTCGCGCTTCGCCGTGTGACGCTGGCGCCAACCGATCGGCATCCCTCGATGCCGCGGCATGCGCGAAGGCGCTCGGTGCGGCGGGATGGCTCTGGCGCGGCGGGGCCGGAGCCGCGTCGCGGCGTCTTGCCCGTCGATCTCGAACGAACTGTGAGATGAGCGACTCCACCAACCCACCAGACGGCCAGTCGGGCGGCGTTCCCGACAAGGGCGGCGCCGGCGCCAAGAAGAACGGGGCTCCCACCAACGGCTCCGGCACACCGGCCCAGCGCGCCGCCGTGCGGTCGGGATTGGCCCACCGGCGCAACCCCGTGCTGGCCAGGCTGGGCGAATTCGCGACGACCGCGCGCCGGATCGCGTTCCGCGATCCGCTCGCCCTGTTCCTGCTGCTCGTCTCGATCGGGCTCGGGATCACCTTCGCTCTGCTGCTCGGCTCGATCAAGCCGAGCAGCCACGGCAAACAGGTGCCGCTCACGACGGTCCAGCAGCTCGCCCGCAAGCACGAGATCGCCACCTCGGTGCTGCTCGATCACGACAACCGCGTCGAGATCATCACGACCTCGCAGGCGCCCGGGCTGACCGCCGCGGGGACGCTGGCCGAAAAGCTGACCAACGGCAACGGCGGAAACGGCACGGGCCGTGAAGCGCCGGCGGTGACGGTGCCCGGGACCCAGGAGCTGTGGGCGGCTTACCCCGCCTCGGGCGCGCAGACCCAGCAGCTGACCAGCGAACTCACCTCCAGCGGCGCCGCGGTCACGGTCGACCAGCAGTCGGGGAAGGGGACCAGGACCATCATCGTCCAGTTCCTGATCCCGATCCTGCTGCTGGTCTGCCTGTTCTCGCTGTTCATGCGGGTCGGCGGCGACGGCGGTGCCGGTGGGATCGCGGCCTTCTCCCAGTTCACCGGCAAGGGCCGCAAGAAGGGCAAGGGCACGCGCGACAAGGTCACCTTCGCCGACGTCGCCGGCGCGGGCGAAGCCGTTGCCGAGCTTCGCGAGATCCGCGACTACCTGGCCGATCCGAGCAAGTACCTCGCGGTGGGGGCCGCGGCGCCGAAGGGCGTGCTGCTCGTCGGCCCGCCCGGCACGGGCAAGACGCTGCTCGCCAAGGCGGTCGCGGGTGAAGCCGACGCTGCGTTCTTCTCGCTGTCCGGATCGGATTTCGTCGAGTCGCTGGTCGGGGTGGGCGCGGCGCGCGTACGCGACCTGTTCGCGAAGGCGCGCAAGTCCTCGCCCGCGATCATCTTCATCGACGAGTTCGACGCGGCCGGGCGCAAGCGCGGCGCCGGGATCGGCCAGGGGAACGACGAGCGCGAGCAGACGCTCAACCAGATCCTCGTCGAGATGGACGGCTTCGCCGGCGACGGCGGTCTTGTCGTGATGGGTGCCACCAACCGCCCTGACATCCTCGACCCGGCGCTGCTGCGTCCCGGGCGCTTCGACCGCCAGGTGGTCATCGACAACCCCGACGTCCACGGGCGTCTCGAGATCCTGCGGCTGCACGGCGGCAAGCGCCCGCTCGCGCCGGGCACCTCGCTCGAGGAAGTCGCCCGCGAGACCCCCGGCTTCAGCGGCGCGGAGCTCGCCAACGTGATCAACGAGGCCGCCCTGCTCAGCGTGCGCGACAGCCGCGCCCAGATCGACCAGAAGACGCTCGAGGAGGCGATCGACCGCGTCGTCGCCGGTCCCGCCAAGCACCACATCCTCACCGAGCAGGAGCGCTGGCTGATCGCCATCCACGAGTCCTCGCACGCGGTCGTGACCGAGGCGCTGGGGCACACGACCTCCACGCGCAAGCTCTCGATCGTCGCGCGCGGGCGCCAGCTGGGCACCGCCGCGCACATGCTCTCCGACCGCGACCAGGTCATCATGACCAAGCCCGACCTGCAGAGCCAGCTGATCGTGATCAC
>JBKQOO010000213.1:0-2776 GCA_052145475.1 Solirubrobacteraceae bacterium
GGGGGCCGGCAGATCGTGCGGCTGCGCACCCCTGCCAGGGGCGCCAGGCTGTGCACTCGCGTGCGACTGATGCGCCGGTAGCTGGCGGCTGGTTCCCGGCGCGCGACGGGAACCGATTCTCGCGTCCTTGACCGGCCGGCGACGGCAGAGCCGCCTGCACGGGCGGTAGCGACCCCGCTCGTCAGGATTGCCGCGAATCCTTTTGGCGTGGATCGGGCTCGTACTTCACGGCGGCGCGCTGACAGGGGAGGATGCCGTGGTGGACGGAAGAGTGCGACGTGCCGGCTCCGTGTCCTCGAACGAGGACGGCCTGGACGTGTGGTTCGCGCGGGCGCAGCGGGGCGAGCCGGCCGCGCTGGACGGCCTGCTGCGGGCGGTGTTTCCCACCGCGCAGCGGTTCGCCGCCCGGAGTTGCCCGAGCCGTGAGGATGCCGAGGACGCGGTGCAGGACGCGCTGACGGCCCTGGTCCGGCGAGTCGGGGCGCTGCGGGCCGCGGAGACGGTGACGAGCTGGCTGTTCGTAACCATCCGCAATGCCTGCCTGCGCCGGGTGCCGGGGGTGATCCTGGTTCCGCTCGATGCCGTCCCGGAGACTGCCCGGCCAGACATCGCCAGTGCGGTGGTGAACCGGCTTGTTGTGGCGGACGCCCTTGCGGCGCTGCCGGCCGCGCAACGCGACGTAGTCGTGCTCGTGGACTTGCTGGGCCTGCCGGCTGAACGGACCGCGCAGCGGCTGGGCATCGGTGTCCGCGCGACAAAGAGCCGTCTGCACCGGGCACGGCGCGCGCTCGCGGCATCAATCAGCGAACCGAAGGCACGGACAAGCGCATGAGCGCGCCGGACGACCACCAGAGCACCCAGGCGGCGGCTCCTCTGACCGATGACGTCACCGGCACCGGGGTCTTCCAGATAGTCCTGGACGGGTACGACGCCATCTACGACGCGCTGCCCCGGGGCGAGACCTTCAATCGCTTGTGGCGGACGAACGCGTACGACGCGGACTTTCCCGGGGAGTTCGCGCATATCGGCTTCCTGACGGTCACCGAGGCGCGGCGCATGCGCGAGTTGCTCCAGGTTGGGCCCGGCGACGTATTCGCCGATCTCGCCTGCGGCGCGGGAGGCCCGGGCTTGTGGATGGCGGAACAGTCTGGTGCGTCCTTGATCGGAGCCGATCCATCCGCGGCCGGGCTCGCCGCCGCCCGGACACGAGCGCGTGCCGCTGGCCTGGCGGACCGCTCCCGTTTCCAGCAGGGCACCTTCGAGCAGACGAACCTTCCCGACGGCGCGGTCGACGCGGTGATGAGCGTCGACGCCTTCCAGTACGCACCCGACAAGCGCGCGGCGCTCGCCGAGTTCTTCCGCATCCTGCGGCCTGGCGGCCGGGTGTCGATCATCGCGTTCGAGGTAGATCCTGCGAAGGTGGCGGGGGTGCCGGTGATCGGCGCTGATCCGGTCCCCGACTACGTGCCGCTGCTCGAAGCAGCCGGTTTCGACGTCGAGGCGTACGAGGAAACGCCGGGATGGCGCGAGCGAGTGAACGCGGCGTTTGGCGCCATCGTGGACGCGAGCGACATGCTCACCGCGGAGATGGGCGAGCGCGCCGCCGCCGGCGCGGTCGCCGAAGCGATGCTCACGGTCCAGATGCAGCCTTATCCCAGGCGGGTGCTGGCGGCGGCCCGGCGCCCGGGCTGAGAGGTAATGACCGGAGGACAGCGAGATCATTGATCACGAGGCCCTGCGTCGCGAGATTCGCGGAAAGTACCGCGACGTCGCGGTCGACCCGGAGCGCAGTTTCGACTTCTCCACCGGCCGCCCGCTCGCGCAGCGACTCGGATACCCGCACTCCATCGTTGATGCGCTTCCCGACCGCGCCGTGGAGTCCTTCGCCGGCGTGAGCAACCCCTTCTCGCTGCGCCATCTCAAGCGCGGCGAGAAAGTCGTGGACGTCGGCTCGGGCGCCGGCTTCGATGCCTTCGTCGCAGCCCGGCAGGTTGGTGACCAGGGCCATGTGATCGGCATCGACATGACACCCGAGATGGTCGCGAAGTCCCGGGCCTGCGCCGACGCGCTCGGGTTGAAGCAGGTCGAGTTCCGCGAAGGCCTGGCCGAGGCCCTGCCCATCGAAGACGGCTGGGCCGACGTCGTCATCTCGAACGGCGCGATCAATCTCTGCGCAGACAAAAGGACGGTGCTCGCGGAGATCCACCGCGTGCTGCGACCCGGCGGAGCGCTGCAATTCGCCGACGTCGCCAACGGGCGCCCGGTGCCGCCCGAGGCTCTACGGGATATCGATCTGTGGGCCGCTTGAATCGCGGGCGGGCTGCCCCGTGCGGGCTGGCAGAAGATGCTCGAAGACTCCGGCTTCACCAACGTGACCATCGGGCCGCCGGTTGACAACTTCGGCGGCACAGCCGGTGAGGAGCAGGCACGAGCCTTCGACGTGTACGGCTACACGTTCCTTGCTTTCAAGGCGCGCTAACGTGGCACGTCGTGGTCAGGAACGGAACGGCAGACAGATTGCGGCCGCCGCGAGATTGCCCGACCAGCGCCCGCGAGCAGCTGCACCTGGTGAAGTGGTCGCCCGTACCGAGGCCAGGGCATCCCGCGCTCACGCCATATAGTGCTGAAGATTTCCCGCCAATTACCGGTCAAAGTCACAGCCAGGCACCGGGACGCGGCGCTGGCCTCGAATGTCGGCCGTCGGCGGCATCCTTGACCTGTACGCATTTCCTGCGGCAAGAGGGAGGCTGACCATGGGCCAGGCGTTCCCGGCGCC
>JBKQOO010000214.1:0-26530 GCA_052145475.1 Solirubrobacteraceae bacterium
CTCGGTCAGCGAGCTCGCCTCATACGGCAGTCGCCCGGAGATCAGCTGGTAGGCGACGACCCCCAGCGCATACAGGTCCGCCCGCGGCCCGGCCTCCTCGCCCCGCGCCTGCTCGGGCGCCAAATACGCGGCGGTGCCGAGCACCGAGCCGACCTGGGTGATGCTCGACTGCTCGGTCGCCTTGGCGATGCCGAAGTCGGCCAGCTTGACCTCGCCCTCGCGCGCGCGCAGCAGGTTGCCGGGCTTGACGTCGCGGTGCACCACGCCGTGGCGGTGGGCGTAGTGCAGGCCCTCGCACGCCTGTTCGATGATCGCCACGGCCTCCTCGACCGCCACCCAGCCGTCGTCGCGCAGGATCTCCGCGCAGGACTGGCCCTCGATGTACTCCATGACGATGAAGTACTGGCCGCTGCCCTGGTCGCGCCCGGAGTCGAAGACCTGCACGATGTTGGGGTGGATCAGCCGGGCGGCGGCCTGCGCCTCGCGCTGGAAGCGGGACACGAAGGCGGGGTCATCGGCCAGGTGCTCGGCCAGCAGCTTGACCGCGACCTGGCGCTCGAGCCGCAGGTCCATGGCGAGCTGGACCGTCGACATGCCTCCGAAGCCCAACCTGCCCTCGAGCCGGTAGCGCCCCGCGATCTCCTGCCTGCGCCCTTCGGGTTGGCCGCTCATTTCCCGCCTTCCGATCCGCCCGCGCCGTTGCCCGGTGCTTTTTCTTCGACTCCCGCGCCGCCGACGCCTTCGCCGGGCGCTTTGCCCTGGCCTTCGCCCGGGGCGGGGGTGCCGCCGCCCGGGGCTTCGGTTTTTTCAGCCGGTGTCGTCGGCGTGGTCGGCGTCGTCGCCGGGGTGGTGGGGGTGGTCGGGGTGGTGCTGGTCGTGGTGGTCGGCGTGGTCGTCGTCGTGCTCGTCTTCGGCGTGGTCGTGGTGGCCGCCTGGGTCAGCGGCTGGGTGCACAGCGTGAGCGCGACCTTGTGCAGGTTTTCGATGCCCTGGCGCAGGTTGTCGTGCAGCCCTCCGTTGAGCGTCGCGGGAAGTGCAGCGAAGTCCTGTTCGGTTTTCAGCAGCGCGCTTTCGGTTGCCGAGCAGTTGCCGTTGCCGCGTTCGGCAGCCTGCTCGACCGCTTCGATGTCACCTTGCAGCGGGCCGCCCTGGGCGGCCGGGATCAGGCCCTTGCCGGAGCTGCCGCAGGCCACCAGGAGCGCTGCCGCGGCGCCGAGCACAGCGGCCAGCGCGACCCGAAGGGCGATCGCGGCGCGCTCGCGCCCGACACGCTGCTTTGGTGGCTCGGTCACGTTCATTGACCGTACTCCAGGCGCTCCGCCAGCGAGTCGGGCAGGCGGGCCGCCCTGATCGCGGCGGCGGCGCCGGCGATGTCGTAGTGGGCCCGGTGGAAGGTCGCGTCCATCCCGTCCAGGTCCAGTAGCAGCCAGGAGGCCCGCGGGTCGCCGTCGCGCGGTTGTCCGACGCTGCCCGGGTTCAGCAGCCACTCGCCCGCGGCCACGTCCAGGCAGGCCCCGTCGCGGCGCGGCTCGCCCGAGGTCAGCTCGCCCTCCTGGCGGTCGAAGGACAGCGCCACGTGGCTGTGGCCGATCAGGCAGATGCGGTGAGGCTGCTGGTTCAGGCACAGCTCGGCCAGCAGGGTCGAGAGCACGTACTCCCAGACCGGGTCGCGGGGGCTGGCGTGATAGAGGCCGATCCCGTCCTCCTCGCCCTTTGGGCTGAGCGTCTGCAGGAAGGCGAGGTTCTCGGGGTCGATCACCTCGCGGGTCCACTGCGCCGCGACGCAGGCGCCGCGCGAGAACTCCTCCAGCGAGAGCTCTCCGGTCACGGCGAGGTCGTGGTTGCCGGCGAGGCACACCGCGACATGCCGGCGGGCCAGCTCGACGCAGGCGTCGGGCTCGGCCCCGTAACCGACCAGATCACCGAGGCACCAGAGCTCGGAGGCCTCGCTCGACGCGACGGCCTCCAACGTCGCCTCGAAGGCGTGGCGGTTGGAATGTATGTCGGAGACGACGGCGACCTTCATCACTGCAGGGTAGGAACACCGCTGGTGCCCGGGCGTTCCATCGCGCTGCTTCGCTGCAAGCCAGCCTACGCGTCGCCTGCGGCACGCGGTGGGCTGCCGGCAGCCGGCGGGCTGCCGCCTACGATGCGTCCGGCCCGGCCTCTCCGCCCCCGTACTCGGGCAGGTTCTTGATGCCCTCGCGGGTCAGCCACTTCGAGTAGTTGTCCTCCATCGCGTCGATCAGCTCCCGCATGAAGCGGGGGGAGAGGTTGACGCGAGAGACGACGACCCCCGGGACCTCGTCAGCCTCGACCTCGTGGTCGACGCGGGCAAAGGTGACCGTGAACTCGTAGTCGGAATGGCTCACGTTCGCGAAGTTCGCGTATACGCCCCCCATGATCTCGGGGGAAAGGTGGATGTTGATGTGCCGTTCCGGTCCTGAGTCTTGCTCGTTCACACAGCTAGTATCGCAAGCCCCGGGAACGGACCCATGACAGAGCGCTCAGCCGCCCAGCAGAACCCCGATCAGCCCGACCCCAACGACGCCCTCGATGGCCTCCGGCGCGAGGTGCTGGCGAGTGCTCGCGACCTCGCCGCTCCCAACGGCGGGGGCGACGGCGGCGAGGGGCTGCGGACGGGCCGCCGGGCGCTCACGCTGGAGCGCCCCAAACGCGCCGAGTTCGGTGATTACTCGACCAACGCGGCGCTGCTGCTGGCTCCCGAGCTGGGCAGCCCGCCCCGTGAGCTGGCCGAGCGCCTGGGCGACTCGCTTGCCGCCAGCCTGGGCAACAGCCTGGAGCGCTTCGAGGTGGCGGGCCCGGGCTTCCTGAACCTGTTCCTGTCGGACAGCTGGTGCCGCCGGGCGCTGGCCGGCGTGGCGCGGGCCGGCGAGCGCTTCGGGGCCGGCGGCGCGAGCCCCCCGGAACAGCTGCTCGTCGAATTCGTCTCCTCCAACCCGACCGGGCCGATGCATGTCGGGCATGCCCGCAACGCCGCCTACGGGGACTCGTTGGCCCGCATGCTGGCCTTCCACGGGCACCGGGTCGAGCGAGAGTTCTACGTCAACGACGCCGGCTCGCAGATCGTCAAGTTCGGCCAGTCGATCCGCGCCCTGGCGCGAGGCGAGAAGGTCCCGGAGGACGGCTACCAGGGCGAGTACGTGGCCGAGCTGGCCGTGCTGCTTCCCGAAGCGGCGACGCTCGAGGCGGATGAGCTGGGCCGGGCCGCCGTGTCGGTGATGCTGGAGCGGACGAAGCTGTCGCTGGCGGCCTTCGGGGTGCGCGAGTTCGACCACTGGCAGTACGAGAGCGAGCTGCATGCAGGTGACTCGAGCCTGGTCGCCCGGACGCTCGCGATCCTGGCGGAGCAGGGCAGCAGCTACGAGCAGGACGGCGCGCTGTGGCTGCGCACGACCGACTTCGGCGACGACAAGGACCGGGTGCTGGTGCGCTCCAACGGCGAGCACACCTACTTCGCCTCGGACATCGCCTATCACCAGGACAAGCGCGAGCGCGGCTTCCAGCGCCAGCTGGACGTCTGGGGGGCCGACCATCACGGCTACGTGATGCGGATGAAGGCGGCCTACCAGGCGCTGGGCGGGAACCCCGACGAGCTGGAGCTTCTGATCATGCAGCTGGTGCATCTGGTCCGCTCGGGCGAGCGGGCCCAGATGTCCAAGCGGGCGGGCGAATTCGTCACGCTGGACGACCTGGTGGCCGAGATCGGCGTCGACGCGGCCCGTTGGTACCTGTTGGCCCGCTCGCACGACACCACGGTCGACCTCGATCTCGACCTTGCCCGGCAGCAGTCCAACGAGAACCCGGTCTACTACGTCCAGTACGCCCACGCCCGGATCGCCTCGATGCTCGAGCTCGCCGGCCCGGAGCGTGTCCAGGCGGCGCTCGCCAGCGTCACAGAGGGCGGCGGGACGTTCGAGGCGGAGCGGGCCGAGCCGCTGCACCCGTCCGAGCGGACCCTGGTCCTGCTGCTGCTCGCCTTCCCGGGCGAGGTGGCCGAGGCGGTGGAGCGCCGCGCGCCCCATCGCATCGCCGCGCACGCCCTCGAGCTCGCGCAGGGCTTCACCGCCTTCTACAGGGACTGCCGGGTCGTCGGCTCCGAGCCTGAGTCGGTCGAGTCCTTCCGCATCGCCCTCTCCGCAGCGACCAGGGCGACGATCGCCCGGTCGCTCGACCTGCTCGGGGTCGCCGCCCCCGAGCGGATGTAGCTCCAGGGCCTCAGTCGAAGCGCGACAGGTCCGATTCGAGCCGGGCCGCGTCGGCCGCGTCGAGCGGGGCCGGCGGGGCGTGGCCGGCGGCCTGGCGGCGTGCCCTGCGTCGCCATCGGGGCAGCAGCGTGAGGAGCGTCGCGGCCAGCAGCAGCACGGCCGCCAGCGGCACGAGGTAGGCGGTCGCGTCGAATCCGTGATCGACCGGCAGGCCCAGCACTGAGTTCCCGTACTGGGCGACCAGCGCCTGCTTGATCTGCGCTTCGTCCTCGCCCTGGTCGATCAGGGATTGGATGAAGGCACGCTCGCGTTCGGCCTGGGGAGAGTCGGCGACGTTCAGCGGGATTTTGCACGTCACGCACATCACCTGGCGCTCGATCGTGAGCAGCGAGGCGCGCGGCGGCGGGTTGTTCGCTGCGCTGGCCGGCGCTGCGAGCAGCGCTCCCGGCGTCAGCGCGGCGAGCGCGAAGATCGCGGCGACGGCCGGGCGCGCGATCGACCGTCGCAGGCGCTGCCCGGCTGGTCCGGAGCGGGTCATGTGCTGCGAGCCAGCGCGATCGCCTGGTTGATGAAGGGCTGTTCGATCTCGCCGCGTGAGATCGCGACGATGTGGCCGCTGCGGTCGACGATGAAGCTCTCGGGCAGCTGGTCGGTGCCGTAGGCGTGGGCGAAGTCGCCGTTGTCGTTGTCCCGCAGGTTGGGGTAGGTGAGGTGGTAGCGGCGCACGAACGCTTCCGAGTCGGGCGAGGCGTCCAGGTAGGTGACTCCCAGCACGGTCGCCCCGTCCCGCTGCAGCGTCCCCTCATTGCGCTCGAGCAGCGGCGCCTCGATCTGGCAGGGCTCGCACCAGCTGGCCCAGAAGTTCAGCAGCACCACCTTGCCCCGCAGGGAGGCCAGCGAGCCGACGCCGGGAGCGCCCAGCACGGGCAGCTTGCGCGAGGCATCGGGGGCGGTGGGGTGGAGGCCTTCGTGGACCTGGTTGTCCAGCGTCCGGTTGGCCGACTGGTTGGACACGCCATAGACCAGCAGGCCGATCAGGCACGCGCCGGCCAGGGAGATCAGGATCGGGACAGGCCTCAGCTTCACGGCTCCCAAGGGTAGAGGGCAGGAAGCCGGCCGCGTCGATGCCAGGGCGGCCCGCGAGCGCTGCCAGCCGCGCGCCTGCAAGGATTGCCGCGTGCCAGGCGGCGAACACGAGCCGCGCTCGCTCCGCCCGCTCGGAACGACGCGGATGGAAGCGTTCAGCGACTGCGTGTTCTCGATCGCCGCGACGCTGCTGGTGCTCGACATCGCGATCCACCCGCCCGGCACGGCGCTGGAACAGGTGCTCCGCGCCTGGCCGTTCTACCTCGCCTATATCGTCAGCTTCCTGACGATCGGGGCGGCCTGGCTGGTCCACAGCCGGATGACCGATCGTCTCGAACGGGCCGACTCGTTGCTGCTGCGGATAAACCTGCTGCTGTTGCTCGTCATCGCGTTCCTGCCCTTCCCGACGAAGCTGGTGGCGAACTCGCTCCAGAGCAGCCCGCGAGAGCGTGTCTTCGTGACGATGTACGGGCTGGCCCTGCTGACGATCCGCCTGCTCGGCTCGGCGATGGACGCCTATGCCCGGCGCGCTCGCCTCTACTCGCCCGCGGATCCGGGCGAGGGGCAACAGGACGAACCGCGGGAACTGTGGCCTGTCGTGGTCGGGTACGTGCTCGCGATCATCCTCGGCCTCGCCGTGCCGGCTGTCGCCGTGGCAGCGTACTTCGCCCTCGCCGTCTACATGATCCTGTTCCGGGAGGTACCGGCGCACCCGTTCCGGCGGCGGTCCCGACCGTCGTAGCGCGATGGACCGCATCTGCGCCGGTCGCGGCGACGGCAGCGGCTTTTCCTGACGAAGCTCGTCGGCTGACGCTCAGGGCTCTTTCCACCGAGCAAACGACCGGCGGGGAGCAGCCGACGGACCGGGCCGTGTCGCCGGCTGGTTGGCCGACGCGCCTCGACCCCTTTTCAGCCGGCGATATTGGCCCGGGCACACTTCGATCCATAGCCATTCGATGCGTACCTTCTGGCGCCAATGCAAGCGACCCGCCACGATCCCCCCGAACGTTGCTTGCGGCGATCCTACCTGGGGTGGCGCCCCAGTGGTTCCCCGGCCGCGCCACCCAGCCGGCGAGTGGCCCCAGGTGGGATCGGACTACCGGGGCCCACGACGCTTCCAGAGCGCGTCGACGGCCGCCCCCGGGCCCGCACCGGGAGTCCGTCAACCCCCTAGAATCCGGCCTGCGCGGCGATAGCTCAGTTGGTAGAGCGCAAGCTTCCCAAGCTTGAGGTCGCGGGTTCGAGACCCGTTCGCCGCTTATCAGAGCCTGGCCAAAGTTTGGCTCCAGCAGGCGGTTTCGCTGCTCGACTCGGGAAGCTAAGGCCGGTCAGGCACGGATAATAGCGGGGCAGGCGGCCACGAATCTGCGGTGCCAGCGCGGTACCGTTTCGCTCGAGATCCGGCCAATCACCAGGCTCCTGATCGACCCTGATAGCTGCCGGAGGACGGGCGAGTCCTCAGGCCTCGGCGCTCGAGTTGTCCCTGGCAACCAACGACGACTGCTGCGCGCGTGCTGGCCACAGGTGCGCGAACCCCACGAGCGACTCGGCGTGACCGGCCGGACCGGCCCGCCGAGCGCGGAGGCTTCCCAGCATCGCGTGATACCCAGGGATCGCGATCTCGCCCACGTGTCCGTTGACCCGGGGCCTCTGACGCGGCGATGGCGGTGTTTAGCGCGACGGTGAACCGCCCGGTCGCTCTTGAGCCAAACGTCGAACTGGCGGCCCGCAAGCCACAGCGCGTACTCGCATGCGCCATCAAGCTCAATCAATCAGGGTGACGTGTCGGCTACCTGCGACGTGTCAAGCGCGCGTCGCATGGCGTCCTCGGCGAAGGAGGGACAGGTGGACGAGGCCGTGGCGCTCGGGAGGTCGAACGACTCCCGCGAGGTAGGCCCCCAATTCTCAACCTGCTCCCGCAGCCGAACCCGATCCATTGCCTGCGGCGCTGCTCGCCTGGACCTGCCGAGAAGGCGCGGCCGTCGACCCGGACGGGCCCTCACGGTAGCTAGCCGCGGAGTTATCGCCGTGACTGCAAGACTCCACGAAGCGACGGCCCTCATCGGTGAGCAGCCAAACGTTGCTCGACCACTTGTACTCGACTTCGCCGCCGTTAGCGATAAGGCCGCAATCCTCCAAGCGCCGGAGCAACTTCGAGATCTGCCCTTGGTCAACGCCCCCCGCATGCAGCGCGATCGCCCGATTGGTCGCACCGGGGTACCGCGCGATCGCTTCCAGCACACGAGCTGTGCGGTAGGTGAGCCGGATTGGCATCGGTCTGCTGGGCGCCCGGGGTTCTCGCGTGCGAACCGAGCTCCGACTTCTCTGGCGCGGGCGGTAGCCTAACGCGGCGCGGCTCGCCCGCCTGGCCGTCGGCTCGTCGCGGTAGGTCAGGACGATCATCCTCGTCAGCTCGCCCGCAAGCCCCGCGAGGGCACCACGCCCGCCGGATAAGCGCGAGTACACGCCGCGCAACACCGCGCCGGCGAGGATCGTGGGCAACAGCGAGGAGTCGCCCGGGCTCTCCGAGCTCTGCCCCCCCTCGGCGATCACAGACGCCAGGCGGGCAACCACCTCCTCGTGCAACGATTGGAGCTGCAGGCCGCCCTTAGCGGTCTCGACGACGCAGACACGCGCGAGGTCGCGATCCGAGTCCAGGACCCGCAGCGACGCGGCCAGCCCGATCGCGACCCTCATCTCCCACGGCCGGCGGTCCAGCTCGAGCCCGCCGAGCTGTCTCTCTACCTCAGCGACCAGCTCCTCCACCATCGCGCAAAGGCACTCATCGCGATCGGCGAACAGCGCGTAAAACGTTCCCCGCGACACTCCCGAGCGGGCAACAATCTCCCTCACCGAGGTGTGCCAGTACCCGAGCTCGGCCGCGGCCTCCGCAGCGCCTGACAGCAACCTCACGCGATGAAGGCGCGAGACGCTGCGCTGTCCAGAGCGGCTCGGCACCCTACCGGAGCATAAACGCTCGACGAGCTCAGCCATAAACGTAGAGATTATCCTAAACAGCCGGGACGAACGGGCCGACCGAGAGCGCACCCCAAGTGCCGGCGTATCACGCGGCGAGGACTATCTCACCGACTCGGAGAGCCAGCGAAGCCACCATGGCTGCCCGCGAGCCGAAAGACGCTCGACACCGGACAACATCGGCAGTGGGCGTGGGAATATCCACGGAGAAGACCTAGTCCCGGCTAGCGGAACGGAAAGCACCTGCGGAATGGGCGACGCGTCGCGGCGAGCAGCCGCGACCCGAGGGAGAGGGACGCTGCCGGTCCCCTAATGTGTCCCCGTCGATCTGGGCCCTGAATTCGCGGGCAAAAAACGTAATCGATATCGCAAAAAGATTGACAAGGACAATGAAGTCTGGGAGGTTCGCCCCGGGCCGTCCTCGGAACCTTCCGAGCCGGGGGCGGCCCGAAAAGAGGAGCGGCGCGCAGGCGCCGGCAGCGGATCGCGAGGCCGCAGAACGACCCGAGGCGCCCCCCGATCAAAGGGGCGCCCCGGACTCAACAATCACTCAGGCTGGCATCGCCAGTAGGAGTGCAGACAATAATACCAGTTAGGCGCCGTTTGCGGGCCGAAAACACGCTGCTTGCAGAGCTTTCTCCCGGCATCGTCCGCGATATGAGGTCCGGACGCCCCCCGAGGGCGCCCGGACGCGGCCTGCGGCCGTGTTCGCCAGAAACCCTGCTGGCAAGCCCCCGGTAGAGGGTCCTCGCCCGCCTGGTGCCCGACACCGGCATGCTCGCGTGTCCAGGCCGCGAACATAAGGCCACCACGGAATATTCCGAACATGGAATATTCTCCGCGTGGGAGGTGTGGCCCCGACGCGACGATGTGCCTGGGCGCGCGCCCTGGCAGACCTGGCGACCGTAATGCGGCTGTCAGTCGCCTACTGGCTCGCGATACAGCCGCAGGTGCGGCGCGAACTCGCGCGCTGGGATCGACACGCGCGCGCGATCCCAGACCCCTTGCTGCGCGCCCAAGCGCTGGCCAAGCTCGACGGCGAGCGTCTGAACCCGGAGGCCGCCGCACTGTTCGCCGTGCTCGCTCCGCTCCGCCGGCGCCGACGCGTCGTCCGCCTGATCGTGGCCTACCAGGTCCTCTATGACTACCTCGACGGCGTCAACGAGCAACCCGGCTACGACGGGCTCCGCGCAGGGCTGCAGCTGCACCTCGCGCTGACGGAGGCGCTGGCACCGCAAGGCCCGCAGAGCGACTACTACGCCGCAACCCCCGGCGCAGACGACGGCGGCTACCTCCGTGAGCTCTGCTTAGTCTGCCGCGAGACAATCCTCCGGCTGCCCAGCCTCAAGCGCTTCGAGCCCGCGCTGCGCTGCGCGACCGAGCGCTGCGGTGAGGCTCAGAGCCAGAACCACGCGAGCCGCGGCCGACGCGAGGCGCTGATCGGGTGGTCGCTCGCGCAGGCTCGAGATCAACCCGGATACGAGTGGTGGGAGCTAGCGGCCGGCGGCATCTCATGTCTGAACGTCCACGCGCTGCTCGCATGCGCGTCGCAGTCGACCGCAACCATCGCAGAGCTCTCGCTCGTCGAGCGCGCCTACTTCCCATCGATCTGCTCGATCAGCGCCCTGCTGGACAGCCTCTCCGACTACCACGGCGATCTCGCGACCGGCAACCACAGCTTCGTTGCGCACTACGCCGACGGGCCCTCCGCCGCGCGGCGGCTCTGCGCGATCGCGACCGAGGCAAGGTCGCGCACAGCCGTCCTCACTTCCCCGGCTCGGCACGAGGCGATCCTGGCTGGGATCCTCGCCTACTACCTCTCGTGCCCGTCGGTCGAGGACGGTTTCCCCGCACAGGCCGCCCAGGGACTGATCAGCTGCGCCGGGCGCCTAGGCCCGGCGATGCTGGCCGTGCTGCGGGCGCGGCGTCGGGCGCGAGCGCGCCGAACTCAGCCGCCTTCGCGCAGCGCGACCGCCGGCTGGACGCGTGAGGCGGCGGCTCCCGGGCCCGCAAGCAGGAGGAGAGTCGCACCAACGATCGCGCCGACCGCGAGTAGCACCGCCGTGAGAGAGAAGGAGAAGGCCGTCGGGAAGCCCGTGACAGATCGCAGGTAGCGGTCGATCAGAGCGTGCCCGTAGACACCGGCGGCGGCTCCGACCGCCGATCCGGTGGCGATCACGAGACCCGACTCCCAGAGCAGGATCAGCCGCAGCTGGAGAGGTCGGAAGCCCTGGATACGCAGTGAAGCGAGCACCGGACGACGCTGCCAGATCGACGCGCCGATCGCCGCCGCCATCGCGAGCACCGCTGCGGCGGTGAGCAGCAGCGCGATCTGCGTCAGCCGGTCGAGGCCTTCCCTCGCGAGCGCGTCGGCTTCGCTCGCGCGCGCCGCGCTGGTCTGCACCTGCAGGGCGCTGCCAGGGCCCAGTGCCGCGCGCACGCGACGACCCACGGCGGCGACACTCGCGGACGTCGAGACATCGATTTCGAGCGCCGTCGGAGCAGTTTCCCGCCAGCGGCTGCGGTACTCGCCACGGCTCAGGATCACCGCGCCGGGCGACCAGCCGAGGTTCGTGGTCGTCGCTGCGACCCGCAGGCGCACCGGCCCGGTCGGAGACGGCAGCGTAATCACGCCGCCCAGGGCGACATGCTCCTGGCGGGCGATCTGGGCGGATACGACGGCCCAGCCGCCGGCACGCAGGCGCCGTTCGGCAACAACGCGGCGTCCCTCTGTCAGCTGCCCCGCAGGGATCAACCCCGTGGCCCCCGGCGCGCGGGCGATGACCCAGATGCGCCGCCCGTAGGCGTCGAGGAAGCCGCCCTGGTATTCGCGCACCGCGCGGACTCCCGGGACGGCCGCCACGCGCCCGGCGAGCCCAGGCGCAGCGAACGTGCTGGTCGCTAGATAGTCGTGGGGGTTAGCGACCCACAGGTCCGTCGTCGCCACATAGCCCGAGTAGTCGCGATACAGACCGTCGAGCAGATCGCCGTGCGCTCCGCTCGCCGCGACGGAGCCATACACGGCGATCGCCCCCGTAGCAGCCAGCGCCAAGGAACGAGCGGTCGTGCCCCGCAGCGTCCTTGTCGCCACCAGCATCATGTTCGATCCGGGAAGCCGCGTCGCGAGCGCCTCGACGGCCTCCAGCATCAGCGTGAACACAAGCGGGATCACGAGCACGGCGGCCAAAGCGAGGCAGACGATCGCGATCACCGCAGTCGAGGAGCCCAGCAGAAGCGGCAGCAGCACGCTGCACACCAGCAGCGCCCCGCCGAGCGCGAACAGCCCCCTCCGTGTGCGCATGCTCAGTCCCTGACCGGGCTCCCCGCTGCTGTGATAGACCGCGTCGACGGCGCGCGAGCGGCGCAGGTCCAGCAGCGGAGGGCAGGCCGCCAGGCACGTCGCTGCGACGCCGCCAGCGAGCGACAACAGCACCGGCTGCCAACCGATCACCGTCTGCGTGCCGAGCGGGAAAGCGAGCGCAAGGTAGCCGGGCGTCTGGTGGAAGACGCTACGCGACAGCACGTCTCCGACCACGATCCCGAGCGTGGAGGCGAGGACCCCCAGGCAGAGCGCCTGGAAGAGCAGCAGCTCCGCGAGCGCCTTCGGACCCGCCCCCTGGATCCGCAGGTCAGCGATCATACGCCGGCGCTCCGGCACACTCATCAGCATCGCGCCGAACGCCAGCAGCAGCCCGACGAGCGCGCTGACGAACGCGAAGAACCCGGTCGCCTCGTCGCTCGGGACAGTCGCCTGGGCCAGCAGGGCAATGTCCTGCGTGGCCGGTGCGACGCTCTCGCCAGGTTCGACGAGCCGGCGCAGCTCCCGGTCGACCCTGCCGCGCGCCCCCGGGTCGGCCTCGACGAGGATCGTCGTGATGCGCTTCGGCATCGCCGCGACTTCCTGCAGGTTTTCCAGGTCCAAGACGGCGGCGAGCGCGTTCGACAGCGAGCCGACGTCTTCCGGGCCGAGCAGCGCGAGCACGTTCGCGCGCACAGCACGCCCGCGGACGAGCAGCTTGATGACCGGTGCCGGGCGGGAGATGCCGGCGCTGGGTTGGACGGTGATCCGTAGACGTTCCGCGGTGGCCTTAGGCAGCAACACCGTCGGTAGTGTCTGTTCGCGCGGCGTCAGGTGAGCGTGTTCGAGCTGCCGCGCCATGCCCGCGATCGCCGGCAGCGACGCGTCCGCGCTCGCGAACTGCACGGCCACGGTACGCCCCGAAGGCCCGCGCACGCTGCCGCTGACATTCAGCACCGGCGCGGCGAGCCTCACGCCCGGAAGCCCCCGTACCCGTTCGACCAGCGTCTCGGCGAAGCCGGCCTCGGTGCGCGCCCGAACCTGCAGGTTGGCTACGCCTACGATGCTGTGGACGACATTGCGGCTGGCGCTCGTGATGCTGCCGTTGGCGACCTGCACGGCTAACACCAGGGCGACGCCGATCGCGATGCCCAGCCCCGCAAGCGCCTCCTGCACAGGGTGGGTGCGCAGCCGCCGCATATAGAAGTAGGCGAGCGTCGATAGCGCCACGTCTCAGAGCCCCGTTGCGGCGGGACCTACCAAGGCGCCCAGCGCAGACAGCTCCTCCCGCGCGTCCTGCCCGCACAGCAGACGCCCGTCGCGCAGCGCCAGGACGCGGTCAGCGATCCGCGCGCCGTGCGGGTCATGGGTCGCAAGGAGGACCGCGGCGTCCCTTTCGCGGCCCAGCTCTGCCAGCAGCCCAAGCACCTCCCGCGCGCGCCGCGAATCGAGGTTGGCGGTCGGCTCGTCCGCCAGGATCACGCTCGGAGAGCTCACCAGGGCACGGGCGATCGCTACGCGCTGGCGCTCCCCGCCGGAGAGCCGCTCGGGCGTGTGGTCGAGGCGGTGAGAGAGGCCGACCCGCTCCAACCAGTCGGCCGCGCGCGGGCGCGCGTCCCGCAGCGCCACGCCGTCGGCGAGCAACTTGATGGCCGCGTTCTCGACCGCCGGCACCCCCACCATCAAACGCGGGGATTGGTAGACGAACCCCAGTCGCTCGCGTTGCAGCGCGAGCAGCTCGTCCCTGCGCAGGCCAGCGAGGTCCCGGCCGGCGATCCGTGCCACGCCCTCGTCAGGGTCGAGCAGCCCGCCTGCGATCAGCAGCAGCGTGGTCTTGCCAGATCCGCTCGGTCCGTAGAGCACCGCGATCTCACCCGGCTGCACCTGCAACGTGACGTCCTCGAGCGCGCAGACGACCTCGCCGGCGTCCGTGTAGCGCTTGCTGACCCGCTCCAGCTCGAGCGCGCTCATCGCTTTGTCACCGCCCGGCGCGCAGTCCGCGCCTATGCGCCGACCCTGCGGGCGTTAAGCGGCACGACCTCGGCCCGCGGGGAGTCGACCTCGGAGCGCAGCTCGCCGCCGTCAAGCAGCAGCAGCCGGTCGGCGCCGGACACGCACATGCCGTCGTCAGTGCTCATCAAGACGGAAGGGCCGTCATCGCCGGGCAGCGATCCCAGCAGCCGCAGCAGCGGGTCGCGCTGCAGCGTGCCTGCGTGCGCGGCCGGATCGTCGATTACGAGCAGCCGCGGCTCGGGCGCGAGCGCCCTAGCGATCGAGACCCGCACGCGCTCGGCGCCGTCGAGCTCGTCCGGGGTCAGCGGGGCGAGATGATCGGCCTCAGCGCGCTGCAGCGCGCGCAGCGCGCGCTCGCGGGCCGCGCCCCGAGATGCCCGACGCGCGAGCAGAGGCGCCGCGACATGGTCGAGCACACGATCGCCCTCCATCGAGAAGAACGAGGTCAGGCAGTAGCAGAGCTGCCGGCCGACCGGCCGAGTGCTCGCCGCGAGATCGACGCCGTCGAAGCTCACCCGTCCCTCGTCGGGACGCTCCAGGCCTGCGGCCACCCGCAGCAGGGTGCTGCGTCCGAAGCGCCGCGTGCCGAGAACGACCACGAACTCGCCACTCTCGACGCTGACGGTCACGTCACGCAGCGCAAGCCGTTCGCGGCTACCGTGCCTGTAGCGCTTGCCGACGCCCTCGAGTGAGAGCAAGCTCACGAGCGCCCTGCTTCGCCCGTGCCGCTGCGACGGCCCATCTGGGCTTGGACGAGGCCGCGGGCGTGCACCGCCCACTCGCGCCTTGCGTTCAGCTCACGCCGCTGCTGGTCGGCGATCAGCATCTCGGCGAGCTGCTCGGGCGTCAAGTCCCCGGCCGCGGCGGCAGGCGCATCGGTGGGGAGCGCGCGGAGCTCTTCCAGACACGCCCGCTCGTAACGGTCGATCACATCGAGCACCCCGTCGAAGCCGAGACCGCCCGCCGAGGCGATCCGCGCGAGCAACTGCAAGCGCTGGGGGTCCTCGCGCATCCGTTCGGCCACCCACGCCCGGTAGGCCGCCGCGCCCCCCGCCGTGACGCGGTAGCTACGACGCATCAGGTGCTGCTTCGGAACCGGCCTCGCCGTATCGAGCGCGACAGCCTCAATCAGGCCGTTGTCGCGCAGCCTATCGAGTGCCGCGTATACACGTGGCACGCTCATTGCGGCAAACGACCCGAAGCGATCCTCGTAGCGCTGGCTGACCTCATAGCCGTGGCTCGGCTGCTCGAGCAGAAGCCCGAGGACCAGCCATGCCACGGGCGAGCGCGTCTCCTCGCCCGGCCTTGCGCGCCCTTCCAGGGACCGCACCGTCGTGGCTGTCTCGTCCTCGGCTCTGCTTGTGCGTGTATTCGCCATTGGCTCTCACTCCTCCTAAACGAGAACGATACGCCATTGCGGGACGGAAGGCCAGAGGAGCGATCGAACCCACCGCGCCACGGCGCGAGCGTAGCGGCAGCCGATGCACGGGAAACCACTGCGTGCCCCAAGCGCAGGACAGGCCCGGGCCGAGAATGTCTCAATCCGCCGCCCACTCACGGAGGATTTGGGGGCCCGCAAGATCCCAGGCGCTCGCATCGAAACGTGATCGACATGAAAACAAGGGGTTGACACAGGGGACGAGATCTGTAAGGTTCGCGCACAGGCCGTCCTCGGAGCCCCGAGCCCGACGGGCGGCCCGACCGGGGAGCCGCGATCAAAGAAGCACGGCTGTCCCGGACTCAACACCACTAACAGAAAGGGAGAGAAAATCATGCGCAGCATGAAGCTCCTTGGGGCGTCCGCAATGGCCGTGTTCGCCCTTTTTGCAGTTACAGCATCGTCGGCGTTCGCGACGACGGGGCCGAGGTTCTTCGTCGCCGGGTCCGCCCTGAGCGGTTCGGAAACGATCTCAGCCGAAGCGTCCGGGGCTCAGGTCCTGTCGGCGAGCAGCATCGTTATCGAATGTCCGACGGTGTCGGCGACTGGTGGCGAAATCAAAGGCACTGAACCGGGGACCGACGGCGAGACGCTGGTCTACGGCGGGTGCAAGGACCAAAACGAAACCGGGCTGTGAAGCGCGGACGAAAGGTGGCGGGACTGCGGGGCAGATCGCGACGAACGCGCTGAGCTCGGAGGTCTACTACCAGGAATCGACCCCGAACGAATTCACGGACACGGTGTTCACGCCGGCGAGCGGAACGACGTTCGTCGAAATCGAAATGAAAAAAGTCACCGAATCATGTCCGGTCATCAGTTCGGCGACGGTCGAAGGAAGCGTCGCGGTCGAAGACGAAACGGGCGAAAGGGAAGTTCAGACGCTCACCGCTCCAACCACGCCGATCAAAGAAGTATTCACGGCGAGCGGAGCCGGAGTAAAAGTGGGTCTGAAAGCGTTTGGCTTTGTCGAAGCCAAGTACATCGGCAAAGACAAGGTCGAGCTCACGGGGGCCAACAAAGGCGAGGCGTGGAGTGTGTGCGGCAAGCCTCTCCCATGGAACAAAGCCACGTCCTACGCCGCAGGCGCCGTGGTCGAGTGGCCGGCAGGTAGCGGACTCTACTACAAAGCGATTCGAGCCAACAAAAACGTAGAACCACCCGAATTTCCCTGGATAACAGGTTGTTGAACTAGCCGGTTAGTCTCGCGGCCTGAATGGAGGGGCGTATGCGCGGGATCGTTACGGTTACGGTCCCGCGCCCGCGCCATGCATCCTCGCAGGGGTCTCCGCTCTCCCAGCACGCGAGATCCGGACCCCACCAGAGGATCCGGTGAGGCGCCCACCCCGCGCAAACACACGGAGGGAGCCGTGTCGATCCACTCGGTCCAACTGGTGCCTCAGCACGGGCTCTCGCACGGAACCGCTCCGATGTTAGCGGGTCGCCCGTGGCGTACAGGATCCGAGCATGAATCGAGTATGAGCCTGAGCTCGGGCGCTCGTCAGCAATTTTGCGTTCGCGTCGCAGGCAGTCAGGGTCGTTATGGCTTCGTCAGTCGACCTGCACCGATCTTGACCGGCCCATGAGATAAAAAGACGTGTTGGGATCGAGGTGGCCGAGACGAGCCTCGCGGCCACGGCACGATACGTAGGGAGTGACAATGACCAGTCTGAGCCGACGACGAAGGAAAAAAGCCGAAAAAAAACACGAGATTGCAGCGCGGCGAGACGCGCTGTGGCAGTATGAGCCCCCAGCGCCGCCGGTCCGACCGCAGGATGCGAGGCTAATTGCCGAACTCGGGTCTGCGATCGAACAGCACCTCGATCTCAGCGGGATCGAACTGGAGCAGGTAGCGGGCATGAAATCGGTAGCGTTCGGTCGCAAGCATTCCGCGTACACGCCTTTGGTGTACGTCTTCGGTCACGAAGCGGCCCAGGTGCGCGGCGTGGACCGAATCCCCGGCAACTTTCGCGTGGCCGGGGAGCATTGGACGGAACTCCGCGCCCTCCTGGTGCGCGTCCAAGGTGGCCTGGTGCCTCCCGGAACCAAGAGTTACGATCTTTTGCTGGACTCGGCTGCCTCGCTGTCCCCCGAGCTGGCGGCATCGGCGTCGCAGGCGAGCGCACGCATTCGGGCGGACCTTCGTGTCTTCCCGTGCCCCGTGGTGCTTCAAAGCGACGCCTACCAAGTGCGGTTCGAGCCGATCCGAAGGTTCCCACGGCTGCTGCTTCCTTTCCGCGTCAAGCGGTCAGACGACCTTGAGATCGAAGCTGCGCTCGATCTCACGAGCACAGCCGACCCGATCGCCGTCGCGTTCGAGGACTCCGCCGACGAAGCGGCGGTCATCGAGGCGTGGCCCGTAGCGCTCCTAGCCTTCGCCGATCTGATTGGCGACCACGCCTTCGACGACGGGGAGCAAGCGCCAGGGTCGACCGAAGAGCGGACTTCCCAGCCTTCCGGTCGGCCCTCACGCGAAATGCCCCGTCGGCTGACGTCGACAGTTCGACAGGCACGATCAATTTCGCGCTCCAAGAGGCTCAAGCCCGTGGGCGAGACCGGGAACTATCACGGAACGTTTGTGGTCGGTCACAGGCGGCATCTCCCGCCGGGACAGAGCTGCCAGGATGATGCGCGAGCCGCTGCGCTCGTCTACGGCATTGATCTCGCCCCAGGGTGGACGTGGGTGCAGCCGTACGAGCGTGGCACACCCGAGGGGTTCGTGTTGCGCTACGTGTGGCAGGTGCCTCCGCAACTGGCGATGAGCGAAGCGGCTGAGCTGGCGGGAGATGCCGGGTCCGCCGGCGAGTAGCGTCTGCAGCGGGCTATGCGGCGACGGCGGCGTTACGCAACGCCGTCGTTATCTGTTCTGCAAAGGCCAGCACTTCATCCGAGGAGAGCCCGGGGTGGCGATACCACCGCGCCGACCCTGTAGGCCAAAGTCGACACATGCGCGTGGCGGGCGGGAAGGTCCGGGTCATGCTGTCGATGCCCGTCTTGGGATCGAGCAAACTCACCTGAAATACAAACGGCCCGACGACGACGGTCATCACCGCAAGGTCGCGCCAGCCACGGGCGGTGTCTTGCCGATGGTCAACGTCCAGGCCAACGCTCGCGAAGGCGGGCCGCCGCTCGTCAGAACCCTCGTAGCTGCCGAGCCATACTTCGACGCCAGCTGGAAGAAGTTGCTCGCGGCCAAAGCGCGAAGTGAACTCTGGCGATACTACCCGGCGGCTGGGTTGTTGGGATGCATTGAGAACGAGAGCCGTCTTGAGCGCCCACCGAGCCAACAACGCTTGCTCCGCCTCAGGCAGAAAACGCTTGTCGAGTTCGTCAGGGTGCAGCAAGCCTGAAGCGGCGGACTCAAGCTGCGACATCCAGCCGTTGTTGCACGCGGCGCAGACGACCCGTGCCCGACGATCGTACGGAAGCGCGCTCCACTCGTTCTGCTCCCGGGACCGGCCTTCTCTGTGGCAGATCTGGACGATCGACGCCTGCGCGGCTTTGTCGAATCGACGTGCCCATCTTCCGACCACGTGCTCCTTGGTAAGCGGAGTTCCGCCACAAAAGATGCATGCGCGCTTGGTGCTCATGTCAGGAGCGTAGTCGACAAGGCTGCGCACGAGAGATCCGGCAGATCACGACCGAGGGTATAGGGCAGCTCATCGTGGCGCGTCTACGTTGTCAGCGACTGGCGGGCGAGCGAAAGAGCAAGACGCTTGACCTCGGTCACGGGCGGAAACATGGTGTCCGGCCGTATTGAGTCTGCGGATTGCTCGAGACACCCTGGCGATCGTCGGCCGGAAGGAGGACCCAAAGTGGGCGGTGTTCGAGTGTCGTTGTGGCACGGGTCATACGATCATGCTCAACCTGTCGCCGAAGCGAAGCGGTTCCACCGGGCTTGGCAGACGAACCCGAAGGCACCCTCGAGCAAGCCGATCGGTAACTGCGTCGGCGACTCTCCGTTGTCGCTACCCGAACGCCTTCACTCGCGACCACGGCCGGAAAACCCCGTGTGCTCGACGTCCGTTTTTCCTGGTCGTGCAATTCGAAGTATTGACTTTCGGCCGGCGGTCCGTTATATGTGCCGATTCCACCCAGCTCGACTGGAGTCCGGGTCGGCGCGTGTAGACCTATCTAGGAGAGAGACATGGCGTCTGCTCAGTCTCCCGAGCAGCATGAGCCGGTGTTGGTTCCTGCCACGTCGCAGCCGAGCGACTTCGTGTTTAGCCAGGCGCTCGGCGTTCCGCGAGATGGTCCGGCCCCTCCTCCGCCCGGTCTCGAAGCCATTGAGAGCTTCGCGGGGGACTGGGAGGGCACGGGGTTCAACACGATCTTCCGGCCCAACAGTCCGTCCACGCCTACCGTCTTTCCGGAGCCGGCGAGCGGCGACAACGTATTGGGGCTCAACCTCACGAAAGAGATTTTGTCCTTCTCGGCTCCGCTCGGGACTGTGCCAAACCGAGGGGTGGTTGAGGCCGACGCCTTTCTGAACGGCGTCGACTATCTGCAGACCATCGAAGATGTCACGATCGGTCCGCCGAAAGGCATCCACGTAGAGCCCGGCATCTGGATCGCCGTACCACCCACCACGACGCCTGCGGAGGGCCGCACCTACGTGCGCATGGCGCCGATTCCGCACGGCGCGACAATCTGCGCGCAGGGGACCGCCTCGACGAGTGCCGGCCGTCCGGAAATACCTCACGTCGAAATCACGCCTGGGGGCGCGAGCGGTGGCGGTCACGATCGCTTCCCAAGCCAGACCGCGTCCGAAAGCGGGACAGCACGAATCCCGCAGGACTTCACAGCATTCATTGCGGCCGGGACGATCACTCGAGAAGTCCTTGACAATCCGAATGTGGTGCTTGTCAAAGCAATCGCCGATCAGACGATCACGTCGACGACCACCATCAAGGTCTCAACAGCGCCGGAAGCTACGCTCTTTGGCGGGGCATCACAAACATCGCGTCGCTGCTCGGAACCCCAGAAGCTCTAACGAACTCGGCGGGCACGGGCCAAAACGCCCAAGCGCTCCGAATGTCAGCAACGTTCTGGATTGAGGAGGTCGAGCACACCATCGTGGTGCCGCCATACACGCCGGGGCAACCCGCGCCCACCGTCCCGCCGATCCCCGGCGGGCCTGGCGCGTCGGACCGCCAGGTGATCCTCGAGGCGCCTGTCGCAATTACCGAACCGCGACAGATCACCTTCACACCGAAACAGATCCAGTACTCCCAACTCGTCGAGCTCAACTTCAACGGCCTCACTTGGCCGCACGTGTCAGTCGCGACGTTAACTCCGATCGCGCCGTTCCTGGTACCAGCCCCCGTGTGGGCGTGACGGAAGGCCCTGCATCGCGGGCGCCCTCGTTCTGGCTGACTCCCACGCGATCACAGTCGCGTCCCCATTTCGGGGCAGACAGAAAGCCAGTATGAACTGGGCGAACCTGACGTCGGGCTCGAGATCCGCGTCACCGTCGCTGCCGTGTCCGGGACGGAACACCAATCCGCTAACATCAACAGCTACCGCTGCCGTCGGTGCCGTCCCGCTCACCGAGACCGAAGCCTCGATCATGGACGGCACTGCTCGCGAAGGCGACGCCCTTGTCGCACAAGTGCCATTCGACGTCAAAGCTCGTGAGGGCAGGGTATGGCCAGGTCGCGGGCCGTCGCACTACAGTAGCTTGCCGTCGGCTGCGTGAACATCCTGAGCGAGCAGCGGGACGAGGACGCTGATCTTCGGGCTGCCCCACCCTGTGACTGGATCCCAGCCCGGTCCGGCGTCGAATCCGAGAACGCGGCCGGACCCGAGGGTCGTCGTATTGCCGCCGCGTGTCACATCGTTGAACGACGACTGGTAGAGCGGTCCCTTGGCGATGCCGTAGAGAATCGGGTTGATGAAGCCCAGACTTCTCCCTGCGTATTGGTCGGCGAGCGCCGCAACGCCTGCCCACAGGGGCGCGGCGCTACTTGTGCCGGCGAGCGAAAAGACGGCTTCGCGTCCTCCGAGTTCCGCGACCAAGGCGAGTCCGGTCCCGCCATCTGCATCCGCAGAGACGTCCGGAACGCCTCGCATCCGTCCGATACTACTAACACCATCCTGATAGCTTGGCCTAAGGAAGAGCGTGCTGAATCCACCCCCGGAGCCATTCGAGAACGTGAGTCGTTCTCCGTCTTCAACTCGTGATGGAACAAACCATGCGGTCTCGCCGGCATATTCGCCCGAGGAGCCCGTCAGTAGTCGCGTACCGCCTACGGCGAGAGCGAGAGGGCTCGAGGCTGGGAGTGAGACGCCTCTTCGCGGTTCGGGCCGCAAGAGGCCGCACGGTTGCGCGACAGCTCCAAAGTCACCCGAGGCTGCCACCACCGTGATCGCGTCTTCCTTGGCCTCTCGAAGAGTCCGAGTAAGCGCCGCGGCCTGTGACTCGGCGGTGCAGCGCTCTGCGCTGGCAACACTCAGCGATACTACCTGGCCCAGCTTATCGTTCACTGCCTCCCGTAACGCCACCTCTTCGGCGTTTACCCCGTCGGCGTCTGAGGTGCCTTCGATCGGAACGACTCGCACGCGTGCGCCCGGCGCGATCGCGTGGATCATCTCGACGTCCAGCACCTCCTCAGGGCGAGCCAGCGAGTCGGGCACCGGTGGTGCCCCAGGAGGGCCGACGTCGAGGTCGATCGCCGGAAGCCTGAACCGGGTGTCAAACAGGCTTAGATCCCGCTGGATGACACTGGTTTCATGGGCGCCTTCCAAGGCCGGACGCTCAACCAGCACGACAGTTTGCCCTCGCCCGGTTACACCTTTCCCCAGGAGCGGCTGAGCACCGTACGCCAGCTCCAGCGCAGCCGGCGTAAGGCACCGTGGCGGCACGCGCTCCCCTAAACAGGCCGTGCCCACAGCCTCGAGTTTCGGCTTCTTGTCGTTCGCAAGACTGCCACAGCCGACGAGCCAGGTTGACGCGGCACCCAGCAGGAGTGCCCGTCCGACGCGTCTCACGAGTATGGCCCGGCGGTCCCCTTGATTACGATGGCGAGCGACGCGAATCCTAGCCACCGTGACCGTAGCGCTCCTGGCTTATCCTGATGCTTTCTGCCCCTCCCCCGTAGCCAGTGCCTGCTCCGGCGGTTTCCGACTGATACTGATCACCCTTTTCATCGTTGCATTGTGCGACGAGTCGGAGAAAGGTAGCTTGCCCGGCGCCGCGAGTGTAGTAGCGACTGCGAGCCAGCTGAGATTCGACGATGCAACTGTGAGGATCGTTGTAATCCTGAGGTCGTTCCCCTGTCCGATCCGAATGCCCAAGCGGTTCGTCGTTTGCGTACTCGTAGACTGCATCGGATGATGTGACCACCGGATCCCGCGACAGGAATTGGGCTGTCCCAGGATCGTAGTACCTGGCACGCAGGTAGACGAGACCGGTGTCCGCGTCACTGTACTGCCCATCATATCCGAGCCGGCTGGTCACGCTACCTGTGCTGCCGAGAGCGTTGCCGTAGGCGTCGTACGTCGTGCTCGCTTCTTTCGCGCCTGTGGTACCGGTGATGAGGCGGGTGCTGCCCTGCTCGTCGTGGTGTAGGTACGTGACCGCTCCACCGGCCGCGATCTGCTCTATCGGAAGGCCACCTGGACCGTAGATGTAGCTGTACGTACCGTCGTTGAGGATCAGGGGTAGCGGTTCCGCGAGGTCCCAGGTGACGTAGGTCGGGGCTCCGGATTTAATTTCGGCGGTGCGAAGTCCGTCGCCGTTGTATTCGTAGGTGTCTTCGAAGCTGCCGGTCTTGGTTGCGCTGGTCAGGTCTTCGGCCTGGTTGTAGCCATACGTGGTGTTTGCTTCGATTGCCGGGCTGCGTTTGGTGCGCTCCCCGAGTTCGTTGTACGTATAGCTTGTGGTACCGGCTTTTTCGAGCTCGTCCGCGGCGTCGTAGGTGGCGGTGGAGCCGGCGATCGTGGTCGGGTTGTTCGCGTTGTCGTATTTGTAGGTGAGCCCGGCGCCTTTGGTGAGCCGGCGGTTTTCGTCATAGCTGTAGCTGGGGCTTTCTTCGCCCGGCAGGCTTTTGTCTTTGGCTTTAGTGACTTGGCTGTCTTTGTTGCGGGTGTATTCGACGCTGGCGAGCACGGTTTCGCCTTTGGCGAACTTTGCTTCGCTCATCGAGTCAGTTTCATCGTAGGTGTAAATGTCTGTGTCACCGGTGCCTGATGGGAACGTGATCGTCTTGTTCTCGGAGTCGGCGTCATAGCCGAAGGTAGTGGTGCGGCCTTCCCAGTCCGTGACGGTTTCCAGGCGGCCGGCTTTGTCGTATTTTCGTTCGACGGCTTTCCCGTTGGGGTAGGTAATCTTGGTCGGCTCGTTCGCGAGGTCGTATTCGTAGGTAACGGTGTCACCGTGGCCGTCGGTCGTTTTGTCCAGCCGGTCGAGCTCATCGTATTCGTAGGCGGTGCTGCCGGTGCCGTCAGTCATGTTGGTCCGCAGGCCGTCCCCGTTGTATTCGTAGTTGACGGCCGGGGTTTTCCCGTCGGAGTAGCTCACTTCGGTGAGGCGCCCGTCGGCATCGTATTTGTCTATGGTAGTTGCTTTTTCGGCGTTTTCGAGTGAGAGCCGGTGGCCGTCGTGATCGTACGCATATCTGGTTTTGCGTTCGCGGAAGGGCGCGACGGTTTCTTCGACCTCCTCGAGCACGTTGCGTCTATATTTGGTGGCGTGGCCGTCGCCGTCGGTCTGCTTGATGACCTGGCCAGCTCCGTCGTATTCGGTCTTGGTGATGGCTTTGTTCGGGAGTTCGGTTTCTTCGAGCTCGTCGTCGTTGTCGTACTTGTATTTGGTGACGTTGCCAAGCGGGTCGGTCTGTTCGACAAGGTTCTGATCCCCGTCGTATTTGTATTTCGTCACGTGTTTCATCGGGGTTTCGATTTCTTCGGGTAGCCCCTGAGGCGTGCGTTTCGTGGTTGTGGTGTATTTCGATTCTTTGCCGGTTTCGTACCCGCGTGGGCTGATCATCGTCGTTTCCTGGGAGTCAGGGTTGTAGCTCCAGGTCCGCTTATCGCCCGCTTCATCAGTTTCGGCCTTCTTGTCGCCGTATTCGTCGTATTCGTATTTGGTGGTACGTTTGACCGATCCGGTTATCGACTCGGTCATCAATTCCGGCAGGCCGTAAAGGTCGTATTTGTATTCAGTGACTTGGGTTTCGCCGTGCGGTGCTGGACGTTTGATCGACGTCGGATTGCCGTCCGCTTCGCGTTCGTAGGTTGTGGTCTCTCCGTCGGGCGTGGTTTCGGTTTTAATATCGTGGGTAGAGTCGTAGGTCCATTCGTGCTTGTGGCCTTCAGGGTCTTCTTCGAGGGTCAAATTGCCGTCGGAGTATTCGTATTTTGTAGTATGCCCGTCGCCTTCGGTCGCGCTCGACTTGTTACCGGCTTTATCGTACGTGAATGATTGGGTGGTCGCGTATTCGGTCCCGAATCCGTTGACGGCTTGCATCAGCTCCGCAGCTGTGTTCGTGTAGTCGATAGTCACGGCTGCTGTGGCGAGGTTTGTAATTTCGCTGAAGTCGGGGCCGTACGCGAAAGTCGTTTCGCGACCCATCGGGTCTATCTTCTTGGCGACGCGGCCTTCCACGTAGTTCCACGTGGTGGTGCGGCCGCGTCCGTCGACCATTTCGTGTAGCTGCGCGTTTGCTTCGTATGTGAACTGCCAACGACGTGCTTCTTCACCCAGCTGCGTCACGGATTTCAGCGCACCCGAGGAGTATTCGTATTTGACGACGTGTTTCATCGGGTCTTCGACCGACTGGAGCAACCCTTCGCTGTTGTAGGAGAACGTCAAGTCTCGGCCCGATGGATCTTCGACTTTAGCGAGCTGCCCGGCTCCGTTGTATATGAGCGAGGTTTTGTTGCCGAACCGGTCCGTCATGCTTTCGAGTCGTCCAGTGGTGCCCGAGAACTTGTCGACCTGCTGATCTTCGAGCGTCAGGGTGTAGCCTGTGGCTTCGGTTCCGCTGAGGGCGGCGGGCGATCCGCTGGGGGCGATCCACGAACCGTGTTCGCCTTCGTGAAATTCTGCCTGGCTCCCGCTTTCCTGGATGAGGGTCACGGCTTTCGTCGTCGTCGCTTCGCGTTCGGCTTCGTTTTCTTCTGCTTGAGCGCCGAATGCGAGATGTGTACTGTAGGGGCTGGACCAGCCATAGCCCAAGGTGCTAGCTGGTTTGCCGCCTTTTGCTTCGGCGAGGGCTGCTTGTGAGTTGTATGTTCGCGTGATGTTGAGGCCAAGGCCGCGGCCGCCGATCGCGAAGTCCGTTTGAGTTTCAGTGAGGTCGCCGCTGCCCACACAAACGCCTTCGTATTGAGCGGTTTCGCGTTTGGGAAACACAGGATTGGACGTTTCACAGCCCCTGTCGGCCTTGGCATCGTTGATCAGATGTCTGAAGTTGATCTGCGTGCTAACGCCCGAGCGCGTCTTGATGATGCCTTCATTGAAAAAGTACGGCCACACGCTGACTGAGGTCGAGCCTTCTTCTTTCGTCCCTTCTTTTGTGTGTTCGAAGATGCCCGAGTTGATGATACGCGGCACGCGCTCTGTTTCTTCTTCTTTCGTCGGGGACATGCCGATCCCGCCTGCCACTTCGTAGTTGTCAATTAGGGTCCCGGTGTTTTCTAGTGTGGTTTTAGCCCCGAGTGTCAGGTAGGCTTCGGCGATGGACACGTGTCCTTCGTTGACAAGCGTGCGACCTTCGAAGGTGCCCGCGATCGAGCCTTCGGCGCTTGCCGTGATCGTCGTGGTACCTGGCCCGTACTCTTTCCCTTCGTTTGCCAGATGAACATTCCCCGTGACCTTGAGGGTTCCGGCGCCTTCAAGCGCCGTCGCGGCACCCCCTTGCTCATAGACCGCGACGGTCGTGGTTCCCGATGGCAACTTCCACCGGCCATCCGCGAGGTTGACTGACGCGTATTCTGCCGCGAGCGCTTCCGTTGTGACGGTAGTCGTGCCACTGATCTCAATCTCGCCAGCCCATTGCGATTCTTTCAGACTAAACGGGTCGCTGCCGGTGAAGTTGATGACGGCGCCGGTGGCGGCGCTCCACGACGATCTGGGTTCGCTGCTCCCTCCGTCGCTCAACTGAAGTTCGCCGGTTAGGCATTCGACGACTCCGCTGTTCGTAAGCGCGATGGCCGCGGTCGCGAGCCCCAGCCCAGAGATCTTGCGAAGGCGACCGGTGTTCGTAAAGCTTGACGAGGTGTCGCCGGAAACAGCCGCCGTACCGGTCCCTTCGGATTGGGGAATAAAGGTACCTTTGTTCGTGATGTGCGCAGCTTCCAATGCCAGACCGTACGCCCTGACTTCGCCGTCATTGATCAACGTCCCCGTTCGCATACGTCCAGCGAGCGCGCCGGTCGCTTCCGGTTCGAGCGTCGTCGTTCCCGGTCCCGTTAGAACCGTGCTAGCAGTACTCGATTCGATGCTATGGCTGATCTTCAATTCCCCTGCGACCGACACGGGTTCGCTCA
>JBKQOO010000215.1:0-8521 GCA_052145475.1 Solirubrobacteraceae bacterium
GCCGCCGCCGCCGGCGAGACGGGTCCGCCGGCGGCGGCAGCTCGGGCAGGGGTCCATCCGCGTCCGCTGTAAGAAGCTCGGTCTCGGGCGTCTCGGCGCCTCGCAACACGCCTCAACCCCCGATCGACAGCGCCTCGCCCGAGGCGCTGTCGCTGGCAGCCTTGCCTGTGGCAGGTGGGCCGCCCTGCGCATGGCCGGGCCCCGGTCCCCCCTTGAACGGCAGGTACCCCGAACACGCCTTCTGCGCCGCCTGGAAGGCGGGGCTTTCGGGGTTCGGGTTCGATCCTTCGCCGGGCCGGCCGTGGGCGTGGATCCCGATCCGGATCGCGCCGCCGTTGACTTCGCCTTGCACGTCGATGCCGTGTTCGCGCATGCACCTGGCGAACCTCAGGACTTCTTCTTCGCGCTTGACCTTTTCCTGCGGGGAGAGGTTGATCTTCTTCGGCTCCGGGCGGTACTTCCGACAGGCCTTTTCCGCCGCTTCCATCGCCGCCGGGCCATTGCCTGCGCTGCCCGGCGAGATCTTCAGGCCGTGGCCGCCCCCGGGCCGGCTCTGGGCTTCGGCGTTGACACCGTGTTCACGCAGGCACCTGGCGAAGTCCGCGAACCTGGTTTCGGCCTCCTGTTCGGAGGCCTGTTCGCTCGCTGGGTCGGCCGGAGAGCTCGAGCCGCCGCAGGCGTCCAGGAACAGGCCCGCGCCGAGGATCGCCACCGGGAGGAGCAGGGACAGGAGGATCGTGCGGGCGCGCGACAACTCTCAGCCCCCGATCGCCAAGACGGCTTGCGAGCTGCCGCCAGAGCGGCCGCTGCTCGGGCCTTCGCCGCCGGCCCCCTTCGGCGGAGGTACGCCCTTCCCCGGCCCGCCCTTGAACGGGAGGAAGCCGGAGCACCCTTTCTGCGCAGCCTGGAAGGACGGGCTTTCGGGGTTCGGCCCGCTGCCCGGGCCCCCGTGGACCCCGATCCTGATCGCGCCGCCGATGACTTCGGCGTGGAGGTCGATCCCGTGTTCGCGCATGCACTTGGCGAACTTCAGGACTTCTTCTTCGCGCTTGACCTTTTCCTGCGGGGAGAGGTTGATCTTCCTCGGCTCGGGGCGGTACTTCTGGCAGGCCTTCTGGGCCGCTTCCATCTTCTGCGGGCCGGTCCCCGGCTTGGAGCCGATCCTGAGGCCGAACCCTTTGCCTCCGGGACCGGAGGCCGTGTTCGCTTCAAGGCCGTGTTCGCGCAGACACCTCGCGAAGTCCGCGAACCTGGTTTCGGCCTCCCGTTCGGAGGCCTGTTCGGTCGCGGCGAGGTTGGTCGCGCTCGTCGCGCTGCCGCAGGCGACCAGCGCCAGCCCCGCAAGGAGCGCCGCCACGGGAACGAGCACGCGCACCAGGACCGGCTGAGCGCGTGACGGGGTACCGCGAGGCTGGGACATGCGGGCTCCTTCTGCGTGGACGATCCGGGCACGCCCTGACGGGCGTACCGCTCATCAAGCGCCCGGAACCTGAGAGTCGCCTGAGAGCCAGCGAGGAGCATCGTGAATCGCCCCCGCGCCCGCCGGCGTGGCGCAGCCGCTCAGCTCGGCCTCGCTCATCGCCAGGGCGGGCAGCCACAACGTCAGCCGCGCGCCGCCGTTCGGATCGTTCGCGGCCTGGACCGAGCCGCCGTGCATGTCGGCGACCTGCCTGACGATCGCCAGCCCCAGCCCCGAGCCGGGCAGAGCGCGCGCGCCCGCTGCCCGATAGAAGCGGTCGAACACGCGCGAGAGGTCCTCCGTGGCGATGCCGGGACCGTGGTCGCGGACCTCCAGCTCGCCCTCGCATACCCGCACCTCGATCGGGGGGCCGGCCGGCGGGTTCCACCGGCAGGCGTTGTCCAGCAGGTTCGCGATCGCGCGATCGAGGCGGGCGGGCGCTGCCCGCACCAGGCACGGCGCGAGGTCCAGCGAGAAGCGGCAGGCGGGCGCGTGCAGACGTGCGCGCTCGACGGCGCCGACGACGGCGAGATCGAGTCTCACATCCTCGACCTCGACATCCTCGACCTCGCCCTTGGAGAGATCGACCAGGTCGCCGACCAGCACGGTCAGCTCGGCCAGCTGCGCCTGTACGGCCGCGACGACCTGCGCCCGCTCGCCCGGGGCGAGGCGCCCATCGGCCAGTGCGTCGAGGTTGGCTCGCACGCTGGTCAGCGGCGTGCGCAGCTCGTGCGACGCGTCGGAGACCAGCTGGCGCTGGGCCAGGCGGGCATCCTGCAGGGCAGCGAGCATCGTGTTGAAGCTGCGCGCCAGGCGTCCCAGCTCGTCCTCTCCGCCATCCTCGATCCGGTGTCCCAGGTCCTGCGTGCGAGCGACCTCTTCGGCTGTCCCGGTCAGGCGACGCACAGGCGCGAGCGCGGCTCGGGACACCAGCAGCCCGAACGCAGCGGCGAGCGCGATGCCGCCAAGGCACACCAGCGCGAGCACCAGCTGCAGGTGAGAGAGCGTGCTGGCAAGGTCGGTACGCGGCAGCGCGGCTTGCCACACCGCCCCCTTGCCGGCCTGCTCGGTCAGCATCCTCACCGGCGTCCCGCGGACCGTGACGTTGCTGTAGTACGCCGGGTGAGCGCCGGACGCGACGGCGCGGGTGGTGGCCGTGACCGGAAGCAGCAGACCCTGGTCGCCCGTGTGGAACACGCCTTCACCGGGGCTGTAGAGCTGGACGTAGCCCGTCGCACCGCCCAGCGCCTGCTGGGGAATCACGAGCCGTGCCTGCGGCCCGAGTTCGGTCAGCCTGAACAAGGCGCGCCCGGCCGAGGAGAGCGACCGCGGTTCGACGAGAGGGCGCTCGCGCTTGGACCCGCCGGCGGGCGTCGGCACGCTGACCCCGGCGCTCGCGGACCCGGACCGCCCCCTCACGGTCGCGTTGCCCGGCGGCCCGGGGTGCGCCGGCGCGGTCATGCGCATCGTCCGACCCACTACGACGCCGTTCTTGAGCTCCACCGCGACCTGCCCGCTCGAGCCCCCGGGCAGACCTGCTTCTCCGGAGGCCACTTGGCCCAGGTTCGACAGCCGGCCTTCCTTGCGGAGCAGCGCGAGCGCGTTCGCAGAGACGCCCGCGAACGCCACCGACTGCGGTTTCTGGCGCAGGCTCGCGTCGAGCTGACCGACCAGCTCGTTGCGGGTGATGACGTACACAACCACCGAGGCGATCACGACCGCCGCCGCGACCGCGCCGGCCGCCAGCAGCACCGTGCGCCGGCGGAAGCTCACCTCGGCGCCCTCAGCACGTAGCCGACACCGCGCACGGTGTGGACCAGGCGCGGCTCACACGCCGCCTCGGTCTTGCGGCGCAGGTATCCGACATAGACCTCCAGCGAGTTCGAGGCGGGACCGAAGTCATAGCCCCACACGTGGTCGAAGATCGCCCCCCGCGTCAGCACCTGGCGCGGGTGGCGCAGGAGCAGTTCGAGCAACAGGAACTCGGTGCGGGTCAGCTCCAGCAGCCGCTCGCCACGCCGGGCCTCGTGCGCGACCGGATCCAGCTCGAGGTCGCTGAACCGCAGGGTGCGATCGTCGCCCTCCCACCCTGTCCGGCGCAGCAGCGCCCGCAGACGCGCGATCAGCTCCTCGCGGGCGAAGGGCTTGGCCAGGTAGTCGTCGGCCCCGGCCTCCAGGCCGGCGACGCGCTGGCTGACCTCGGCGCGGGCCGTCAGCATCAGGACGGGGGTGCGGTCACCGATCGCCCGGATCCGCCTGCACACCTCCAGGCCGTCCAGCCCGGGCATCAACACGTCGAGGATCACCGCGTCCGGCGATGCCGCCGCGATCGTCCTGATCGCCTCCCGCCCGTCTACCGCCGTGGCGACTTCGAAGCCGTTCAGATCCAGCACCAGCGCGAGCGCTTCGCGCACGGCGGGGTCGTCGTCGACGACCAGCAGTCGCATGGCCCGATGCTGACTGGCGAAGCTGAAAGAAACCTGAAGCGCCGCCCCGGAGTCACGGCCCCCCGCGCGACCCAGCTGGTCGAAGCGGACCAAGCATCGCGCTCATCGGCCGATCGTCCTATTCTGACCGGATGGCGATCGAATCCGCGCAGAGCGGTGTCGTCTCATCTCGTCACGGTCTGAAACGCGCGCTGCTCGGCGCAGGCGCGGTGCTGCTGGGCGCCCTGATCCTCGTCGCGATCGCGGCGCTGACGCTGTCCGGGGCGAGTCTGGCCAGCAGCCCGAGCGCGCTGGCGAAGGTCTCTGTGCAGCCGCTGGGCGGCACGATCGAGCACGTGCAGGCGTTCGGGCCGGATGGGAGACCGGTGCCGATCTCGATGCGCCAAGGCAGCCTCACGCCGCTGGTGCGCCTGCATCCAGGCGAGCAGGTGTCGGTCGACGTGCGCGTCCGCAGGCCCGGCTGGATCGGCTGGGCGCTGGGCAGGGAACAGACCGAGCACCTCACCCTGACCGCACCGGTCGCCCACGTGACCGAACGCTGGCTGACCGTGACCCCGGGCTCCGCCGTGCAGGTGCGCTTCGCGCAGCCGATCAGCGCGGTCAGCTACGGCAGCAAGGTCCTCACGGCCCACGCTCTCGCGGCCCCACAGAGCGTCGTGTCGCTGGGCAGCCAGCCCGCCACCGGCACGTACGAGATCGCTGCCGCGCCGCGCCCCTGGGAGACGGTCGGCGCCCCCGCCCACGTCAGCTGGTTCCCGCCCTCACGCTCTCCCGTGATGGCCCTGAGCCCGGCGGCGGGCAGCGACATCGGCCCGGCCACGAGGATCTACCTGACCTTCTCGAAGCCGGTCAGCGAAGTGATGGGAGAATCGCGTCCCAGCCTCTCGCCCAGCACCTCGGGGGCGTGGCTGCAGCCGAACAGCCACACGCTCGAGTTCAGGCCCTCCGGCTTCGGCGTGCCTCTCGGCACGCAGATCAACATCCACCTGCCCCATCCCGTCGCCGTCACGACGGGCTCGGGCAGCGGGCTCGCGACGACCAGCTCGGTCGGCTGGACCGTCCCGACCGGCTCCACCCTGCGCCTGCACCAGCTGCTGGCGCAGGCCGGCTACCTGCCGGTCCTGTGGCGGGCCAGCGGCGCCGAAGTGGCGCACACGCCCAGCGCCGAGGCGCAAGCGGCTGTCGAACCGCCCAGCGGCAGCTTCAGCTGGCGCTACGGCGACACGCCCCATCAGCTGGTCGAAAAATGGAGCCCGGACCAGGCGACCGCGATCACCAAGGGCGCCGTGATGAAGTTCGAGAACACCAACGAACTGCCTGTCGACGGCGTGGCCGGGGCAGCTGTCTGGCGCAGGCTGCTCGCCTACGCGATCGCCGGCAAGCACCTCAACGAAGGCTACAGCTACGTCTACGTCCACCGTGAAGTGCCCGAGACGATGACGCTCTGGCACGCCGGGCGGACCATCATCACCTCGCCCGCCAACACGGGGATCTCCGGAGCGGAAACCGAACTGGGGACCTTCCCGGTGTTCGAGCACATCCCCGAAGGCACGATGAGCGGGACCAACCCCGACGGCTCGCACTACGAAGACCCGGGGATCAAGTGGATCAGCTATTTCAACGGCGGCGACGCGCTTCACAACTTCGACCGCTCCTCGTTCGGAACCCCTCAGAGCCTCGGGTGCGTCGAGCTGCCGCTGGCCGCCTCCGCCGAGATCTGGCCGTTCACGCCGATCGGCACGCTCGTCACGGTCGAAACCTGAGGCAGATGGCGAGCTGGCCGCCGCCGGATCAGGCGACGGCCTCGATCCAGCTGTAGCGCCGCCCACACAGAGCGTGCCAGCGAGCGGGCGCCACGGTCTGCAGAGTGTCGAAGTCGGGCGTGTCGGAGCGGGTCAGGAAGATCTCGTGCACGATCGACCAGCCGCCCTCACCCGGCGCGAGACCGCGCGCGGGGCGGACGATCGTCAAGCGGTGGCGCCCGGCGGACAGCCGCACCGGCAGCGGCACGGTCGTCTCGGGATTGTGCGGGTTGCCGTCGAGCTGTCCGCCGATCGACCCGACTGCGCGGTCGTCCACGCTCACCTGGACCGACGGCATCACCTCGCCCTTCAGCCAGATCTCCCACGAGCCGGCCCGGGGCACGCTGAACTCGGCTTCCATCCTGCCTGCACTCGTCATCTCGAGGCCGGGGTGCGTGTAGACCCAGGAGGGATGTCGCGATCTCGCGACGTCGATCGACACGAGCTCGGGCGGCGTGGCGACGACGAGCCGGCCTCCATGGGCGCCGGCGAGGCGGGCCAGCGCCCCGATGCTCGCGCAGGGCAGCGGCCGCGCGCCGGAGGAGCCGAGATGGGCGATCGCCGCGGGGGCGCCCTTCCGGCGCAGCCACACCTGGTAGTAGGTCCCCTCCCACGCCAGCCTGTAGGCGGACGGCGGGTCGCTCACGGTGGGGTCGCGGCGGGTGACGATCACCGGATAGGCCTTCAACGCCGCCGGCGGCACCCGATCGAGGTCGACCGGCGAGCCGTGGCCGCCCCGACCGCTGGCGATGTTCGTCAGGCCGGCCGGCGGGTGGGTGAAGTCGAGCCCGCCCACGTCCATGTCGCGCAGCACGTACAGGTCGTATTCGTCGAAGTCGTCCACCAGCACGGGCCCCCGTCCGGCGTAGCGCCTGTTGATCGAGGCGAGCTCTTCGTAGCGCTGGGTGGGCGCCAGGTTCGAGGCGTGGTACTGCATCGCGTCGGAGACGCCGATCCCGGCGGTCAGCAGCACCGCCACCAGCACGGCGGCCGCCGGTACCGCACCCCGTGCCCGCGGCCCTCCCCGCAGGGCTCGCAGGCCCGCGATGCCGGCCCATGCCGTCAGCACCAGGACCGGTGAGCTGAGCATGATCGTCTTGGCATCGACCCAGGTCGTGGTGGTCAGGCTGATCACGACGCCGACCGCCAGCACGCAAGCGATCCAGCCGGCCAGTGCGTGCTCGCCCACCCGCATCAGGTGAAGGAACCCGACCACAGCGGCGATCAGCGTCAGGGCCGCAATCGCGTATGAGAGCGTCAGCAGGCCTCCGCTCGGCGCCTGCTCGTAGCTGCCGCTCAGCCAGGTTCCAAGCGCTTGCACCTTGCGCAGCGGCGCGCCGAGGTTCCCGGGGTTGGCGGTCGTCGCGATCGCCTGGGTCACGTGCAGCGAGCCGCCGAGATCGAGCCACGTGCCCAGCGCGGCCACGAACACGATCCCGCCCGACAGCGCGATCAGGCCGAGCAGCCGCTGCGCTTGGACCCGCCCGGCCACCAGCTCCTGGATCGCGGGCACGGCCAGGACCGCCACCGTGGCCAGCGCCCACGCGCCGAACCCGACGCCGAGCGCCGAGACACCCGCCGCGAGCACGAGCGCCAGTCCGATGACGTCACGCGCACGCCATCGCCCGCGCTCGCGCGACACCACCAGCGCGCCAGCGGCGAGGATCATCGGCAGGGCGACGATCTCCTTGACCGAGGCGATCAGCGCGTACCCGTAGACGAGCGCGGGCACCGTCGCGGTGACGGCCGCGAGCGCGGCCACCGGGCGCTCGAGGCCCATGCGCCGGGCCAGCACCCACGCCGGCCCGGTGGCGAGCGCGAGCATCACGGCGGTGAACGGCTGCAACGTCCAGATCACGGGCAGCCCCAGCGCGAAGGTGCTGGCGCCGAGCAGCGTGTCGGCACCCGACGGATAGCCCGTGCCGTAGAAGGCCTGCAGGTACAGGCCGTAGGAGTTGCGCAGGTCCAGGTGGGCGTAGTCCTGGCCGTGATGCATCAGGTAGTCGGCACCGAGCATGTGCACGGCCGAGTCGGTCAATGCCTGGTAGGAGCTGAAGCTGGGCCGCCCCGCAGCGAGGACAGGCGCCAGGGCGATCGCAAACGCGATCGGGCCCACGGCCAGCTCGTAGCGGTGCGCTCGCCAGTCGCCCGCCAGGGCGACGATGCGATCGCGGCCCAGCGCGAGCCCTGCGATCGCCAGGGCCGCGACGACGTAGGGCGTCGCGGGCGCCAGCCAGGCGAAGTAGGTGGTCAGCTGCGAGGCCGCGATCAGCACGGCCGCACCGACCACCGCGAGCAGCATCCCGGGCAGCCGCAGCCCGCCCACCCGGTCGGCGAACAGCCCCGCGCCGATGCACATCAGCGCCAGCACGCACGGGTAGACCAGCGCCGTCAACACGAACATCGCAGCTGCAGGCTAGGGATCCGCTGCCGCTGCGGTGCCCGACCCGGCCCGCCGGGCAGCACGACCGCGCCCGATCACGAGCGAAGACGCGCTTCGGTCGCCCCGTCGCGCTCTCCCGCGAAGTAGCGCTCGAGCACCCGATCGAACACGGGCTGCTCGGGGGCGGCAAGTGCGAACAGCGTCATCGAGGAGCGCAGCTTGATCGCGTCAACCGCACCAAAGATCTCCTCGGCAGTACGACCGGTCTGGCCGATCAGCACCGCGGCGCACTCGACCAGCCTCGCGCCCAACACGGGGTGGCGCAGGTAGGCCTGGGCCTCATCGAGCGAGCAGATCGCGTAGGTCTGCGACATCGCGCTGCGGCCCAGGCCGGCGATCTGAGGAAAGACGAACCACATCCAGTGGCTGC
>JBKQOO010000216.1:0-6939 GCA_052145475.1 Solirubrobacteraceae bacterium
CTGCACGGCAAGATCGACATCCTGCGCGCCGAGCTGGTCAACCGCCTGCGCAACAAGCACGACGACGGCGAGATCACGATCACGGGCGAGGACGTCCAGCGGCTGACCGACATCCTCTCCCAGAGGCAGCCAGAGGGCGCGGAGTGAGCGATCGCTCATGGCCTGCACGGACGCGATAGCGGAGCACCGGCCGGCCAGGTGCCGGCGCTGACGGAGAGCGCGAAATGGCCCTGCACTGCATCGAGTGTGGCTTCCTCAACGGCGAGGGAGCAAACTACTGCCAGCGCTGCGGCGCGCTGCTCGAGCGTCCGTTCGACCCCGGAGCGGCCGGCGGCGCCGGCGGGGATCCTGTCACGGCGACCTACCGGATCGACGAGGCCGGCGATCTCGTACCGATCGAGATCGACGACGTCACCGCGCGCGGACCGGCGCTCGTGATCCGCGCCGGGGGAGGGCGCGTCGGCGAGAGCTTCCCGGTGGACGGCGAGCGGATGAGCATCGGCCGCCGGCCCGACTCCGAGGTGTTCCTCGACGACGTCACCGTCTCGCGCGACCATGCGCTGCTGATCCGACGTGGGGAGGACTGGTACCTGGACGACTGCGGGTCGCTCAACGGCACCTACGTGAACCGCTCGCGGATCGAGTCCCAGCGCCTCGGCGAGGGCGACGAGCTGCAGATCGGCAAGTACAAGCTGACCTTCCACGCGCGCTGATGGCGACCCAGACGACACCATCCGAGGCCGAGCAGCTCGAAGCGGAGCTGGCCGCCCAGGCGCCCGAGCTGGGCAAGCGCCAGAAGTCGCTGACGATCGGCGCCGTCTGCAAGGCGCTGGCGCAGGAATTCCCCGATATCTCGATCTCCAAGATCCGCTACCTGGAGGATCAGAAGCTGCTGACCCCGCGGCGAACGCCCGGCGGCTACCGCCTGTACACGCCCGGGGACGTCGCGCGGCTGCGCACGATCCTGCGAATGCAGCGCGACGAGTTCCTGCCGCTGCGGGTGATCCGCCAGGAGCTCGCGGCGGGACGCTCCGACGACGCCGCCCCGGTGCCCGGCCGCCCCGGCAGGGAGGGCGCTCGCACCTGGCGGCCCAGCGTCAGCGTGCGCGAGGCGACCGGCGCGCTCTACTCGATGGAGGACGTGCTCGACGAGACCAAGGCGGAGGCCAAGCTGGTCAAGGAGCTCGAAGAGTACGGGGTCGTGAAGGGCGAGCTGCGCGGCGGAGTGCGCTACTTCGACGAGACCGAGCGGGAGATCATCGCGGCGGTCGCTGAGCTGGCCCGGTACGGCGTCGGCGGGCGCAACCTGAGGGTGTTCCGCTCCTCGGCCGACCGCGAGGCCAACCTCTTGCAGCAGATCCTCGCCCCGGCGCTGCGCTCGCGCAACCCCGAGCGCCGCAAGGAGGCGGTCGACGCGCTGGAGAACCTCGCAGCGGTCGCGACGCACCTCAAGCACCTGCTGCTGATCAGGGATCTGCGCAAGATCGTCAGGTGACGGCCTCGAGCCCTCCTGACCCGGGGCTGCCCGGTGATCTGCGCTCGCTGATCCGCGACATACCGGACTTCCCGAGCGCGGGGATCCTCTTCAAGGACCTGACGCCGTTGATGGCCGACGCGGCTGCGCTGAGGAGGGCCGTGGGCGGCCTTGCCGAGCTCGCCCGCCCGCTCGGCGTGGACTGTGTCGTGGCCGCCGAGGCGCGTGGCTTCCTGCTCGGTCCGGCGCTCGCCCTCGAGCTCGACGCCGGCTTCGTCCTGGCCCGCAAGCCGGGCAAGCTGCCCTATCGCACGGTCAGCGCCGAGTACCAGCTGGAGTACGGCGCCGGCCGGCTGGAGCTGCACACCGACGCCGTGGCCAGCGGCGCGCGGGTGCTGGTGCACGACGACCTGCTCGCGACCGGGGGCACCGCCGCGGCGCTGTGCGATCTGGTCGAGCAGTTGGGCGGCGAGGTGGCGGGCTGCAGCTTCCTGATCGAGCTGGCCTTCCTGGAGGGGCGCGCCAGTCTGTCCGGCCGCGAGGTCCACGCTCTGCTTCGCTACGAGTCCTAAGCTTCCCGCGATGACGAGCGCCCGCGCCAGCCGCACGATCGCCGCTCCGCCCGAGCAGCTGTGGGGCGTCCTCAGCGATCCCTACCACCTGCCCCGGTGGTGGCCGCGGGTGACGCGGGTGGAGGACGTCGCCAAGGACGCGTTCACCGAGGTGATGAAGACGCGCAAGGGGAAGACCGTGCGGGCGGACTTCGACGTGGTGCGCGCCGACGAGGGCACGGGCACGCTGGTATGGGAGCAGCGCTTGGAGGGGACGCCGTTCGCCGCTGTGCTGGCCTCCTCGGAGACGGAGCTGCATGTCGCGCCGGCCGGCGCCGGCGCCGCGGCGGACCCGGCCACGGAGGCCAGCGAGGTGACGATCGAGCTGCGCCAGGAGATGACCGGGCAGGCCGTCGTCGCGGGCCGCCGGCAGCTTCCCAGCGTCGGGCGCTGGATGGTGCGCCGCGCCGCCAGGAGAACGATCGAGGAGGCCCTGACGGGCCTCGAGCAGATCAGTGGCTGAGCCGCCCCCGCCGCCCTCGATGCGCTGGTGGGGGTGGGGCGAGGAGGGTCACCCCGACGGGCTGCCCACCCATGCACTCGCGTTCCTCGCCGAGACGATCGGCCTGGCCGGGGGGACGCGACCGCCGGTCACCCTCGAGCAGGTGCGGATCGAGCCCTCGGCGCTCGCATCATCCGAGCGCGGCGAGCTGGCCGCGATCGTGGGCGGCGAGCACGTTCGGGAGGACCACCGCGAACGGGTGCTGCATGCCGCCGGCAAGGGCTATCCGGACCTCGTGCGCCTGCGCGCCGGCGCGCCGGAGGGGGCGCCCGACGCGGTCGTGTACCCGGCCGGGCACGAGCAGATCGCGGCCCTGCTGGAGGTGTGCGCCGCGCGCTCGCTGGCCGTCGTGCCGTTCGGCGGTGGGACGAGCGTGGTCGGCGGCGTCGCGCCGCTGCGCGGCCGGCACAGGGCGGTGCTGGCGCTCGACCTGGGCAGGCTCGGCTCGCTCTTGAGCCTCGACGAGCAGTCGGCGACCGCGACCGTCGGGGCGGGGATGCGCGCGCCGGCGCTCGAGCGGGAGCTGGCGCCGCGGGGATTGACCCTGGGTCACTTCCCGCAGTCCTTCGAGTACGTCACGCTGGGGGGCTGCGCCGCGACCCGCTCGGCCGGGCAGGCGTCCACCGGCTACGGGGCGATCGAGAAGATGGTGTTGGGCCTGCGGCTGGCCGCGCCGGCCGGGGAGATCGCGCTGGGCCCTGTGCCCGCCAGTGCCGCGGGACCGGGGCTGCGCCAGCTGCTGGTCGGCTCGGAGGGGACCCTGGGGGTGATCAGCGAGGTCTCGCTGCGGCTGCGCCCCGCGCCGGCCCGGAGCAGCTACGTGGGCGTCTTCTTCGAGGACTTCGCGACGGGCGCGCATGCGCTGCGGGAGCTCGCCCGCGAGCATGCCCTGCCCGACGTCGCACGGCTGTCCGACGAGGCCGAGACGAGGATGTCGCTCGCGCTGGCAGGAAGCGGCGGCCTCAAGGGCCGTCTGGGGCGGGCCTACCTCGGCCTGCGCGGCTACGCCGGCGGCTGCGTCGCGATCCTCGGCTTCGAGGGGAGCGAGCACGAGGTCGCCGCCAGGCGCAGGCGCGCGCTGCACCTGGTCCGGCGCGCCGGCGGGCTGCCCGTCGGCTCCTCCCCGGGCGAGGCCTGGCGCAGGGGGCGCTTCGCCGCGCCCTACCTGCGCGACGAGCTGCTGAGCAGGGGAGTGATGGTCGAGACCCTCGAGACGGCCACCCAGTGGTCGAACCTGGAGGCGCTGCACGCCCGCGTCGCCACGGCGATCGAGACGGCGCTCGCCGAACGCGGGACCCCGGCACTGGTGATGTGCCACGTCTCCCACATCTACGAGACCGGTGCCTCGCTCTACTTCACCTTCCTGGCCCGCCAGAGCGAGGGGGCCGAGATCGAGCAGTGGCGGGCGGCCAAGGAAGCGGCCAGCGCCGCGATCGTCGAGGGGGGCGGCACCATCACCCATCACCACGCGGTGGGGCGCGACCACGCGCCGTGGATGGCCGCCGAGGTCGGAGTCCAGGGCCTCGAGCTGCTGCGGGCTGCCAAGGCCAGCCTCGACCCGAGCGGGATCATGAACCCCGGAAAGCTGCTGCCGGTCAGCTCGTGAGGTTCAGATCGCCTCGCAGCACGACGTGACCGGGATGCAGGGGACGCGTGCTGGTCTCCTTGGTGAGCAGGATTTCCCGGAAGTGGGCAGCGTTGCTCGGTAGCAGCGCCGCCCCGGCCAGCTTGTGGCTGGAACCGACGGGAGGGCTTTTGCTCAGCGGCAGCGCGTCGGAGTGCGAGTTGTACAGCCAGATCGCGTAGAAGAAGCCCCGGCTGGCCGGGATGTGTTCGGCCTGGATGTAGAAGGCGCGTTTGCCCCCTTCGGAGAGGATCTCGACGGTCCCGACGCTGCGGCTGTGAGGGCTGGTCGGGTGCAGGACGATGCGTCCTTCTTCTTTCGGTGTCGAGCGGGCGGCGGTCGAGGTGCTCGTCGAGGAGATCGTCTTCGTGCCCGAAGAGCCGCCGCCCGAGAACACGACGATCGCGGCGACGACCAGCGCGAGCAAGATCGCGCCGAGCAGCAGCGCGCCGCCGCGCCGCGAGCTGGAGGCCCCCGGTGCCGTCCAGGAGCTTCCCGCCGCCGCAGCCTCGGAGAGGGGGTACGGATGCTCTGGGGCGGGCCCGGCCGGGGCGGCGGCCGGCGCCGGGATCTCGGGCAGACCGGCATCGGCCAGCGGGCCGAGCTCCGCGGCCAGCGCCTGCGCCCAGGCGTTGGCGGCGGGCGAGCTGGACAGCAGCGTACGCGTGCGCAGGCGCTCGCCGACAGCCTGCTGCTGGCCGAGCAGGTAGTCGCCGATCTCGCGGCGCTGTTCCGGGTCGAGCCCTCTGGCCTGTGCGGGGGCGAGCACGGCCAGGGCCGCCTGGGCACGGTCGTGGACGGCCTGCTCGGCGATCCCCAGCAGCGTCGCGACCTCGGCGTAGCTCTTGTGTTGGCGCAGCAGCAGTGACAGCGCGGCGCGCTGGTCGGGAGGAAGCTCGTCCACTCGGCTCATGGTGTGATGACCTCCGCCACCCTGAGGGCGCCCGAGCGGGCTACGCGGAGGACCGTAGGCTATCGTGGCGGCGCGATGACCACGCCGAGTGCAGAGCAGCTGAGCGGGGCGATCCAGGGCTTTGACCGCCTCTACGGGCTCGAGCTGCTGTCGCTCTCGGACACCGAGGTGCGGGGCCGGGTGGCCGTGCGCGACGAGATCAAGCAGCCGGCCGGGCTCCTGCACGGCGGCGTCTACGCCTCGATCGCCGAGTCGCTCGCCTCGCTGGCCACCCACGTCGTCGTCGCCGCGCAGGGCGAGATGGCGGTGGGCCAGTCGAACGCCACCAGCTTCCTGCGCCCGGTCACGGAGGGAACCGTCAACGCCGTCGGCCGGCGCCTGCACCGGGGTCGGACAACCTGGGTGTGGGACGTGCTGTTCACCGACGATCGCGACCGCACCTGCGCCGTCACGCGGATGACGATCGCGGTTCGGCCCGTGCCGGCCCCGGCCTAGCCGCCGGCCGCGACGCTAGCCCAGCGGAGCGACCGGGTTGGGGCGCTGGGAGGGCAGCGGCATCGAGTCGTAGCCCGTGTCGGGCAGCGGGGCCTGCAGCGCGCCTCCGGGTACGCCGGGGCGGTTGATCGGCGCGATCGCACGCGCCGCCGCGAGCGCGGTCGGGGTGTTGTCGGCGTAGATGTCGACGACGACCGGCCCGGTCGGGATCACGATCGCGCGGCCTTCTTCGCTGACCAGCGCCGGCGCGCCCCTGATCAGCGTCGCCCTGCCCGTGTTCGAGGCGCCGGGCAGGAAGCTGTTGTCCGGCGCCGTCACCACCCGCAGGGGCGGGGTGCAGGTTCCCTGGCCGCCCTGCAGGCAGTTGCCGTACTGGACCGTGAAGGCGCCGCTGACGTCGTGGCTCGCTTCCGTGATCGCCAGGGTCTGGAAGTGGTCGCCCAGCCAGTAGACGGGAAACGGCGCGACGATCATCCCCTCGAGGATGTTGTGTGGTATCGGCTTGTCCTGGAGCGTGTTTCCGCAGCCGCCCAGGGAGAGCGCGAGCAGCAGGGCAGCCAGCGTGAGCGGGACAGAGCGCACTGGGGCAGGGTATCTGCGCGGTCAGCCGGCGGGGCGCATCAGCCCCGGAAGCGGTTGGTGATCGGCATGCGCCGGTCGCGCCCGAAGGCACGCACGCTGATCTTGATCCCGGGCGGCGCCTGACGGCGCTTGTACTCGGCCAGGTCGACCAGCCGGATCGCGCGGTCGACGTCCGGCTCGGGCAGGCCCTGCGCGATCAGCTGCTCGCGGCTCTGGTCGAGCTCCACGTAGCCCTCGAGGATCCGGTCGAGCACCGCGTAGACGGGCAGCGAGTCCTCGTCGCGCTGTTCCGGGCGCAACTCGGCCGAGGGTGCCCGGGAGATGATCGACGCCGGGATCGGCGCGACGGCGCGCGGCGGCTCCCCGGGGGGCGGCGTTGCGCCGGCCGGCGAGTTGCGCCAGCGGGCGAGCCGGTAGACCAGTGTCTTGGGTACGTCCTTGATCACCGCGAAGCCGCCTGCCAGGTCGCCGTAGAGGGTCGTGTAGCCGACCGACATCTCCGACTTGTTGCCGGTCGTGAGCACCAGCGCGTTGAATTTATTGGACAGCGCCATCAACAGATTTCCCCGAATGCGCGACTGAATATTCTCCTCAGTGATGTCGGGCTTGCGGCCGGCAAAGAGCGGCTCGAGCGCTCCGGTGTACTGCTCAAAGAGCTCGTGGATGGCGATGGTTTTGTAGCAAATTCCCAGATTCGCCGCCAGCGCGCGAGCGTCTTCAATCGAACCTGTGGAGGAA
>JBKQOO010000217.1:0-6025 GCA_052145475.1 Solirubrobacteraceae bacterium
TAGGCCAGCGCCCGCAGCATGTCGCTGTTGGTCGCCTCGCCGATCGCCAAGCACACCGCCGAGCCGAGCGTGCCGAGGATCGGCCCCGCCAGCCCCACGCGTGCCTCCGCCAGCGCGTTCTCGCCGAGCGACTTGGCCGTGATCAGCGCACCCAGGAACGGCACGAACATCGGCGCGCTCGCCTTGATGCCCTCGCGGCGCAGCGCGATCACATGACCCATCTCGTGCACGAACAGCAACAGCACGAAGCCCGCCGCGAACGTCCAGCCCCAGAACAGCGAGTAGGCCGCCACCGAGATCAGCGCCGTGCCCGCCGTCGTCAGCAGCTTCGCTTTGGGCGCCAGCAGCAGCACGCCTTTGATCGCCGCCCAGAACTTCGCAAGCATCGCCACGATCGCTGCCAGCGCGCTGCCGATGCGCCGGCGGATGCGGCGCACCACGCCCTCGCCCGGGCGCTGCGCGCGCTCGCCGAAGGGGTTGCTCGCCGGCTGCACCACACCCTGGTGCGCTCCCGCCAGCGGCTGGGGCGCCGAGCCGATCGGCGTCGGCAGTGAGATCTCGGTGTTCTCCATGCCCTCCATTGTGGCATCCCGGCTAAGCGCCGCCTAACGGGCGCCCGCGCGCGTGTGCAGCCGCTCCCCGCACGGCCTTCCATCTGCGATTTTTTCGCAAGGTGCACGATTGATCCTCCACGGGCTCTTGCAATCGCCGAGCGGGCGAGCTACGTTGAATCCAGACGCGGAACCGAGCCGCGAAGAGCGAGGCCACCGAGGTGTGAGGCCGCGCCACCCACAGCGAACGGCCCTCGGGCTGGACGTCACGGGTTCCTCAGGCGGCTTGGAACCGCGTCGATTTCGTTCCGGGCGCAGTCACCGCAACGCGCGCGCCGCCCGGTCCCCTCCGGGGAGGGCTACACTGGGAGCGCAGGAACACCCCGGGGACGACAGGCTTCGACGCGGTCGGCTCGTGGGTGTGGTTGCGAGTCGAGGTCCCGGGCGGCCTCGTAAAACACCCGGGAAAAACATAAGTGCGGACTCTCACGAGTACGCCCTCGCCGCTTAGTCAATAGCTAAGCCGTGAGGTCTCGGGCCCCGCTCGCCTGCGGCGGGGAAGGCCGGGATCAGAAGCAGGCTCACCCGGGGAGGCCCGCCTCCGCCGAACCGGGGAAAGTCAAGGAGGCTGGTCTCCCTCAACCCCGCCGGCGAGGCTAGAGGGAGACGAGAACAGAGCGCCGGCTACGCTCGTAGAAGCCACTGTCACGCGATCACGGACGCGGGTTCGATTCCCGCCGTCTCCATCAATTTGCAGACGCAGTCGACCATGGTCGCTGGGAGGCAGGCAACTTGCGTGGCCGGTGCCGCGGCCTCTTGCGCACGGTCTGGCTTGGGCGTTGACCGGCGCGGGAGTCCGTCTAGTCGGCCTCGCTCGGTGACCACCGGAACATGCGGGCGGCGAACAGCAGAGCGGCGACGCCCCAGGCACCGAGCACGAGCAGGTCGATGCCGGCGATCGCGGCTCCGTGTGATGCGATGAACGGCTCGCGCAGCGCTTTGGCGAGGTGGTAGATCGGGAAGACCTCGGCGATGTCGCGCAGGAACGTCGGTATCTGCCTGTTGGGCACGAACACGCCCGAGATGAAGTACAGCGGCAGCACCGTCAGGTTGGTGACCGGGGCGGCCGCATCGGCCGCGCGGATCTGCGTGGAGACCGCGAAGGCGAGACACGCGAACGCGGTGGCGCCCACGATGACCGCCAGCAGGAGCGCGAAGATCGCCGAGGGTATCTCCACGCCGTAGGCGATGTCGCCGATCAGCAGCATCAGCGCCGACATCACGAGCGCCACGACGACGCCAACCGCCGCGCGGCTGGAGATCACGAAACGCGCCGGCAGGGGCGTGCCCCGCAGCCGCTTCAGCTCGCCGCTCTCGCGCTGGGTGACGACGGACAGCGTCAGGTTGACGTACGTCGCGGAGATGATGCCAAGGGTCATGATCCCCGGCACATAGAAGGTGGTCAGCTTGATCGTCTTACCTTCGACGACCGTCGTGCCCTTGAAGATCGCCGCGAAGATCACGAGGAACACGATTGGCAGCAGCACGGTGAAGTAGCGCGACTGGGGGTTGCGCCAGAACCGGAGCAGGTCGATGCGGAACTGGTGCGTGAACAGCGTCGCGCCGGTCATGGCCGCACCCCCGCCCGGTTTCCTGCCGGGCTCATTGGTTCTCCGTGAGCTTGAGGTAGATGTCCTCGAGCGAGGGCCGGGCCACCGTCAGGTCGCCGAGGTCGTCGCCGCACGCCAGCGCCCAGCCGGTGAGCGCGTACAGCACGCGCGCCGGCTCGGCAGCTGCGATGTGCACCCGCCCGTCGCGCAGCTCCGCGATCGGCACCAGCTGGTCGGGGAGCTCGGCGGCGGTCGTGCCGGCCGGCAGCGTGAAGGAGACGTCGCTGAGCGCGTGGTCGCGGCCGCCGAGTGTCTGCGGCGTGCCCTGCGCGACGATCCTGCCCGCGGCGATCACCGCGACGCGGTCCGCGAGCGCCTGCGCCTCGTCCATGTAGTGCGTCGTCAGGAAGATCGTCTTGCCCAGGCTCCGCAGGTTCGCGATCACCTCCCAGGCGTGGTGTCGCGCCGACGGGTCGAAGCCTGTGGTGGGCTCATCGAGGAACACGAGTTCGGGATCGCCGATCAGAGCGAGCGCGACGTCGAGTCGCCGCAGCTGGCCGCCCGAGAGCTGGGCCGTGCGTGCATCCTCGTGGCCGCCGAGGCCCACGAGATCGATCGTTTCCGCGACGCCGCGGGGGTGCGGGTAGTAGCCCGCGTAGGCCTGCACCAGCTCGCGCACGCTCAGTTCAGGCGGCATCGTGCACGACTGCAACACCAGCCCGATTCGGGATCTCCAATCGTGGTTGGCGTCGACCGGATCGAGCCCGAGCACGCTCACTTCGCCGCCGCTGCGCGAGCGGTAGCCCTCGAGGATCTCGACGGTCGTGGTCTTGCCCGCTCCGTTCGGCCCCAGGAAGGCGAACACCTCCCCGCGACTCACCTGCAGGTCGATCCCGTGCACCACCTCGCGCTCGTCGTATGACTTCCGCAGGCCGCGCACGTCGATCACCGGCGCATCGGCATCGCCCGGGGAGCGCACGGAGGCGCTAGCAGGCATCGCGGCTCCCGTTCCCCGCTCGCTCGCTCATTCGACAAGCGTGGGAGCCGATGGCCTACTCGCCCGGCGGTGCACCGAGCGCTTCCGACCAATGCTCGGGGTTGGCGGCGAGCGGCTGCTTGCCGCTCGAGACGGCTCCGCTGATCGCGACATGCGTGGCGGCCGACTCGCCGGCTTCGGCAGGGCCGAACCGCACGGTCATGTGCTCACGGTCGAGGTGGCGCCAGAGATTGACAAGGAAAGGGAACCCGACCGGCGGTCCGTAGTCGAGCTGGCCTTCCCTCCGCTTCTTCAGACGTAGGCCGACGGAGCGCGCAGGCTTTTCGAGCGCGGCCGCTGCGCGGTCCTGGGCCTCCCCGGGGGCCCCGCGCATCGACAGAGTGACGCTGAACGGCTTGGCCATGTCGATCCTTTCGTGTCGATCGCCGAGCGGCTGCGGCGGGATCCGTATGGAGGATCTCGATGGGCGTCCGCGGACCGCCCGAGGCTTGGACGAAAGATATCCCCATCGTCGCTCTTGCGTGAGATCTGCACTCCGGGCCCGCCGGTGTAGGCACAGCGTGTGCCGGAGATCTCGGCCTGAGCTCGAAATCGGCTCTGCTGTGCCGTTCTCGCGCGTGTTATCGCACCTCTCGAGCCCGCCGCCTCCACTAAGGGCTTGAATAGCCGATGCTTGGTGGCTATTCTAGCTTTTATGGTGGTAGCAACAATAACGGAAGCGAAGAACCGGCTCAGCGCACTGATCGATCAGGTCCGCAGCGGCGAGTCGGTGCTGATCGTGGACCGAGGAACCCCGGTCGCACGGCTCGAGTCCGCCGTCAGCGCCGCCCCCGACGCTGAGGGAAGGATCGCGCGCCTCGAACGTGCCGGTAGCGTCCGGGCCGCGCGCAAGCCGCCGGCGATCGACCTGCTGGCGAAGGAGGCTCCAAGCCTACGACCCGGCGCAAGCGCGGTGGCGGCGATCCTCGATGAGAGACGCGAGGGTCGTTGAGGTTCTGGGACAGCTCGGCGATCATCCCGCTGACCGTCACTGAGGCGAGCACGGACGCGTTGCGGGCGATCGCCGAGGAGGATCCGGTGATGTGTGTGTGGTGGGGGACGGAGGCCGAGTGCGTGTCCGCGCTCGCCAGGCTGGAACGCGAGGACGCGTTGTCGGACACGGCGATGACGGCCGCCCTCGAGCGCCTCGACCTGCTGGCCGAACGTTGGAATGAGGTGCAGCCGGTCGCGGCTGTGCGAAGCGCCGCTCGCCGCCTTCTCCGCGTCCACACTCTCCGCGCGGCCGATGCGCTTCAGCTGGCGGCCGCGGTGGTCGCTGCCGAGGGCCAGCCGGCGTCACTGGGGATCGTCACTCTCGATGAGCGACTCGCCGCCGCCGCGCGACGTGAGGGCTTCACCGTGGAGACCGTAGCTCGCGCTGAATGACTTGATGGGTTCTGGTCCTCGCGCGCCACGGGCGGGGCTCAATGGATCGGCACGGTTGTTGGGCACTGCCTCGATACCGTGTCCCATGCCTGCGGGTCGGAGAACGGGGCTGGCAGTCCCGAAATCGGCTCTGAGCGAGACGTATGCGGCCGCTGCCGGGGATCGGGAGCCGCGCGCTCAAGGCGTGCGTCGCCGTAGCGTCACGGCCCCGAGGGCGAGCGCGGCGAGCGTGAAGGCGACGACGGCAAGCACATCGGCGGCCATCGCCTCGCCGAGTGGTTGGGGTGTCGTCGTTCTGGCCAAGGCTTCGTAGGCATAGGTCAGAGGCATAAGCCAGGAGATCGCGTGGAGCCAGCCCGCCATCTGGCTTCGGGGCACGAAGAGACCGCACAGCAGCAGCTGGGGCAGGATCAAGGCTGGCATGAACTGCACCGCCTGAAACTCCGTTCGGGCGAACGCGCTCGCGCCGAGGCCGAGCGCCATGCCGAGCAGGGCATTCGCTACAGCCAGGATGCCCACGAGCCACGCACCGTGCGGGGCTTCCAGGCCCAAGAACAGGAAGCCGACGGTGCACACCACGACGGCTTGCACGGCGGCGAGCACGCCAAAGGCCACCCCGTAGCCGAAGAGGATGTCGGCCCTGGCCAACGGCAGGGTCATCAGCCTCTCGAGCGTCCCGGTCGTGCGCTCGCGCAGCATCGCGATCGAGGTGATGAGGAACATGATGATGAAGGGAAAGAGCCCACATAGCGGCGCGCCGATCTTCTGGAAGGTGTGGGGCTGGTGTTCGAACAGGAAGTAGAGAAGAGTCAGCAGAGCGGTCGGCACCACCAGCAAGAGGGCGATCGTTCGCGGGTCGCGTCGGATCTGCCACAGCACCCGCTGCGCCGTGGCGAGCGTTGTGCGCGCGCTCATGTGTCCGCCGTCGGGGGCGCTTGCACCTCGCGTTCGGCTTGCTCGATGAGGACGAGGAAGGCTTTGCCCAGGTCGTCCTTTCCGGTCTGCTCGCGCAGCTCGCTCGGCGAGACGTGCTCGAGCAACGCGCCATCGCGCATCAGCAGCAACGAATCACACTCCGCTGCCTCTTCCATGACGTGGCTCGAGATGAGCAGCGTCGTCCCCTTCCCACGGGCCAGTGCATGGAAGGAAGCCCACAGTTCTGCCCGTAGGACTGGGTCCAGTCCAACGGTCGGCTCGTCGAGCACCAGCAACTCTGGCGCGTTCAGAAGCGCGGTGGCGAGCGATACGCGCGAGCGCTCGCCGCCCGAGAGCGAGCCGACCACCTCGTCCTCGCGCCCGGACAAGCCGACTGTCGCGATCGTCTCGGCTATCCGCTCACGGCTCGCACGGACAACCGCGGCGAAGTAGCGAAGGTTCTCTTCAACGCTCAGGTCGGAGTAGACGGAAGGCGCTTGTGTCACGTAGCCCATGTGGCGGGGGGG
>JBKQOO010000218.1:0-15039 GCA_052145475.1 Solirubrobacteraceae bacterium
GCCGGTGTGCTGCTTTGCACAATGTGTGTGGAGCGGCTCGGGGTTGTAGCCGAAGCCATAGAAGACCGCTTCGGTCGTCCAGAGCGGCGCTGACTTAGCGTTGAGCGGAAGGTAGCGGTGAGGCTCAGGTGGACTTGGGTGCGCTGGACAATTCGTGACCTTGAAAACCGTGCCCGCTTCACTCGATGAGGGCAGCAGGTGCGCGTCTCCGAGAAAGCGGGCACTGAAGCGATAGGTGCCGTTTTCAGATGTGCCCGGCGTGAATTCGCCTTCAACTGGCGTCTGCGCTTCGTCGCCAACCTTTGTGTAGCGCATCCCGTCAGCGCGATAGATGCTCCAACTCATGTCGCCGCCGATGTCTTTTTCGCCATTGACCGACACGTGGGGGCGCACCGAACATCCATCCACTGTTACCCACACTTGGGTCGTAGATGGATATCGAGGCGGCGCGGGGAGCGAGCCAAAGTGACCTTCTCCCACGAGGTACTGAGATCCGTTGAAAAGAACGTAGACGCACACGACGATTGCGCTGGCCGACGGAACGAACGTCGTGGTTCCAGTTATCGGGCCTCGACCTTCTTCGTAGGAGCCGATCCAAACGCCGCGCGATGACGCATATTCGTTAGGACACCCGTCCTGCGCCGGGTATTCGGATGCCCTAGCGGTCCAGAAGCATTTATGGCCGTTGGCTTCGCATGAGCGCTCGACTCGTTCGGAGAGTTCTGCGGAGATGTGGGCCTGAAGTTCGTCGGTGCCCCCCAAGCGTTCGAGTTCTGCGCTCCCTTCACTCGCGCTAGCGATGGGACTCGTCAGGAGAAGCCCACCAAAGGCAGCGAGAACCGCAAGCAATGCGACGGCGTATAGCCTCATGGTCTCGGAAAGCATACTTGTGGACAATCGGCTCTCGTGTACAGGGGCTGAGGGCGAGCGCCACCTTGACGATGACGGTCGCCAGGACTAGACCGGCAGCCAGAAGTCGTCCGTTCGCGCAACGAGGGCTCCCCTATTGAGAGCTTTGAGTGGACGTAAGTCCGTCGCGTCAAGCCGGGTCAGCGTGCCCAAGCCACTCTGGGGTCTGCGGACGACTTCGACGCCTCGGATCTCTACAGGGTCGGAGCGGGCCCCTCATCCGGCCCCGCCACCAAGCCTCAAGCGACGCCGGATCGAAGCGAACGTAGCGGCCCAGCCGTACGTGCGGGATCGCGTCGCGTCGCGTCTGCGCAAGAACCCAGGACGCCTGGCCCCCGTTTTGGCTGGTCCCGCGTCCGCCTGCCCGACCGGCCCTGCGAAGAAGGAGCCAGGCGGGCCTGTAGGGTCTCGGCGCGCGAGTTTGGGCGATACTGACTTCCGTGATGCTGCCTTTGGGCTCGCCCTAGCCTGCTGCCAGAGGCTCCGGTAGCACACCGGTAGCACGAGGCCGGGACACGCCAGGTTAGGTTGGCTCTAGAGAGCCAATCTCAGTCCCAAGACCCGGATCGCTCGTAATGAAGGGGTCCGGGGTTCGAGTCCCCGCGTCGGCTTGGACGAAGGGACGCGCACGGCGCTGTCTCGGCCGGCTCTGAGCTTGACGGCGAAATCCTCTGCTCCTAATGTCGCCTCCATGGCCGGGAGCTCCTACTGGAACGGCGAGACGGATGCAGAGACATCGGGGTGGGAGGAGCTCTTCTGGTTGGTCTTCGATCGAACGTCGAACGCGATCTTCGTCCTCGACGACCAGCGGCGTATCGTCGCGGTGAATCATGCTGCGCTCTCGCTCCTAGATCGCTCGCGAGAGGATCTCGTGGGCACGTCGTTGCTCGGGACGATGAGAAGTGCCGATCGAGCCGAGGCCCTCAGAAACTGGCAGGCCTTTCGTGCCTCCGGCGAATACTTCGGACGACGGGCTCTCGTGCGAGCGAACGGCTCCGAGGTCGAGATCGACTTCGCAGCGCGGCTGGCGCACATCCGAGGGCAGCGGGTGGCTATCTACGTTGCGCTGCCGGGCTCTCAGTCCGCCCCGACGCGGTCTTCCGCCCTGGCAGGCGAGCTTCTCTTGACCGCCCGTGAGCGAGAGGTCATCACCCATGTCGCCCTCGGAGACGAGACCGACCAGATCGCCCAAGCGCTGCACATCTCGCCCACAACCGTGCGCACTCATGTGCGCAACGCCATGGTCAAGCTGGGTGCTCACACGCGGGCCCAGCTCGTGGCGATAGTCCTTTGTACCGACGACGCGGTACATGCGACTGTGGTTGAGCGGATCTCGGCCTAGCCACGACGCCGTACTTCGAACGCGAACCGGCCGGCGGCCACCATGGCCACCGGCCGGGTCGCGGTGACGCTGGTGCTCAGCCGACGTGCACGGTGGTCGTCGCCGTGTTGCCAGCTCCGTCCGTGACCGTCACGGTGGCATCCACGTTGCCCTTGGGCAGCGTGATCGTCGTGCCGTAGGCGGTCTTCCCGTGAGAGAGCGTCCACTGCGCGGCGAGCACGTTCCCCTCGCCGCCCTGCGCCGAGGCGCTGAGAACGACGCTCTTGCCAGGGCCGGGGGTCTGGGCCACCGACGCGCTGAGCGGAGAGTCGATGTGCACCTGCTGGGTCCAGCTGTAGGTGTTCCCGAGGTTGTCAGCCACGCTCGCCGTCACGGTGTAGACACCGGGGCCGGGGAACGTGTGGGCGAAGCGCGTCGACGCGGGCCGGACTTCCGTCGTACCGTCGCCGAAGTTCCAGCTGATCGAGCCGTCGCCCTGCGTTCCTAGGCTCGAGCCGAACGTCTTCGATTCCGAGTGGGACGCCGGGTCCGCCGCGTGAGCCGAGCCGTAGAAGCTGACCGTCGCTTCGTCGGTCTCCTCGCGGTCGGGGTAGAACTGGATCCCGGGCTCACCCCACGCCTGCGGGTTGATGAGATCTGCGGTCACCGTCTCGGCCGCCGGATCGAGGCCGAGGCTTTCGCCGGCCTTCACTGCGGCGTCGACCGTGTCCTGTCCCACGTTGGGGCCGATGTTGAACGTCTTGAGGTCGCCCTCCATCTGGCCCGCCGGGTACGCGGCATAGTCGCCGAAGTAGCCGAACGTGTCGCTGCCCTCGTCGATGACGTGCTCGCCTTCGATGCCGGGCGACGCCTTGAAGATGCGCTCGAGCGCTTCTGTGACCTCGGCGAATCCCTCGCCGGGGACCGTGGCGTACACCTGGTTCCCGATGCGGGCGACGGTCGTCGAGGAGCCGACGGTGCCTTCTTCCGCATTGAAGTACGGCGCTTCCACGGAGCGGTTGATCGTGAACAGTTCGCCCAGTTCCCAGTAGGAGGTTCCCTTTTTGCTCTTGGGCCAACCGCCGGGGCAGCCGAGCGGCCCACCCCGCTGGTTGCATGACATCGCGAGCATCAGACCGGTGTTCGAGGCTTCGGTCGTGAACTGTTCGTTGTCGGCGGCGAGCGTGGTGTCCGTGATCGGACGCGCGTGGGTGAGCGCACTCGTTATCGCGTTCGTGACGAACGTGCCCTGCTTTTCGACCTCGTTGTAGTGAGGTTCGTTGCCGATCGTCTCCTGCCGGCCGAGCGTGGCGACCGCGATCACCGAGGTGCCGCCGAGCAGCTGAGCGAGGCGCTTGCGGACGAACCCGGGGTAGTCGGCACTCCACTGGTTGTTTCCTTCCGCGGTGGGGTCGTATTCGTCCGCGTGGACGGGCACGTCGGCGTAGGTGCCGATCGTTGCACCGGTCCCGGGCTGGCGCGCCCACAGGATCGGCAGTTCCTGGTCGATCGAGAACCCGGCCGTCTGGTCGGTCCCCTGCTGCTGCGAGACGAGGTCGTGGATCGTGCCCGTCGCCGACCACAGTTCGGCTTCGTGGGTGTGCGAGGCAGCCTTCAGGACGGCCTTCACAGCGGCCTCCCGAACGTGGTGCAGATAGCCCGGGTCGGTGTGGCCCCAGATGCCCATCAGCGTCGGCGCCGCGTGGCTGTGCGTAGCCGACAGGACGATGTTGGCCGCGTTGACTTCGTAGCCTTTGGCGGCAAGGGCGGCGGCCGCGTCCGCACGTGCGGAGTCGGCTCCGTCGCCCACGTTCGGCGACTGGTATTCGGCGAACCAGCCCTGCGAGTCGACGGACACGAACACGACAGCGTGTTTGCCGTGTCCGATGAAGAACGCCCGCACCTGAAGCGGGTCGTGCGCGCCGCCGGTGACGATGTAGTCCGAGCCGTAGCCGCCGTCGGCCATCGGCTTGTGGGGCGTGATGTCGACCACCGAGGTCCCGACCTGGAAGATGCCGGCTTCCGCCGCGGGCGTCGCCGCCGCGCGGGCGTGCGGCGGCGTTGGCGTGCGCGGTGCGGCGGACGCCAAGGACGCACCCGCTGCCCCCAGGAACAGCGCCGCCGAGGCAGCGGCGACCGCAGCAGACTTGCATTTACGAGACAACGTTTCTCCCTCCGTGGACGGTCAAATTTCGAGCCCGGCAAAATACCCTCGGGCAGACGCGCATTTGCGGTCCTGGCCGAAAAGATCATCCGTGTGGATGAGGCGAGCGACGCGAGTGAGGGTGGTTCCAGCCTGAGTACGGGTCACGCTCGGTGTGCGCGGGGCTTCCTCGAGCTGGACGCAGCCCTCGTCGCTTTGGGCCCCGAGCACGAATGTCTGCAGCGCCACGATGCGCCCAAGCCGTCTCCCGAAATCGGTCCCGAACCCTGCAATAGCAACCCTTCCCGGGCCCCGGCTACCGGACCGAGATCGGCCCTACCAGTAGCCCAACTCTGTAGATCGAGCCTGTTACTCGCCAAGCTCCCCGGCGTGCTTGCCCGAGCGCGAGTCGTGCCGCTCGCGGCTTAGAGCGACCGAAGCGGCATGTAGGCTCCCGCGGAGTGTCCGACATGGCAGCGTCCGCTACGCGGCGACACCCCGGGCAGTCTTGCGACACAAGATCCGTAGCGTGTCGCAACTCCTCGTGAGTCCGTTGGTTCAAATGAGCAAGTTGCGTAGCGCTGCTGTTCGATTGGGCTGGCTGTTCGCGGCCGCCGCTGTTGGCCTGGCGGCTCTGGCGCTGATGCCAGCCGTGACTCTCGCTCGCCGCGTGAAGCCGCCCTCGCCGCGCATCTATGTCTACGTCTATGACTGCGCCCCGATCTCGATAGTGGCGCCGGTTCGCTTGTTCGGGTTCTGCTCCACCTCACCGGCTCCCCCGCCGCTGACGCGAGCGTATGTCGTTACGTATCGCCATTACGGCACAGCGCTCGCGCTCGGGACCGGCGAGCTCGAAGTGTGCCTTGGCCCCAACTCAGAAGTGCTCGAATACTGCCTCGAAGGCGAGCAGTTCCAGGCAGAAAGGGGGGAGTCCTACAGCAGCTTCCCGGCTTCCTTCCGATTCTTCGACGTGGTCAGTTGCACCAGTCACAAATATCCCGTCCCGCGTCTCTACTACGGAGAGTTCAGCTACACATTCGCTGGGCGGCCCTGGGAAACCCGGACCGACCTGCCGCCTCTCAGCTCGCCCGAACATTACGTGCCCGCCAAGTGTCATCCCGTGCGGCTGCCGACGCGCTAGACAGCTCGACATGACTTTCGCCAAGCCGACCTAGAAGGCCAACTCGGTAGATCGCCCCCGTCCCTCGACGAGCTTCGAGCGTTACGAGTTCCGGCCGACCACGGCGGGGGTGATGTGGCGGCTGTCGGTGTGGAAGGATGAGCCGGATCATGGGGATGCGTGGGAGGCTGGTGGCGGTCCTGGCGGGTCTCGCGGCCGTCGTGATGGTCTGCGCGGCTGGGGCATGGGGCGCTCCGCGCGTGACGTTGAGGGTCCGGCCGGTCCCGATCGCTGGATTTGCTCACACCGGGAACATCGCCGGTGCGGGCACCGCGATCGAGATGGAATACGGGATTGCCGGCACCGAATCGAATGGCTTTCCGCCGCCGCTGGTCGGGCTGAACCTGTCCATGCCGGCCGGTATGACCGTTGATCCTGCAACGTTCCCGACATGCCGACGCGGAGGATGGGAGGCCCCGCCCGAAGTGGAACCAGGGGGGCAGTCAGGCTGCCCGCGTGGATCGGCCGCTGGGCCGGCCGGGGCCGCCGAGGGATTCGTCGCGTTCGGGAAAGGGATTGTCCCGGAGGCGGGGACAATCGAATCGTTCTACGCCCCAGGCGGCGGCCTGGCATTCGAAATCCTCGGTCACGACCCGGTGCTCCTGGAAATCTTCGCCCGAGCGCACTACGCGACGGCACACGGACTGTTCAGCAAGTCGCTCGAAGCTGACCTCCCGCTGGTCGAAACCATCCCCGGCGGCGCCGACGCGTCGATCTCCAGCCTCGCCGTCAAGTTCGGGACCGCCACTCGTGTCGGGAGGAAGACGGTCTACTACCTGCGACTACCCGGCGCCTGCCCGAGAGGCTACCTGCCCTGGAAGGCCGAACTGACCTTCGCAGCGCCGCACCCTGTGGCAAGGACGAGGGTCACGGCGCGATACGACGCGCCCTGTCCACGACGTCGCTGATCGCCCGCATATCGCTTCGCGAGACGGTCCTAGCGAGGGCTACGTAATCCGCGGTTCTCCCTCGTCGGCCTTCGCGCTTCCCGGGTTCCATCGCTCGCCAAGCTGTCCTGCCGGGGCTGGTGGTGGGTCAGTTTGCGTGATACCACGCGACGCTGGCGCTGCCCCTTGAGCAGTCGCCGCCAGCGCCACCTTCCGGGAAGCCGCTGCCGTCTCCGAAGCACGTCCAGCCGGGGAAGCCGTAGAGCTTCCAGCGGAACTGGTAGGCGCCACCCTCAGGATTGCCGACGAAGGTCACGCCAACGCCCGACACCATCGCGCGCACGATCCCCAATGCTTCCGAGCAGGGCACGTCGTGCGTAAAGCTCCGGATTGCGGGCGTTCGCTTGAAGCCATTGAGCGTAGAGACCAACGGACACTTGTGATTTGTCGGCGCCGCGACGGTAGCTCCGCCCTGCTGAACGAGCAGCGCCGTGCCGCCGAGGACTGCCACCGCGACGATGAGGATCCTCAACCTTTTCACGACGGTCGCACCCTATCCGACGCCCGAACAGGGCGCCGCTTGACGAGGCGCGGGCAATCGAGATTGCAGGCGAGATGCTTCGCCTCTTCGAACTAGCTGCCGGGCTCCGCAGCACCGACGGCTGGGCCTGAGCTTCGTCAGAGCCCGGTGGCATGCCACTGGTTCTTCAGGTGTGCCGGAGAACGGTCGTAGTCGCTGAGACGGACCGTGCGTGATCAGGCCAGCCGCGTCACCGGCCCGAGTGCCGTCAGCGACGGTAGCTTCTCCCCGAGGCTCGTGATCTCAACGAAGCTGTCGATCGTCACACTCAGCACTGTGCCTTTCGGCGCTGCGGCGCCGGGCGGCCTCGAGCCATCGCTGGTGAAGTGGCCACCCATAACCACCAGATCCACAACGCTCCCGGCGTCGCCCGGGCCTTCCCCTGCTGGGAAGAAGCTCTTGCCTTCGCCGCCGAGCGCTTCGGAGGCGGCCTGGAGAGTGGCGGTCACATAGACCACGAATGCCGGCTCTGCATCGCCGTTGGCCTTGGCTGCCTCCAGCGCTACGTGCAAGATCTGTTGTTCAGCCGGGCTCTGGTCCGCTGAGACCGGTTGGACCGGTGAAGCCGGGACCGAGGGTGCCGCGACGGTACACACGAGCCTGCTGACGCGGACGTACTCGCGCCGATGGTGATCGGCCCGCCACGCCCAGCGATGGACACGATGGCAGCGCGGCTGCGCAAGCGCCGCCGGCGCGAGAACCGTGCACGCGACCACCACGACCCCGACAACCGCGCCTCGGGAGCACCTCCCAGCGAGTGCCATACACGAAGTCTAAGCTGGCCGTGCCGATCCCACCGCGGGACCTGGCCGGGTTGGCGCCAAGCGGGCCTTCAGCCCCAACGGAGTGGGTTCGACTCCCACCAGGTCCATCACCAGACAGAAACACCGTTCCGGGGGTCCCCCGCCAGGGTCATGGAAATACCTTCGATGAGTCGTCGGATGATCGATCTGTTGGCGGCTGGCATCACGGGTGCGAGGGTCTGGGCTTCGGCTAGGTTCGGGTCAGCGTCAGGTCGACGTCCGCCTGCACCGTCTTGGGCACCATCCCTGGTTTGGCCCATTTGAGCCCAGCGGCGTCGTGATCGAGGTCAAAGCGCGCGGTGATCCGTGCCTGCGAGCCTTCGCTGGTGAGCGTCGCCGGCGCTATCACGGGCAGCGTGGTCTCGCGGATGCGAAGCGTGCCTGTCACCTGGTGGGTGTCCCCGTCGGGCTGGAGGCGATCGAGCGTGAAGGTCAGCTGCGGGTAGTCGGCCGCCTTGAAGAAGTCTTTCGTGCGCAGGTGCGCGTCGCGCAGCCCGATACCGGTGCGGATGCTCTGCGCCTCGATCGTCAGAGTGCCGGAGGCCTGCCCTGACTGATCCACGTGCAGGGTCCCGTCGAAGCGCTCGAAGCGACCGAGGACGGGAAACAGGCCGAACATGGCCCTGGTGTGGAAGCGGACGTGGCTGCGGTCGGCGTCGATGCGCCAGTCGCCGCTCTGTAGCTTCAGGGGGCTGGCGCTCGTGTTGCTGGGAGTGTCCATCGCGACTCCTCTCGTTGTATGGCGATGGTCAGGGTCACCCTAGAACAGACACACTCCCGTTGCGACGTGCACGCTCTGACGGGACGGTCCCTTTCGAGGCCAAGTCGTTGACGGAGCCCAAGCTCGCAACGTCCGGCCCCACCAAGACCTCCTCGCATCAGAGCGCCGCCGCCTGACGGCGGCTCGACGGGCCGCTCCTGACACCCACGAAAGCGGCCGCCGGCAACCAGGGTGCCGGCGGGTCAGGGGAGGCCGGTCGGGAGCGCCGGTGCACGCCGCGGAGCGGATTCGCTTCACTAGCGACCCCAGGCGGCCGGAGCGGGACGCCGCCGCACGCACCCCTCACCGCTACAACGCCCCCGGCGCAGCTCCAGCCGCCCGTCCGGCGACTCGGGTCCCGCCCGGCAGCAGGAGGCCACAGATGCAGCGGGGGCCACCGCGACGACGCGATCGGCGACGCGCTCGCGGAGCTCCCGGAGCGACGGCGCGGGTGCGGCGATCACCTTGCACCGTGTGTCCCGAGAGCAGCCGCCCTTCCAGGCACAGGACCGCCTCGTCCTCTGCTGCCAGCGGGATCGCCTCGGCCGCTCTCGCCCCTGTCCGCTCATCTCGGATTCCATTGAAACACGCGACATTGCAGGGGGGGTTCTGCCCGGGTCCCGACGGGGAATTACGGTCGACCCAGCGCGGGGTCTGAACTAAGTTCGAAGCATGGGAGACACGGGTGGGAATGTGTCCGTGAGCAGCGTGAGTGTGGCTCCGAAACGCGCTTTCGGTCGCGCCCTCTGTGCGATAGACGGTAAACCGGGCGGCTATGAGGCGGTGCGGCAGGCCGCTTCATTGGTGCGTCCCGGCGGCGATCTGACGCTGTTGCTCGTGACCGCCTTTCGCACCGGGGGCGAGATGCGCGCGCCCGAGATCGGACCGACCGAGGCGCACGAGATCCTCAAGCGTGCGGCGGCGATCGCCCTCGAGGCCGGGGCTAGGCCGCGGACCGAGGTCGATCCCGCGGCCCCTCCGGAACGTGTCGTGCTGGAATGGGCGGCGGATCACGACCTGCTCGCGATTGGCGCTCCATCGACCTCCTGGCTCAGCGGGTTGCTGGCGAGCGGCGTCGCAGACTGTGCGCTCGGCGAGCTGCCCACGCCGCTCTTGACCGCGCGACCCGGCGACGCGACTCATCTTCCGGACCACATTTTGGTCGCCAGCGATGGGCTCGACGATTCCTCGATGCCGGTGACGCTAGCCGGGCAGATCGCCGTCGAGCATGGTTCCAAGGTGACCGTACTCCACGCGGTGGGTCACGGTCGGGGGTCCGGGGAGGAGGTTCTGCACAAGCAGACCGACTACCTTCGTGAGCAGGGTGTCGTCGAGCCCGATCTGATGCTCATCCACGGTCATGCGCACGAGGTGATCGTCGACGTGGCCGCGCGTTTCACCCCGTCGCTGGTCGTTCTCGGCAGTCGCAGGCGACATGGCCCGCGCACGCTCGGCAGTGTCAGCCGACGCGTGATCCACGAGGTCGGCTGCTCGGTCCTGACGGTCCCGCCGGAGGCGGTCGCGCGATGAGCGTTGCCAACGAGCGGCTCACCGCCCTGGACGCGACCTTCCTCGAGCTCGAAGAGGCCGACGAGGGCGCCACGATGCACATCGGCGGCCTGATGCTGTTCGACCCCCTCCCCGCCGGCGGCATACCGACCCTCGAGGCGCTCACCTCGACGATCGCCGGGCGTCTCGCCCAGCTACCCCGATACTCGCAGCGCCTGTCCTCCACGCGCGCGAAGGGGCTGTCCTGGCCGTGCTGGTGCCCCGATGAGCGCTTCGACGTGCGCAACCACATACGGCACGAGTCGCTTCCCGTCCCTGGCGACGAGCAGGAGCTCTGCGACTGGGCGGGTGAGTTCTTCTCCCATCGTCTCGACAGAACCCGGCCCCTCTGGGAGATGGTGCTACTCGAGGGCCTCGCCGAGGGCCGCTGGGCAGTCGCATCCAAGACGCATCACGCGATGGTCGACGGCGTCGGCTCGGTCGGCATCGTGCAGCTCCTGTTCGACGGCGACCCGAACGGCCTCGCAGAGCCCGAGCCGGTGCTCGACGGTCCCGACGCGCCCTGGGAGGCAGCGCCCCCCAGCGAGCCGGGTTTGGTCTCCGACGCTGTCGACGCGGTCGGCCGCGTCGCCGGGTCGACATTGCACGCGGCGCTGCATCCGCGCGAAGCGATCGTGCGGTCGCGGGCACTGCTGGAGGTGCTCGTCTCCAGCGAGATCTCCGGCTCGCCGCACACGACCCTCAACGTCCCGATCGGCGCGACGCGTCGCTACGGCGTCGTGCAGGCCAAGCTCTCCGATCTGAAAGCGGCCGGCCACGTGCTGGGTGGGTCCGTCAACGACATGCTCCTGGCGGCCTGCACCGCCGGCGTGCGCGAGCTGATGCTCTCGCGCGGCGAGCGGCCGCCGGAGGCGGGCGTGCGCGCGATGGTGCCGATGAACATCCGCCGCGCAGGCGAGCGACTCGCGATGGGCAACCGCGTCAGCTCCCTCTTCGTCGACCTGCCGGTTGCCACGGGGGACACGGCCGAGCGCTTCGACGTGGTGACGGGGAGAACCGCCCGCCTCAAGTCCTCCCGTGCGGGTCTCGGTGCGGAAACGATGCTCGATGTGGCGGGACAGGCCCCCCCCGTGCTGCATTCGTTGATCGCGCGCTCGCTGTACGCGACGAGGCTTTTCAACATCACGATCACGAACGTCCCCGGTCCGCGTGTGCCCCTCTACTCGATGGGAGCGCCGCTGAGCAAGGTTTACCCGATGGTTCCGCTCGCCGCCGAGCATGCTGTCGGCATCGCGATCTTCTCCTACATGGACGAGGTCGCGATCGGAATCACCGCTGACCGCGACTCCTGCCCGGACCTCGACGTGATGCTCGAGGCGATCCACGCCGAGCTCACCGGTCTGGCGCGGCTCGCGGGCTCAGCCTGCTCGTGATCGAACCCCTGCGGGCGAGCGTCCAAGAGGTCGAGGTTCAAGCGCTCGACGTCGCCCGGCTGGAGTCGTTGATCGGCCGCGGCGGCAGAGGGAATCGCAGCGAGGCCGCAGCCGTTGCCTGAGACAGCTCGGTCTCGGCCCAGACCGGACGGAACGAGCCGCCCTCGCTCATCACCGCCTCGACCAGCTCGTCGATCACGTCCTCGGTCCGCCGGGTGGGCCCGCCGCAGATCGGGCAGGTGTCACCGCTGAGGGCGAGCCAGCGTGACCGGTCGCATATCACGCCCGGGGACGTCGCGCCCTCTTGGACCAGCAGGGTGTCGATCGCGGCGACCGAGCCCGCCCACAGGCAGGAGCGCAGTCCGACCGCGGCGGGCCCTCCTGACGCCGCCCGTTCCAGAACGTCGGCCACGGCCTGCCGCTGGCGCCGGAGAATTCGGTCCTCCAGGATCGACTGCGCCCTTTGGCGGATCGCGGCGGGCTGGACCGCGTCGTCGTCGAGCCTGAAGCGGCCCCCGAGCCGTTGACGCAGCTCGTTGGAGAGGAAGCCCTCGAAGCGTCCGAGCTCGTCCTCGTGGCCCCCCAGCAGCAGGACGTCGAAGCCGTCGGTGCGCCTCAGCTCCTCGAGCTGGTCGGCAACGGCACGGAAGTGGCGCTTCTCGAGCTCTTCGGCCTTGGCGGGGGTGCGGTGGGCGTTCGTCTGGCGGGCTTCTTCGCGCCATCGCGTCTGGCCAAGGCTGCCGATCTGGCGCATCGCATCGAGGTACAGCTCCCAGGCCTGAGCGTTGCCCTTGTCGATGACCGCGGTACAGCAGCGCTCGTACTCCTCGAGCGCTGCCGTCATGGGGCGTGTCCAGGGGGTCTCGTCGACCACGATCCTGTCCCGCACCGGGCGCGGAAACGGCACGATCTCCCGCAGGCCCGCCCCGCTGCAGGCGAACATGGCCAGCGCCCCCGGCCTGATCGGAATCTCGGCGAGGACCTCTTCGACCCATTCGAAGTTGTGACGCAGCGACATGCGGCTGTCGTGGCTACGCGAGCGCTCCTCGGCCAGCGGGCGCACCTCGTGAAGCAGGCTGTCGGCCTTGGTGCGTGCGCCGGACTGGCTGTCCCAGCCGGCTGGGATGCACAGGTACAGCGACAGCACGGACAGCTCCCCTCCGCGGAAGCGCTCGATCCGCTCGATTGTGCCGGCGCGCAGCACCTGCTCGGCGGGCGAGTCGGGCCGCGCACGCGACATGAAGGTGCCGGGGGTCCTTCCGGCCGGAGGCGCGGGCAAAGGGTGTCTCCCGGCCTAGGCCGCGCCGGGCGGCCGACAAGCGCCTGACCGCGGCTCGGGCTGGCGCCGCTGCGCGACCGCCGACACGCTAGGTCGCCTTGACGTCGATCCGGCGCCTCTGCGAGCCCTCCGCCTTGGGGACGCGCACCGTCAACACCCCGTCGTGGAGCTTGGCCTCGACGTGCTCGGTGTCGGGCTGGCCGGGGAGGTCGACGCGGTACTCGAAGCGCCCCATCCTGCGGGTCCGCCGGCGCATCACCCCCTTGCGCTCCTTTTCGGTGACCTCGCCGCTGATGACGAGCTCGGAGTCGCGCAGCTCCACGTTGACGTCCTTGCGATCCACGCTTGGCAGCTCGGCTTCGACGATCCAGGCGTCGTCGGTCTCCTCGATGTCGGCCAGTGGCACCCAGGTGCCGCCGTTCCCGGGGGCCAGCGGAGGCCAGACGTCGTCCATCAGGCGCTCCATCTGCTCGTGCATCTGCTCGAGCTGCCTGAAGGGTTCCCAGCGCTGGACCGGCGGAGAGTGCTGAAGGGTCTGGGATGAGGGTTCGTTTCGGGTTGCCGGGAGGGCCATATCCGCCCCTTTTGTGTCGAGGAACTGTGGGCCATTGGAGCTAGGCCGCCGCCGCGACCAGGCAACCTCAGCCCGGATCGAGCAGGCTGCGCCGAAGAGGCTTCATGGGGAGGTCGTGGGACGGTGGCAACCGGCCCGATCCCCTTGAACGGGACCGCTGACGCCCTACCGGCAATTGCAGAGCGCGCACGGCCTGTCGGCAAGCGGGCGGCACAGGACGAGGCGCCCGGCGGCGAGGCTCCCGCCCTCCGGCGAAGGCGTCCCGCGGAGAGGGAGTCCGACGAGGAGGTCGTGGATGCCGAGTTCACACGAGAGCGACCGGGAAACCCGGGCCGGCCGGCCGGCCGCCGTATCGGATGGCGCTGCCGACGTCGAGGAGGCCGAGGCCGGTGCGCAACGCGGGGATCGGCCGGCGCAGGTCGTAGTCGCCCGGGCGCCCGACCGGCGTCTGTGATGGCAGTCGCCCTGCCCGTTCGCACGAGGTCGCCGCTGGCCGGTGTCGACGCGCTGGCGCGCCAGGCGGGGCTGCACCCCTCCATGGTGCGACGGCTCCTCGAGCTGGGTCTGGTCCAGCAACGTGGGGCCAGCGCCGGCGACCCGCTGTTCAGCGCCCAGGACGCAGCCCTGCTCGCCCGCGCGGTGCGTCTGCGGCGGGACCTCGGCCTCAACTACGCGGGCGCCGTGCTGGCATGCGAACTGCTCTCGCGGATCGACGAGTTGGAGCGCCGGCTGGAGACCGGTGCGCCGGTACACACACGACATGAGGTGATCGCATGGACCCGAACCGGCTGACCGTGAAGACCCAGGAGGCGCTTCACGACGCGCAGACCAAGGCGCTGCGCTATGGACACACCGAGATCGACACCGATCATCTGCTGCTCGCCCTGCTCGACCAGCCCGAAGGGCTGATCCCGCGCCTGCTGGCACGCGCCGAAGTCAACACGGGCGCGCTGCACAACGCGCTGGAGGGCGCGCTGGAAGGCAGGCCCAGCGTCAGCGGGCCGGGGGCCGGCGAGCGCCAGCCGACGATCTCACGAGGACTGTCACAGGTTCTCGACGAGGCCGAAGAAGAGGCGGAGCGCCTGAAGGACGACTACGTCTCGGTCGAGCACGTCCTGCTGGCCATGCTCGGCTCGGGCCAGACAGGCAGGGCAAGACGGCTGCTCGAAGAGCAGGGTCTCCAGCGGGAGCGGCTGCTGGAGATCCTCACCGAGGTGCGCGGCGCTCAGCGCGTGACCAGCGCGACTCCCGAGGCCACCTACGAGGCGCTGGAGAAGTACGGCGTGGACCTGGTCGCCTCGGCCCGCTCCGGCCGGTTGGACCCGGTGATCGGCCGCGACGCGGAGATCCGCCGCGTTATCCAGATCCTCTCGCGCAAGACCAAGAACAACCCCGTGCTGGTCGGCGACCCCGGCGTGGGCAAGACGGCCATCGTCGAGGGCCTGGCACAGAGGATCGTGCGGGGCGACATCCCCGAGGGGCTCAAGGACAGGACGATCTTCGCCCTCGACATGGGATCGCTGGTGGCCGGCGCCAAGTACCGCGGCGAGTTCGAGGAGCGGCTGAAGGCGGTCCTCAAGGAGATCACCGACGCCGAGGGCGAGATCGTCACGTTCATTGACGAGCTTCACACCATCGTGGGCGCCGGCGCGGCCGAAGGG
>JBKQOO010000219.1:0-6148 GCA_052145475.1 Solirubrobacteraceae bacterium
GCGGTTCTGAAGCTGCTCGGCGATCGACTGCGCCACCAGCTTCGCATCCAGCTCGGGGCGCTTGATCTCCAGGATGTTGACCTTGATCTGCTTTTTGGTCATCCGGTGCAGGTCGCGACGCAGCGCATCCACTTCGGTCCCGGACTTGCCGATCACGATGCCCGGGCGGGCGGTGTGGATGTTGACCTCCAGCTCGTTGGCGTCCTTGCGGATCGTGATGTCAGACAGGCCGGCGTGGGCGAGCTTGCTGATGATGTGCTCACGCACACGGACGTCCTCGGCGAGGTACTCGGAGAAGCTGCGCTCGTTGAACCAGTTTGACTTCCAGTCGTGGATGTACCCCACGCGCATCGCCTCTGGATGAACCTTCTGTCCCATATCTGAATCTCTTAGCCTTTTCTCCTGCCCGTCCCGTTCTCGGGGCGCGGCGTCAGGGTTATCGTCAGGTGGCTCGTGCGCTTGCGAATCGGCGTTGCCCGTCCCATCGCGCGGGGACGAAAGCGCTTGATCGTCGGCCCCTCGTCGGCGTAGGCCTCGCGGACGATCAGGTCGTCCTGGAGCAGTTCGTGGTTGCTCTCCGCGTTGGCCACGGCCGACTCGAGCAGCTTGCTCCAGTCCCGCGCCACCTCACGAGGGGTGAAGGCGAGGATAGCGCGCGCCTCCTCCACGGACTTGCCCCGCAGGTGGCCACAGACCATCCGGGCCTTGCGGGCCGAGGTGCGGACGTAGCGGGCGTGCGCGCGCACGACGCGGCGCCGCGGCGCTTTGGGGGCCGCTTTGCCGCGCGGGGCCGAGGCGGCTTTGGCCTGCTCGGCGGCCCGTTTCTCGGCAGCGGGAGCTTTCGCCGCTTTTTTCGCAGCCGGCTCTTTCGTCTCGCCGGCTGGCTCTTTGGCGGCTTTCGCGGCCGGTTTCCTGGCTGCCGCTTTTTTCGCCGCCGGTTCGGCTTTCGCCTCGCCCTCGCCCTCCGCCTTCGCCGCCGACGCTTTTTTCGCAGCCGCCTTCTTGGCTTTGGGCTTCTCCTGCGCCTTGGGCTCCTCGGAGGCCTCGACCTTCTCCTCCGCGACCTCGGCGGCCAGCCGCCGCTTGGACTCGGCCGCCTGCTCTGCGACCTCGGCCTTCTCGGCGGTCTTGCTCTGTTTCGGCTCTGCGGGGTTCTCCGGACTCATCTCACCCTCCCCGAGCCGGCATGCCCGCGGAACATGCGGGTCGGGGCGAACTCGCCCAGCTTGTGGCCGACCATCGCCTCGCTGACGTAGACCGGGATGTGTTTCTTGCCGTCGTGGACCGCGATGGTGTGACCGACCATCTCGGGGAAGATCGTCGAGGCCCGCGACCAGGTGCGCAGCATTTTTTTGTTGTTCTCCGCGTTGAGGGCTTCGATCCGGCGCATCAGGCGCTCTTCCACCCACGGGCCCTTCTTGCTCGAGCGGCTCATCTGCTCCTGCCCTTCCCGCGGCGGCGGCCGCGGACGATGTAGCGGTCTGAGGTCTTGTTCTTCTTGCGGGTGCGGTAGCCCAGGGTCGGCACCCCCCAGGGGGTGACCGGGTGGCGGCCCGGCGTGGTCGAGCCCTCGCCGCCACCGTGGGGGTGGTCGACCGGGTTCATCGCCGTGCCGCGCGTCTGGGGGCGCACGCCCATGTGGCGCTTGCGGCCGGCCTTGCCGACCTTCACGTTCTGGTGGTCGGCGTTTCCGACCACGCCGACCGTGGCCCGGCACTCTGCCCGCACCATCCGCATCTCGCCGGACGGGAGGCGCAGCGTCGCCATGACGCCGTCCTTGGCCATCAGCTGGGCCGAGGCGCCGGCCGAGCGCGCCATCTGACCACCGCGGCCGGGCGCCAGCTCGATGCTGTGCACGACCGTGCCGACCGGCATCCGCGCCAGCTCGAGGCAGTTGCCCACGGCGATGTCGGCCCCCTCGCCGGATGCGACCGTCATGCCGACGCTGAGGCGCTGGGGCGCCAGGATGTAGCGCTTCTCGCCGTCGCTGTAGTGGAGCAGTGCGATGTAGGAGGAGCGGTTGGGGTCGTACTCGATCGCCGCGACCTTCGCCGGCACGCCATCCTTGCGGCGCTTGAAGTCGATCCGGCGGTAGGCGCGCTTGGCGCCGCCGCCGCGGTGGCGAGACGTCTTGCGACCGTAGGCGTTGCGCCCGCCGCTCTTCTTCAGACCTTCGATCAGCGTCTTCTCGGGCTTGGACTTCGTGATCTCGGCGAAGTCGGGGTAGGAGACGAAGCGCCTGCCTGGGCTCGTCGGCTTGGGCTTGCGAATCGGCATCTTCTCAGCCCTCCAACGCCGCGAGGCCCTGGAATATCGGGATGCTCTCGCCGGGCCGGACCTGGACGATCGCCTTCTTCCACTTGCGCGTACGGCCGCTCGTCACGCCGCGGCGCTTCGGCTTGGACTTCACGCTCAGCGTCCTGACATCGACGACGTGGACGTCGAACAGCGCCTCCACCGCCTGGCGGATCTGGGTCTTGTGTGCGTCGGCATGGACGCGGAAGGTGTAGCGGTCGGCAGCCGAGAGCACGTAGCTCTTCTCGGAGACGACCGGGCGGATGATCACCTGCGTGGGCTCCATCAGACCTCCTCGTCTCGCGCCGAGCGCGGCGGGCCGGTGCGCGCCGTCAGACCCTCGAGCGCCGCCTCGGTGACCAGCAGCGACGCCGCGCCGACGATCTCGGTGACGCCCACGTCGGAGTCCTCCGCGACGTGGACCCGGTAGAGGTTGCGGAAGGACAGCGCCGCGTCGGACTCCTCGGCGCTCAGCACCACCAGCGTCGGACGGAGCTGGTTCCAGTCGTCCAGGAGTTCAGAGGCCTGTTTCGTCTTCGGCGCCGTGAACGCGGCCGCGTCGAGGATCGCCAGCGAGCCGCGGCCGGCGTGCAGGGAGAGCGCACTGCGCAGCGCAGCGCGCTGCTCCTTGCGGTTGACCTTGAAGGTGTAGGAGCGCGGCTGGGGCCCGAACACGATCCCTCCGCCGGCCCACAGCGGGGAGCGGCTCGAACCGGCGCGGGCGCGGCCCGTGCCCTTCTGACGCCATGGCTTCGCGCCGCCGCCCGAGACCATCGCCCGGGTCTTGGTCGCCGCCGTGCCGCGGCGGCGGGCGGCCTGCTCGGCGCGCACGCTCTGGTGCACCAGCGTGCCCGCGAAACGGGTGCCGAAGGCAGCCTCGTCGAGCTTGACCTTCTTGCTCGCCGCGCCGCTCGGGCCGGATCCGAGGATCGGTGCCTCAGGCATCGGTGCGCACCTCCACGATCCCGCCGGTCGGACCCGGCACCGAACCACGGATCAACAGCAGGTTCTGCTTCGTGTCGACCTGGACGACCTCGAGGCCCTTCTGGGTCACGCGCTTGTTGCCCATCTGCCCGGGGCCGCGGATGCCCTTGAAGACGCGCGAGGGCGTCGCCGAGGCTCCGATCGAGCCGGGGGCGCGAACGTTGTGGGAGCCGTGCGACTTGGGGCCGCTGGCGAAGTTGTGCCGCTTGATCGTGCCCTGGAAGCCCTTGCCCTTGGAGACGCCGGAGATCTTCACCTGGCCGCCCGCCTCGAAGGACTCGACGGTCACGGTCTCCCCCAGCTGCAGCTCGCCGGCCTCGCCGCGGAACTCCACCAGCGTGCGCATCGGCGGCGCGTCGGCCTTGGCCAGGTGGCCCAGCTCCGCTTTGGTCAGGTGCTTCTCCTTGCTCGCCCCGAAGGCCAGCTGCACCGCTTCGTAGCCGTCCCGCTCGAGCGTGCGGATCGCCGTCACCGGGCACGGGCCGGCCTCGAGCACCGTCACGCGCGCGACGCTGCCGTCGTCCTGGAAGACCTGGGTCATACCGAGCTTCTTGGCGAGGATGGCGGGCATTGGCTGATCGTCGTTGCTGGCGGCCGGCTCAGGTGGCCAGGCGGATCTCGATGTCGACGCCCGCCGGCAGGTGGTCCAGGCGCTGCAGCGAGTCGACGGTCTTGGGGGTCGGCTGATGAATGTCGATCAGCCGCTTGTGCGTGCGGATCTCGAAGTGCTCGCGCGAGTCCTTGTCCTTGAAGGGCGAGCGGATCACGCAGTAGACGTTCTTCTCCGTCGGCAGCGGCACCGGCCCGGAGACGCTCGCGCCGGTGCGGGTCGCCGTCTCGACGATCTCCTTGGCAGCCGACTCGATGGCCGAGGTGTCGTAGGCCTTCAGTCGGATGCGGATCTTGTTCTGGTTGGCTGATGCCATCGGGTTTCCTGGTCTGTCTCTCTGCTGCCTGTCGTTGTCTTGTCTGGGTCGTTCGCTGCCGCGTGACGCTCACGGCGCGCATCTCGCGCGCCGCCGGCCCGGCGGCGAAGAAAGAGCGGACTCCCGGGGGAATCCGCCCCTTCCCGCCGCGCCACTGCGGCGGGGCCGTATTAGTCGTATCGGACTGCCAATGTGCGCCGCCTCCGACTGCCTGCCAGAGGCGCGCGGGTACTACTCGATGATCTCGCTGACCACGCCCGAGCCCACCGTGCGGCCACCCTCGCGAATGGCGAAACGCAGGCCCTGGTCCATAGCGATCGGCTGGATCAGCTCGATCTCCATCTGGACGTTGTCCCCGGGCATGACCATCTCGACGCCCTCGGGCAGCTTGGCCACACCGGTGACGTCGGTCGTGCGGAAGTAGAACTGCGGCCGGTAGCCCGTGAAGAACGGGGTGTGACGTCCACCCTCCTCCTTCTTGAGCACGTAGACCTCGGCCTTGTACTTGGTGTGCGGAGTGATCGACCCGGGCTTGCACAGCACCTGGCCGCGCTCGATCTCCTCGCGCTTCGTGCCTCGAAGCAGGCAGCCGACGTTGTCGCCGGCCTGGCCCTGGTCGAGGATCTTGCGGAACATCTCGACGCCCGTCACGACCGTCGAGGTCGAGTCGTGCACGCCGACGATTTCCACCGTGTCGCCCGTGTTCACGATGCCCTGCTCCACGCGCCCCGTGGCGACCGTGCCACGGCCCGTGATCGAGAAGACGTCCTCGACCGGCATCAGGAAGGGCTTGTCCAGCTCTCGCACCGGCTCCGGGATGTAGGAGTCCAGCGCGGCGGCCAGCTCGAGGATCTTCTCCTTGTAGGCCTCGTCGCCTTCCAGCGCCTTCAGCGCCGAGCCGGTGATGAACGGGATGTCGTCGCCGGGGAAGTCGTACTCGGAGAGCAGCTCGCGCACCTCGACCTCGACCAGCTCCAGCAGCTCCTCGTCATCGACCATGTCGGCCTTGTTCAGGAACACGACGATGTAGGGGACGCCGACCTGGCGCGCAAGCAGGATGTGCTCGCGCGTCTGGGGCATCGGGCCGTCGGCCGCCGAGACGACCAGGATCGCGCCATCCATCTGCGCGGCGCCGGTGATCATGTTCTTGACGTAATCGGCGTGACCCGGGCAGTCGACGTGCGCGTAGTGACGGTTCTCCGTCTGGTACTCCACGTGGGAGGTGGCGATCGTGATGCCGCGTTCCTTCTCCTCGGGGGCGTTGTCGATCTCCTCGAAGCTCCGGGCTTCGGCGCCTCCCTTCTCCGCCAGCACGGTCGTGATGGCAGCGGTCAGCGTCGTCTTGCCATGGTCGATGTGACCGATGGTCCCGACGTTGACGTGCGGCTTGTCGCGCTCGAACTTCTCCTTCGCCACTTTGTGTTCGCTCCTTATCGCTTGTAGGTCCGCCGCTCCATGAGGGCGAACCGGGGAAATCTATCTCACTGGGGGTTTCTTTGACTGCTGCCTGTCGCGATGGGCGCCCGCCCGATCCGGCGCCGGCCTCGCTAGGCGGGGACTGGCTCGCCGGTTCGCGCTTCGACGACCTTCTCGGCGATGTTCGGGGGGACCTCATCGTAGGACTCGAACTGCATCGTGTAGGTGGCCCTGCCCTGCGTGTTCGAACGCAGGTCGGTCGCGTAGCCGAACATCTCGCTCAGCGGCACCTTCGCGGTCACAGCCAGCGCGTTGCCCCGGCGCTCCTGGCCTTCGACCCGGCCGCGACGGCGGGAGAGGTCTCCGATCACATCGCCCAGGAAGTCCTCGGGGGTGACCACCTCGACCGAGAAGATCGGCTCGAGCAGCACCGGCTTGGCCCGTTTGGCCGCCTCTTTGATGGCGTAGGAACCCGCCACTTTGAAGGCGATCTCCGACGAGTCCACGTCGTGGTACTTGCCGTCGAC
>JBKQOO010000220.1:0-3326 GCA_052145475.1 Solirubrobacteraceae bacterium
CGGCGGCGAAGGGTTGCGGTGGCGATGTCGCGCACGACGGCCAGATTCCTGCTCGCAGCGCCGTGACACTCCGCGAGCACGGCGTCCAGCGCCGTCAGGAAGCTGGCGGCCTCGCTCTCGGACAGCGTCAGCGGGGGAAGCAGCTTGATCACGTCGTTCTTGCCGGCTGCCATCGTGATCACGCCATGATCGCGGTGCAGGGGAATCACGATCAGCTGCGGAAAGAGCCCCTCACTGGCCATGTGGATCAGACGCCAGTTGAAGCGCGCGACGCCGCCGCTCGGGGCGCCCAGCTCGATCCCGACCATCAGCCCGCAGGCGCGCACCTCCTTGATCAGCTCATACCGTCGCTGCAGCTCGGCGAGCCCCTCGACCAGGACCGAGCCGATCCGCTCGGCGCGCTCGACGAGGGAGTCCCGTTCGATCACCCGCAAGGCCGCCAGGCCGGCCGCCATCGAGAGCCGGTTGCGGCCGAACGTCGACTGATGCAGGTAACAGCGCTCGAGCGTCCCGACGGCACGCTGGTAGATCTCGCGGGTCGTGACCATCGCGGCGACCGGCATGTAGCCCCCGCTGAGAGCCTTGCCGACCAGGACGAAGTCCGGTTCCAGGCCCCAGTGCTCCAGCGCGAACCACCGGCCCGTGCGTCCCAACCCGGTCTGGATCTCGTCGAGGACGAACATCGTGCCGTGCCGGCGGCACAGCGCCTGCGCAGCCTGCAGGTAGCCCGCCGGCGGGAGCGTCACCGTCCGGCCCTGGATCGGCTCGACGATGAACGCCGCGACGTCGCCGCCTCTCAACTCCGCCTCGAGACGGTCCAGGTCCCCGAACGGAACGCGCTGGCAGCCCGGCAGCAGCGGGCCGAAGCCCTCCTTGAAGAAGTCGTCCCCGACAAGTGAGAGCGGCCCGAGCGTGACGCCGTGGAAGCCGCTCTCGCAGGAGAGCAGCTTCGCCCGGCCGGTCGCGGCGCGCGCGAACTTCATCGCCGAGTCGACGGCCTCGGCGCCCGAGTTGGCGAAGAACACCGCGTCGAGCCCCTCCGGCAGCAGCTGTGCGAGCGCCTCGGCCAGCATGCCGGCCAGCGTCGAGTAGTGCAGCTGGACCCCGTCGACCAGGTCGGCGTCGAGCGCGGCCTGCAGCACCTCGCGAACGTCGGGGTGGTTGTGACCCAGGCTGGCGAAGCCCTCACCGGTATGGAGGTCGAGATAGCCGCGACCGTCCTCGTCGTAGAGGTAGGAGCCCTGAGCCGAGACGTACTCGCGGTCGAAGCCGAGAATCGCCAGCATGTCGACCAGCGACGGATCCAGATGGCGGGATGCCAGCTCGAGCGTCTCCCCGGAACGGACCATCGCCTCCGCCACCACGCCGAGGGAGTCGAGGGGCCGGACTGGTTGTGAGCCGACGCTCATCGCGGTTGGTTCTTCCCAGGGGGGTTGGAGGGGCGCGGGTGTGCGGCGGGGAAGACTAGTTGACCGGGCGGGCGCGTCGGGGGCTCCGCGCTGGTCGGCGGGACGGATCTCGGTCCGGGCGCCCACGGAGTGAGGACCGGCTGTGGTCAGTTGCAGACTCCGCAGCGTCCCGCGGCGCAGCCACATACGGGGAGCGCGGTAGCGGCCCTTGCGGGGCCCCAGCGGCGCACCCACTGCAGGCCTGCCGCGACGCTTCTGTCGCCCGTGCCGCCGGGCCACGAGCGTCCGAGCAGCGACCCCACCAGCCGCAGCGCATCGGCGTCGGACCGCGACATCAGCGAGCGGACGTGCACGGCGACCTCGGGATCTCCCCGATCGGGGCCCATGGTGGCGGCATCGGCCGCGGGCCCCGGGTACCTTAGGCGTGGCTCAGACGTGGCTCCCCGGCGCCCCGACGAGACGCCGAGGGGTCAGCCGTCTTCTCACGCGGTCTGCGGAACCCGTCCGATGCTTTCCTGGTAGATCGCCATCTCGCCGGCGACACCCTCGTTGGCGAAGCCTTCGATCAGGCGCAGTCCGTCCACGATCAGGCTCGCGTCGACGAGCGTGCGGCGAAAGTCCTCACTCGCGCGGAGCGTGGCGAGCTGCTCGCGCGAGCCGTGCAGCTCGATGTAGCCGCCGAGATCCTCCGCCGGATCGAGCAGGACCACGTCGAACTGCTCGATGCGGCCCTCCTGCTGCATGCGTCCGTACAGCCCGATCGACTCGTTGAACACCTCCAAGCCGCGCTCCTCGCGACCCCGAACCGGCGTCCCCCAGCCAATGAACAGCATCCGGTCGGCCATTTGGCCCCCCGTTCTCCTGACGGCCCGGCCCAATGTCGGGCCTGTCCCCGCAACGTACCACAGGCGCCGAAGCCCCCGTCAAGGCCGATAGGCGTGACCGGGGCGCCGCGAGCGGGTCCGGCTACTGCCAGTAGCGCTCGACCGTGTTCGCGTCGCGCGGCTTTGCCTGATCGGGGTCGACGCCGGCGTCGCGCAGCGCCCGCCGCTGGCGGAGCAGGTCCCAGCAGACGTCCAGCTCCACCTCGATGCCGCGCAGCCGCTCCGCGTCGGTCTCCAGCGCGTCGCTCGTGTCGCTCTCCTCGCGGTCGCGCAGCTCGTGCTCCTCCTTGACCAGCCGCTCGATCCGCGCCGCGATGCTCTCGTCGCTCATACGCGCATGCTACGCCTTCCGGGCCCGCGAGCCGCGGCGCTCATCGCACGCGCGCTACGCGTGCGCGCTAGGATCGCCCGGTGTCCCACGCGGCCGCGCTCGTCGATGAGATCGCCAATGAGCTCAACACCTGGCCGGGTGTGCACGTCGAGCCCCGCTCGGAGGATGTGGCGCTGGTGTACTACGAGCGTCTGGAGCTAGGCGTGCTGGATCGCGATCACGGGGTCGTCGAGCTGCGCTTCTCCCCCGTCGAGCGCGACGAGCTGGTCGAACACGGGGACGCCGAGCCCGCCTACCCGGTGCTCGAGGGCGAGAACGTCAGCCACGACATCCAGGGGCCCTCCGACGTGGCTGCCGTCCTGGAGCTGTTCGACCGGCGCTACCGCGACCTGCGGGGCGAAGGCGACCCGTACAGCTCGCAGGATCCCGGCTGAGGGCGGCGGCAGCAACCGCCTGCCCGCGCTGTGACGGCGCCCGCGGCGCTCAGGCCACGTCGGCTGCCGCATCGCAGCCGTAAAGGTGTTCGCGCAGCTGGTCACAGCTCTCGGCCGACCAGCGCTCGCTGGTCTCCAGCGACTCGATCAGCTCCTCGGCCGCCCGCAGCAGCCGGCGGTTCTCTGCCTCGCCGAACAGCAGGGCGTCGGCTGCTTCCAGCAGCTGCTCGCGCTCCTTCTGGTGCAGCTTCGTGGCACCCTGGCGGTC
>JBKQOO010000221.1:0-3185 GCA_052145475.1 Solirubrobacteraceae bacterium
GCCTTCGGCCCGAGCGGCGACGAGGTCCTCACCGGCAGTGCGGCGGGGAACGCGGCGACCTGGTCTGCCGAGCTGGCCGGATCCCGCGCCGCCGTGGAACGGATCGCGGCAGCTCGCGTGACCCGCAGCCTCACCGCACAGGAGCGCCAGACCTATCTGCCGCACTAACGTCGCGCTTCGATGCCCGACTCGCGGCGTGCAGGGCGTGACAAATGTCCTCGCGCCGAGTAATGTCCCCAAGAGCCAGGGCTCTTAGAAGGGGGAGCGGCCGTGCGCGAGAGGGCGAGCGAAAGCGGGGGGTCAGGACGGGCCGTCGGGCGGCCCGGAAGGCTCGCTGCGCCGCGCTCCCTCCGGTTGTTTGGGCGCCGCTCGCCGCTGGTCTGGCTGGTCGCCCTGGCAGTGATGGCCACGGCCCCTTCCGCCCTCGCCGAACCCCTGTCCGGATATGGCACCACCACCCCGGCGCCAGCGACCACGACAACCCCGCCCCCGACGACGCCGCCCCCCGAAACCCCGCACGAACCACCTGTAACACCGACGACCCCCAGCGAAGAAGTGACCCGTCCCGAAGAAGTGACCCGCCCCGAAGAAAAGGACGAACCCTCGGGGGTCGGCGCGACGGCGGAAGCGGAGCCCGTCTCTCCAACTCGCACCCTGCCCTACACGGGCTGGGACATCCGCACAGAGCTCGCCCTGGGCCTTCTGCTGATCGCAGGCGGCTGCACGCTCTTGCTCGTCCAGCGCCGAGGGAAATCGGCTCGGCGGTCCCGTTAGACGAGGCTCGTTCGCGCTCGTGGCCGAGCGCACGCAACGCCTCCGGCCGACAGACGTCAGCACGCGTTGGGTCGCTTTGAACGCCCGCGTGCGCTACCGTTTCGGCCCGATTCCGGGAGACGCGGAGAGCGGGGGAGGAACAATGCGCACTGCCGCACTGCAGGGGTATCTCGCAACGCTGGTGGCCTTCGTGGGCGCAGCATTGCTCGTAGGTGCAAGTCCGGCTCGCGCGATCTCGCCGGAGGCGGTTCAGCCGCAGCCCGCGCTCGGGCTCTCGACACCGGTGTTGATCTTCGGATCGAACGCGGTCGGGACGGTCGCGCCGGCGCAGACGGTCACCGTGAGCAACACCGGGAATGCGACGCTCGACATCAGCTCCGTGCTCGTGACTGGTGGAAACGCGTCCGACTTCCAGATCGTCTCGGACACCTGCAGCGGCGCCACGATCGTCGGTGCCAGCAGTGCGGGTTACCCGGGCTACCCGGAATACCCCGGCTATTCCGAATATCCCGGATACCCTGGCTACCCGGGCGTGGTCGGCGAGACCTGCCAGGTGAGCGTCGTGTTCCGGCCGGGCGCGGTCGGGGGCCGCGCCGCCGTTCTCAAGCTCATCAGCAACGACCCAACCAGTCCGGCCGTTGTCAGCCTCAACGGGGTCGGGACCGGCACTCCCGCGCCGCTGCCCGGCATCGTCTCGGTTGCGAAGCAGAAGGTAACCCTGGCGACGAGCGGCAAGGGCACGGTGCGCCTCGCATGCAAGGGGGAGACCGCCTGCCTCGGAACACTGAAGCTGATCCACAACTCCGAGGTGAAGACCGGCCGTACAGTGAAGTTTGTCGGCACCACGATCGCGACCGCTTCGTTCAACGTGTCCGCCGGAAGCTCCGGGCGCGTCTCCGTGCAGGTGTCCGCCGCGGGCCTGCGCCTGTTACCGGGCACTGGCGCTCCGGCGCCGGTTCTCGCGCAGGCCAAGCAGAACCTCACGACAGGCTCGCTCACGGCGTCGCGGACGATCACGGTTCGGCGGACGGTGCGACGCCCACAGAAGCCCAGCGTCCGGCGTTCTTGAGTCACTGACCGGGCTGCTGGGATGCGCAGCGCACTTCTGCGAGCAGCACTTGCCGTCGTCTTCCTCGTCGTGCTGGGCCAGGGAGCGGCGGCTCAGGCCTCGCCCGTGATCGGCATCGGCGCCGAGAATGCCAGTCTGTTCGCCTCCCCGTGGTTCACGGGCCTTCATGTGGGCACCGTGCGGCTGGACCTCCCCTGGAACGCAGCCGAATCGTCCGGGCCCTGGGATGCCTGGCTCACCGACGCGCACGCCAACGGGCTCGAAGTCCTCGTCGCCCTCGACCATGACCCGACCAGCGATTGCCCGACCACGAGTTGCGCCCTGGTCCCGCTGGACAGCTACCGCTCCGCCCTCGCCGAGCTCCTGGAGCGCTACCCGTTCATCAAAGCGATCGAGCCGTGGAACGAGCCGAACGACTCCACCGAGCCAACCGCCGGGCACCCCGAGGCCGCCGCCGCCTACTACGACGCGGCGCGTGCTGTCTGCCCCTCCTGCACGTTGATCGCCGGTGACTTCCTCGACGGCCCCTCGCTTGATTCCTACCTGAGCGCATACCTTGCGGCGCTGGCCGACACGCCCGAGGTTTGGGGGCTGCACGACTACTACGACGCCAACTACTTCGAGAGCGCTGGCGTCGCGACGATGCTCGCAGAGACCACCGGCGATCTCTGGCTGACCGAGACGGGCGGGCTCGTTCAGGACGGAGACCTTCCCTATGACGAGCAGCGCGCGGCACTGGCCGACCAGTGGGTCTACGAGCTCGCGGCCGCCCATGACCGGATCGCCCGTGTCTACTTCTACGGCTGGCTCGCCAGCACCGAGCCGGGTTCTTTCGACTCGGGTCTGCTCGAGCCGGACGGGTCCCCGCGGCCCGCCTACTGGACGATCCGCGCTTACACCGATCCCGGGGAGTGGATATCGACGTCCCGCCGCGCGTCAATCGCGACTGCCCGCCTGTCGCATGGGGCGGCGACGCTGCGACGTACGCGGCGCATCCAGCTCGGGATCGCATGCGTGGGGGCGACGGGCTCCAGAGGATGCGTCGGGCATGTCCGCATCACGGCCCACGCGCACACCGTCACGGTCCGCTTCAGCATCACTCCGGGCCATGTCATGAGGCTGCACGCCAGGCTCGCGTACGCCAGCTTCCACACCGTCTGGACCGAGCGCTCGCCCCACGTCCAGGTCGGCATCTGCACGACCTCCGCATGCCGGCCCGCGACCCGCCTAGCGGTTCACCGGGAGCGCTGAAGAGCTTGGCGATCCGGTCACGATCCTGAGCGCGCGTGGCAAGATTCGAACTTCCGAGCTCTCGCTCCGGAGGCGAGCCGGACCCGCGCGC
>JBKQOO010000222.1:0-10226 GCA_052145475.1 Solirubrobacteraceae bacterium
TCCGGGGTCTCCGGGTCCCAGCGATAGATGCAGACCACCGAAGGGCCGATCGTCTTCGAACTGTTCGACGAGGAGGCCCCCAAGACGGTCGAGAACTTCCGCAAGCTGGCCACCGACGGCTTCTACGACGGGCTCACCTTCCATCGCGTGATCAAGGACTTCATGATCCAGGGCGGCTGCCCGCAGGGGACCGGAACCGGCGGACCTGGCTACACCTTCGAGGACGAGATCAACCCGCACAAGATCGTGCGGGGCGCGCTGGCGATGGCCAACGCGGGGCCCGACACGAACGGCTCGCAGTTCTTCATCGTCACCGCTGAGGCCTGTCCCTGGCTGGACGGCAAGCACACCGTCTTCGGGCAGGTGACCGAGGGCATGGACGTGGTCGACAAGCTCGAGGGCGTCCCGACCGACGGCGCCGACCGTCCGAGCGAGCCGATCGGGATCAGCTCGATCGAGCTCGCTCCCTAGCGCCTTTTCTCCTCCCCGGCCTCTTCGGACGAGGGCCGCGCCCGCCCGCCCCGGGAGCCGCAGATCTGTGGACCCGGGACAGCATCTGAAACCGACCGTGGCGGGGAACGCGCGCGCACCGACGGGGTGCGCGGCCGTGCCACTTCGATGGTATTCTTCAGGCATGCGTGCAACCATTGACCATGCCGGACGCTTGGTGATTCCCAAGCAGCTTCGCGACCACGTCGGGATACGCCCGGGGGCGGTCGAGGTGACGGCCGAGGGCAGCGGGCTGCGGATCGAGCTGCCGGCGGAGGATGCGCTCGTGGAGCGGGACGGACGGCTCCTGATCGAAGGCAGCGGCGCCGGGATCGACGACGAAACGGTCCGCTCGCTGCGCGATGCCGGGCAGCGCTGAGCGTCCCGACCTGCTGGTCGACACCAGCGTCGCGGTCGCCCTTACCGTGGTCGACCACGTTGACCACGAGGCCACGCTCCTCGAGCTGGGCGATCGCCGGCTGGGACTGGCCGGGCACGCCGCGTTCGAGACCTTCTCCGTGCTGACTCGCCTGCCGCCGCCCGCCCGGCGCACGCCGGCGGCGGTCGCGCGGGTGCTTGCATCGAACTTCCCGCACAGCTGCTTCCTCGGTGCTGACGCCGCAGCGGAGCTGCTAGCCGGGCTGGAGCTCGCCGGGATCGCCGGGGGCGCGGTCTACGACGCGTTGGTCGGCGCGACCGCGGTTGAGCACGGCCTCCGCCTGGCGACCCGTGACCGACGGGCGCTGGAGACCTATCGAGCACTCGACGTGAGCGTCGAGTTGCTGGCCTGACCAGCCCGCTCGTCGGCCGGCCCGCCAGCCCTGTGGCCAAGGCTCGGAGCGCATGCGCGTCCGCGCACCGCGCCGACTCCTACGGAGTAACCTTCAGGACACGAACTGAGCGAGGATCGGGGGAAGTCTGATGGCCACGGCCGAGCAGCGCGAGCACCAGTTGGAGGACCCGCCGGAGCGCATCGTCCAGCAGCCGGACGGGATTGCGGTCGAGAACCCGGCGACAGGCGAGACGATCGCCACGGTCCCCGACATGAGCGCCGAGCAGGTCGCCGAGATGGCCGCCCGTGGTCGCGCCGCGCAGCCCGAGTGGGACGCCTACGGCTTCGAGGGCCGCGCCCGCGTGATGCTCCGTGCCCAGAAGTGGATCATGGACAACGCCGACCGCGTCGTCGCGACGATCTGCTCGGAGACCGGCAAGACCTACGAGGACGCCGAGCTGGCGGAGATCGGATACGCCGGCAACGCCTTCGGCTTCTGGGCCAAGTACGGGCCGCGGTACCTGGCCGACGAGCGGGTCAAGTCCAGTCAGGTGCTGGTCAAGGGCAAGAAGCTCATAAGCCGCTACCGCCCGCTCGGGCTGATCGGCGTGATCGGCCCCTGGAACTATCCCTTGACCAACTCCTTCGGCGACTGCATACCCGCGCTGATGGCGGGCAACAGCGTGATCCTCAAGCCCTCCGAGGTGACGCCTCTGACCTCGCTGCTGCTGGCCGAAGGCCTACGCGAGTGCGGACTGCCCGAGAACGTCCTGCAGATCGCCACCGGCCGTGGCGAGACCGGCGCGGCGTTGATCGAGCACGTCGACATGATCATGTTCACAGGCTCGACCCGGACGGGTCGCAAGGTTGCAGAGGCGGCGGCACGGCGGCTGATCCCGGCCTCGCTGGAGCTCGGCGGCAAGGACCCGATGATCGTGCTCTCCGACGCAGATGTCGAGCGGGCCGCGAACTTCGCCACCTACTACTCGATGCAGAACGCCGGCCAGACCTGCATCTCGATCGAGCGCGCCTACGTCGAGGAGCCCGTCTACGACGAGTTCGTCGCCAAAGTCTCCGAGAAAGTGCGGGAGCTGCGCGTCGGCAAGCCCGAAGGCCCCGGCTCGGTGGAGGTCGGCGCGATCACCTTCCCGCCGCAACTGGACATCATCAAAGACCACGTCGACGACGCGGTCCAGCGCGGCGCGCGCGTGCTGACCGGTGGCCACCAGGCGCCCGGCGCCGGGCGCTTCTTCGAACCGACCGTGCTGGTCGACGTCGATCACTCGATGAAGTGCATGACCGAGGAGACCTTCGGGCCCACGCTGCCGATCATGAAGGTACGCGATGCCGAGCAAGCGGTGCAGCTGGCCAACGACTCGCCCTACGGGCTCGGCGCGTCGGTCTTCTCCCGCGACACCGAGCGCGGCGAGGCGATCGCGCGCAGGATCCAGGCGGGTGCGGCCAACGTCAACGACGCGATGATCAACTACACCGTGCTCGAGCTGCCGATGGGTGGCGCCAAGGCCTCCGGCCTGGGCTCCCGCCACGGCGCCGGGGGCATCCGCAAGTACTGCTCCCAGCAGACGATCGTCGTCACGCCGAAGCTGGCCATGAAGAAGGAAATCTTCATGTACCCCTACAAGTCCCGCACATCGAGGCTGCTGGCCGGGTTCTTCAAGTTCATGTACGGCCGGGGCAAGCGGGACTGACCCACCCGGTCCTGTCTCTCGATCATCTGCAGCTCGCAGCCCCGCCCGGCTGCGAGCCGCAGGCGCGGCGGTTCTTCGGCGGGGTGCTCGGGCTCTGCGAGTTGGAGAAGCCCGAGGCGCTGCGCGACAGGGGCGGCGTCTGGTTCGCCCTCGGCCACGGCCAACAGCTTCACATCGGCGTCGAGGCGCAATTCGTCGCAGCTCGCAAGGCCCATCCTGCCTTGAGCGCGCCCGGGGGAGAGATTGATGCGCTCGTCGCGCGCCTGGCGGCGGCGAGGGCGCCCGTCGTGTGGGACGAGGAGATCCCGGGCGTGAGGCGCTTCTACACCGAGGACCCCTGGGGCAACCGCATCGAGATCATCGCGCCCAGCCTGCGGTAGACGGCAATGCGCACGATCGGTTTTGCGGGGACCCCGCCCCCGTACCCGCTCAGGCCGCGTCGGCCGCGTGCAGCAGCACGCCGAGCAGCCGTTCGAGCTCCGGGATCGTCGTCTCGGCGCTCGTGTGGTGGACCGTCGCCATCCCCAGCTCGCGGGCCGGTGCGAGGTTGAAGTCGAGGTCGTCGACGTAGACGCAGGCCGAGGCCTGCGCGCCGGCCCGCTCGGCGCCCAGCTCGTACATCCGCCGCGAGGGCTTTCGAATGCCCTCCTCGCCCGAGATCACGACGCCGTCGAACAGCTCCGAGAACAGGTCGTGGGGGTAGCGGTGGACTCCCCACGAGTTCGAGACCAGCGCGGTCCGGACGCCGGCCTGCCGGGCCATTCGTACGGCTGCGACCATCGCGGTGTCCGGCTCGACGCCCGCGAACAGGCCATCGATCAGCCCGTCCGAGCCGACCTCGAGCAGGTCGGCCAGGCGGCGCTCGAAGTCGGGCTCCTCGAGCTCGCCCTTCTCCAGTTCGATCAGCAGCTCACGCGCGACCGGATCGCTGCGAAAGCGTCCCATCAGGTGCTTCGGGTCGATCTCCGCCTGCAGGCAGTAGGCGTGGAAGGAGGCGAACAGGTTTGTCGTGAGCACCCCGCCCCAGTCGATCAGCAGGGCCGTCCGCCGCTCCTCGGCGCCAGCCTGTCCGTCACCCGCGGTCTCCTCAGGCGCCATGCGCGACCGCCTCCGCCTGGCGCGCCAGCTCGAGCACCCCGTCGCCGAACTGCGCCAGGTAGGGGTCGTCGGTGCTCCCGGCGATCGCCCGCTTGTAGTTGCCCTCCATGAACACGACGCTCTTCCACAGCGCCAGCGTCGTGTACCAGCGGATATCGCTCATCGAACGGCCCGAGAGCGCTTCGTAGCGGGCGATCAGCTCGGCCCGCGTCGGGAACCCCTCGGCGCGGGTCACGGCGCCGAGGGCGTCGCGCATCCCGCCGGAGGGATCGCCCGCCTCGGTCCACATCATGCACAGATAGCCCAGGTCGGCCAGAGGGTCTCCGATCGTCGCCATCTCCCAGTCCAGCACTGCCGCGAGCCGGGCGGGAGCGCCATTGGCGAACAGCGTGTTACCGAGCCTGTAGTCGCCGTGCACGATCGTCGCAGGGCCGGACGCGGGCATGTGCTCCGAGAGCCACGTCCCGACGCTCTCGACCGCGGGGATCTCGCGCGTCTTGTTGAGCTCCCACAGACCCAGGAAGCGGCGCAGCTGGCGTTCCAGGTAGCCGGTCGGCTTGCCGAAGTCCTCCAGCCCGGCGGCCCGCCAGTCGACCGCGTGGATCTCGACCAGCGAGTCGATCAGCTCCTCGGCGGTGCGGCGGCGCTGCTCGGGGCTGTCCAGCTCGGGCGGCATGCTGGTGACGATCACCTCCCCCTCGACCCGCTCCATCACGTAGAAGGGGGCCCCGATCGTCGCGGGGTCCGAGCCCACCGCCAACACGTCCGGCACGCGGGCAGGGGTGTCCCGCAGCGCCCGCAGCAGCCGCGCCTCGCGCAACACGTCGTGGGCGCTGGGCGGCAGCGGTGGCCGTGGCGGGCGGCGTAACACGAACTCGCTGCCTCCGCGCTCGATCAGGTAGGTGACGTTGGAGTGGCCCTCGCCGATCGGGCTGGCCCGAACCTCGCCCTCGCCCAGGCCGTGCTCGTCGAAGAAGGCCTCCAGCGGGTCGAGGACCAGCAGCGGGGGCCGCCTGTTAGCCTCCCCGTCCGCCGCAGTGCGAACTATGTCGTCTGGCGCGACCGGTGCGCTCACGGTCGGGAAAGCTACGCGACCGCAACCTTCCCTGCGCTGAGGTGTCTCACGGACCATGCCCAGATTCCGCACCCTCACCCTGATCCTCCTCACCTGCGCCCTCGCGCTGCCCGCCCTCGGGGCGGCCACTGCTGCCGCGTCGCAGGGCCAGACCACCTTCTTCGAGGCGGGTTCGGACCTGTTCCAGCCCAACCAGCAAGCCAAGATCTTCGCCCAGATGCAGACCCTGGGCGTGCATGCACTGCGCGTCGAGCTGTCCTGGGCCTCGGTCGCGCCAGGCCCGACCAGCGCCTCCAAGCCGGGCTTCGACGCGACCAATCCCGCCGCCTACAACTGGTCCGAATATGCCCCCGTGCTGGCCCGGGCCAAGGCCCTGAACTGGCCGGTGCTGCTGACCGTCACCTCGCCGGTGCCCCGCTGGGCCACCTCAAATCGACGCGCGCCCTACATCACGCGCCCCGAGCCGCTCGAGTTCCAGGAATTCATGACCGCGGTTGCCCGCGAGTTCGGCGGCGAGGTCTCGATCTACTCGATCTGGAACGAGCCGAACCATCCCGCCTTCCTGCTGCCGCAGTGGAACTCCAACGGCACGCCCGCCTCGCCGCGGATCTACCGTGGGCTGTACCAGGCCGGGTACAAGGGGCTGCAGGCAGCCGGTCTGGCCCATCCCCGGGTGCTGTTCGGCGAGACCGCTCCAACGGGCTTCGACAAGTCGACAGGCCTGCACGACGTCGCGCCTCTGCTGTTCCTGCGCACCGCGCTGTGCCTGAACGCCAGCTACAAGCCCTCCGGCTCGTGCGGCGAGCTGCAGATGACCGGCTACGCCCACCACGCCTACACGAAGGCGGTCAACCCGCACTCGGTCGATCCGGTCCGCGACGACGTGACCATCGGCACGCTCTCACGGCTCTCGGCGGCCCTGGACAAAGCCGCCAGGGCGCATGCGATTCCTTCGCACCTGCCGATCTACCTGACCGAGTTCGGGGTGCAGAGCTTCCCCAACAAGGAACTGGGCGTGCCCGTCTCGACGCAGGCCGAATACGACGCGATCGCCGAGCACATCGCCTGGTCGAACCCGCGCGTGGCGGCGTTCTCCCAGTACCTGCTCGAGGACGACCCGCTGGGCGGCAAGCCGGGCTCGAGCGTGCATGGCGGGACGGTCGGCTTCCAGACCGGCCTGGAGTACAGCAACGGCAGGCCGAAGCCGCTCTACAGCGGCTGGCCGCTGCCGCTCACCGTCTCAAAGGCTCAGCATGGCCGCGTCTCGCTGTGGGGGCTGGTCAGGCCGGCAACGGGCGCAACCAAGGTGACGATCCTGGTCGAGAAGCACGGCTCACACCGATACGGAGCGCTGAAGACCGTGACGACCAGCAGCAGGGGCTACTGGGCCCTGTCCTCGGGCGTGCAGGGCGTGCTGTGGCGGGTGCGCTGGAAGAGCCCGCAGGGCCGCACGTACGAAGGGCCGCCGATCAAAGCGAGCTGACGGCCCGGCCGGTCCTACGATGGACCGATGCCGGAGCTACCCGAGGTCGAGACAACCGCGCGCCTGCTCGACCGCGCCCTGTCGGGCCGGCGGATCGAATCGGCGCTGGCACCCGGGATCAACGCGCTGAAGACGTTCGAGCCGCCGCTGTCGGAGCTGTCCGGCCGGCCGATCGAATCGGTCAGGAGACGAGGCAAGCATCTGATCGTCGACGTCGAGGGCGAGCTGGCCCTGCTGATCCACCTGATGTCTGCAGGGCGCCTGCAGCTCTACGACAAGCCGGCCGGCCCCCGCGACCGCACCTCGCGGCTGCTCGTCCGGATCGAGCCACGGCCGGAGGACGCGGGCGCGCAGGAGCTGCGCCTGCGTGAGTTCGGCTCCAAGCAGGCAGCCTGGGTGAAGCTGCTGGCAGCCGACCAGCTGGAGCAGGACGACGCGCTGGCTTCGCTCGGGCCGGAGGCCTGGCCCAGCCCACCGCCGCTCGAGGAGCTGCTCGACGCTCCCCGGCCCCTGCACACGCTGCTGCGCGACCAACACGTGATCGCCGGGATCGGCCGGTCCTGGGTCGACGAGATCCTGTGGGAGGCGCAGCTCTCCCCCTACAAGCGCGGCGCCGACCTCGCGCAGGACGAGGCGGAGACGCTGAGAGCGGCGATGGTCGAGATCCTCGGCGGAGCGCTGGCCCACTACGACGAGGTTCTCAGCCTGCCGATCCCCGACAAGCTGCCGATGCCGCTGCGGGTGCACCGCCACGAGGGCGAGCCCTGCCCGCGCTGCGGGACGGCGCTGCGGGCCGTCCACTTCGAGGACTACGTGATCGCCTACTGCCCGAGCTGCCAGACCGAAGGGCGCGTGCTGAAGGACCGCCGGCTGTCACGACTCCTCCGTTAGCGACATTCATATTGCTCGCAGGCGACGCTGCGGCGATGGTGTGAGGTGAAAGGGCGTCGGCGTCGTTCCTAAGAAAGCGCTTAGGTAGCGGAGTACAGTCGTCGGGTGTGAGCGTGCGGCCCCTGCGGCGGAGGGCAACGGCGTGAGGATCGAGCTGGCCGGCGGCCTCGAGCTCGACGACGATTCAAGCCGCCTGGACATGGACAGCGTGTGCGCCTTCGTCCGAGACGGCGCCGAGCTGGGAGCTGACCGCAGCCGCGATCAGGTCGTGAGAATGATCGAAGCCTCCTGGCGCGTGCTGGGCCTGTATCACGAGGGTCGGCAGGTCGGCTTCGCGCGTGCCGTCTCGGATGGCGTGGACGTGGCTTATCTGGCCGACGTCTATGTGCTCGCGACCTATCGCGGGCGGGGCCTGGGGATGAGCCTGGTGCGAGAGATGGTCGAGGGCGGGACCGGACCGCAGCTGCGCTGGCTGCTGCACACGGCCGACGCGACGGGCATGTACACAAAACTGGGCTTCACCGAACTGCTGCGGCCCCGTTACCGGTTCGGGCACTTCACCTACGCGCCACCGTTCTACCCCTTGATGGAACGCGACCCGGTCGGCGACTCGCCCCGGTGAAGAGCAACCGCTCGATCCCGGCCGTCACAACCGTCCCGGTCCTCACGGTGGCCGACGTCCGGGCAGCGGTCGCGTGGCTCACGCAGGCATTCGGCTTCACCGAGCGGCTGAGGATAGGCGAGGGGCATCGCTCCCAGCTCGAGGTTCCCGACGGAGGCGCGGTGATTCTCGCCGAGGTGCGACCAGACACCCGCGTGCCGACGCGGGGGACAGCGTCGCACTCGGTGCTGGTTCGCGTGAGCGACGCACGAGCTCACTTCGTCCGCTCACGCGATGCCGGCGCGCGCATCCTCTTGGAGCCGACCGACTTCGAGTACGGCGAGCGCCAGTATGCCGCCGAAGATCCTTCTGGACATCGCTGGACCTTCTCGGAGACGCTCGCCGACGTCGACCCGGCGCAGTGGCTGGAGCCATGACCTGGCGGGCCTGGCGGCGCCGGTAGCATCCGCCCCATGATCGAGCCAGGCCAGCAGGCCCCCGACTTCGAGCTGCCCGACCAGGACGGCCGTGAGGTGAAGCTGTCCGACTTCCGCGGAACCCCGGTCGTCGTCTACTTCTATCCCAAGGCCGACACGCCGGGCTGCACGACGCAGGCGTGCGGCGTCCGCGACCACCAGGCCGACTACGGCGCGGAGAGCGCGACGGTGCTGGGCATCTCGCCCGACCCGGTCGCCAAGCTCAAGAAGTTCCACGAGAAGCAGGCGCTCAACTTCCCGCTGCTGGCCGACGAGGGTCACCAGGTCGCCGACGCCTACGGGGTCTGGGCGGAGAAGTCGATGTACGGCAAAACGTACTTCGGAAACGAGCGCACGACCTTCGTCGTCGGCCCGGACGGGCGCGTTGCCGCTGTGCTGCGCAAGGTCAAGCCGGCCGAGCACGACGAGCTCGTGCTCGCGGCTTTGCGCGAGGCCGCCCCGCCGCTCGTCTGAGCTGCGCCGCGCCCTCCGGGCGAGTAGCCCCGACGCCGCCGCGTCTACGTTCTCCCTACGTAGTCGCTTGCCGGCGCGCTCCGTCGGCTTGTCCTGCCGGCGCAGGTCGGTTAGATTCGTTCCAGTCGCGGCCGATCGCCGCGGGCGCCCAGGAGGGGGGTTGACCGGGATGGTTCGCCGGAAGCCTGGGTACGGCTGCAGCACGTCGGAAGCCCGGTCCCGGATGGCCAGGTTCCGCCCCAACGAAAGGAACCACATGTCAACGCGCTGGACACGCCTTCCATCGCCGCGCAGGGCTGCCGCCACGGTGGCGGTCCTGATCGGCTCGACAGCCGCGCTCGGAGCAGTGGCGCCGGGCGCCGGCGCTGCCGGCCTGCCGACGCTCTCCGTCACGCTGGGCAAGGGCTCGATCGCGGTCGCCGGATCGACCGTTTCCGGGGGAGTCAACGTCCTCGTCACGTCCTCCAAGGGCCTGAAGGAACCGGCTGCGATCCTGTTCCGGCTCGGGCCGGGCGTCACCGCGGCCGAACTGGAAGCGGGGATCAAGAAAGCGAGCCACGACCCCAACAACGCGGACCCCTATGGGACGATCGTGTTCGACGCGGAAGGCGTTCCCGGCGGCACGAGCGAAGCCCAGACGACGCTGTCCCCAGGCAACTACGCGGCGCTCGAGATCGAAGGCGAAGGCGGCCCGAAGGCAAAAGCGACCTTCACCGTCACGGCCGCGCCGGCGCCGGCCGCGCTGTCCGCGCCCGCCGCGGTCGAGCGTACGATCGACTTCGGCTTCAAGGGGCCGACCACGCTGCATGACGGCGAGCTGGTCCGGTTCGAAAACGAAGGCTTCCTGGTGCACATGGACATCGCCTTCCCCACCAAGAGCAGGAGCACCGCCCTGCTCGCCGCCCATGATCTGCTCCTGGGCAGGGAAAAGGCGATCGAAAAGCTGATCGCGGGCCCGCCCGTCGGCTTCTACGGGCCGCTCGGACACGGCGGCTTCCAGCAGGAGACGATCACGGCCAAGCCGGGCTGGTATGTGCAGGCCTGCTTCATGCAGACACAGGACGGCCGCGACCACACGCTGCTCGGCATGGAGCGAGTGATCCACATCGTCAAGTAGAGCGCAGGTACGTCTCGTCCCCGGTCCGTCGGCGTCACGCG
>JBKQOO010000223.1:0-3746 GCA_052145475.1 Solirubrobacteraceae bacterium
CTTCGTGCCGAAGATGTCCTGCACGTCGCCGAAGGGGATGATCGCGAAGGCCGCGACGGCGGTGAGGATCGAGATCACCGGCGCGAGGGCGAACAGCAGCCCGACCGAGGTGCGTGGCCGGAACTGCTCCTTGGTCAGGAGCTTGAGGATGTCGGCCAGCGGCTGCAGGGCCCCGTAGGGGCCGACCCGGTTGGGGCCGTAGCGGCTCTGGAAGCGTCCCAGCAGCTTGCGCTCGGCCAGCAGCACGACCGGGACGAGCTGCAGCCCGACGGCGAAGATCACGATCGCCTTCAGGATCTGGATCCACCACGGTTCGAAGTAGTCGACGACCGCGAGCGTCATCCGCCGACCAGCTCCCGGCGCGGATACAGGAAGTGCAGGGCGGGCGAGTGCTCGACCTCGGGCGCGTCCCAGACCGAGCGGTAAACGGCCAGCTCGCCGGCATCCGTGCCCGGCGGCTCGAGCTCGGATGGACCCGCCGGGCCGATCTGAGCCTGGTCCGCCGCCGGGAAGCGGCTCGCCGCGTCGCGGTCCTGCCAACGCACGCCACGCCCTCCGATCTCCTCGAGCGTCAGGCCCTCGTAGAACGGGACGGCGTCGAACAGCAGCCTCGAGGCCACCACGCCGCTGGGCACGTCCAGGTCGAGACCGAGCAGGCGCGCCATTTCGCGCAGCACCTCCCAGCCGGCGGTGACGTCGCCGGGCCGCGGGATCGCCGGGCGCAGCCGCTGCAGCCGCCCGTCGGGATGCACGGTCGTGCCCTCCTTCTCCGCGTAGACCTCCGCCGGGAAGACCACGTCGGCGTGATCGCGGATCCCCTCGGTCAGGAACGTGGCGTGGGCGACGACCGTGGAGGCTCCCGCCAGCGCTCGCCGCCACAGCTCGGTGTCGGGCAGATCGAGCAGCGGATCGCTCTGCAGCAGGTACAGGGCGCTCAGCTCTCCGGCCGCCAGGCCCTCGGCGATCGCGGTCGCGTCGCGGCCGCCCGCCAGCGGCGGCTCGGAGAAGCCGGGGCCGGCGTTGGGCAGCACGCCCGCCTCGCGCAGGCCTCGCCCGTTGGCGCCCGCGGGGATCTCGAGCAGTCCGCCGCCGGGGACGCCGGCGAGGCGGAGCTGCTGCGCGATCCCGAGCAGCGCGCTCGCGCCGGCCCGGCCGTTCGGTCCGGCTGCCAGGCGCTCGCCCCACAACACGACCACCTCGGGCGTGGGCTCCTCCTGGCCGGGCTCGCCGTGTCCGACCGGCCTCTTCAGGAACGCGGCCAGCTCGCGCACCGCGTCGGCCTCGGCTCCGGCCTCACCGGCCAGCCGCTCGAGGTCCTCGCCATCGCCCAGCCCGGACTCGAGCGCCGCCGCGAAGGCCGCCGCGCCGCCTTCGGCGTAGCGGACGCTGATCGCCGCGTTGGCCTCGAGCGAGCTTGGTCCGGGACCGGCGACGGCGAGCCTCAGGCCGCGGCGGCGGACGCCCTTGCGCAGACGCAGGTCGAGGATCGAGGCGTCGTTGACCGGGTCGGCGTCGAGCACGAGGACCGCGTGGGCGAACTCGAGGTCTGTGGTGCGGGCCTGCAGCGCCGGGTCGTCCAGCGCCCGGTGGAGCTCCAGCGGCAGCGTGCTCGCACGGCGGGAGTCCAGGTGCGGGGAGCCGAGCGCCTCGCGCATCAGCCGGGAGAGCAGCAGGCCCTCCTCGTTGCTCGCCTGCCCACCCGCGATCGCGCCGCTTCCCGCGCCTGCGCGGGCGAGCCCGGCGGCGGCCTCGCGCAGGGCCCGCTCCCAGGTGACCGGGCGCAGCATCCCGCCGTCGCGGAGCAGCGGCTCGGTGATGCGCTCTTCGACGTGGAAGGACTGGTAGCCGAAGCGGCCCTTGTCGCAGAGCCAGCCGTCATCCACCTCGGGGTTCTGGCGGTCCAACACCCGCGTGGCGCGCTCGTCGCGCACGGTGATCGTGACGTTGCACTGCGCCGGGCAGAGCGTGCACACCGAGCCGGCGTCCTCGATGTCCCAGGGCCGCGCGCGGAAGCGGTACGGGAGCGAGGTCAGGGCGCCGACGGGGCAAAGCTCGACGATGTTGCCGCTGAACGGGGCGACGTAGGGGTGGCCGTCGAAGGTCGAGACGTAGGAGTGCGAGCCGCGCTCGACCAGCACGAGCTGGTAGTCCTCGGCCACCTCCTGGGAGAAGCGCACGCAGCGGTAGCAGAGGATGCAGCGCTCGCGGTCGATCGCGATCAGCGGCGAGAGCTCGAGCGGCTTGACGAAGTGACGCTTCGGCTCGACGAAGCGCGAGATCCCTCCGCCCCAGCCGAACGTGATGTCCTGCAGCGGGCACTCCCCGCCCTTGTCGCAGACGGGACAGTCGAGCGGGTGGTTGATCAGCAGGAACTCGACGACCGACTGCTGCGCCGTCTTGACGCGCTCGGTCTGGGTGTAGACGGCCATGCCGTCCTTGACCGGCGTCGAGCAGCCCGTCTGAAGCTTCGGGATGCCCTCGATTTCGACCAGGCACATGCGGCAGGCGCCGACCGGCTGGCCGAGCTTGGGCTCGTAGCAGAACACCGGGATCTCGACGTCGCCGAGTTTCGCCGCGTCGACCAGCATCGTGTTCTCGGGCGCCTGGACTTCGCGCCCGTCGATCGTGAACGTGATCATCTGCGGCTGGGGTCGCGGCATCGTCAGGCCCCGTCGATGTCCCGCTCGAGGCGGGCCCGCTCGATGTGCGCTTCGAACTCGTCCCGGAACTTGGCGATCATCGAGCCGATCGGCATCGCCATCGCGTCGCCCAGCACGCACAGGCAGTTGCCGATGATGTGCTCCTGGACCGAGGCCATGATCTCGAGGTCCATCGGCGTCGCTTCGCCGAGTTCGATCCGCTCGAGCATCTTCACCGTCCAGTTGGTCCCCTCGCGACAGGGCGTGCACTTCCCGCAGGACTCATGGCTGTAGAACTTCGCCGTCTTCAGGGCGAGGTCGAGGATCGGGGTCGAGTCGTCGACGACGATGATCGCGCCCGAGCCGAGCATCGAGCCTGCTTTGGCAAGCGAGTCGAAGTCGTAGGGGACGTCGAGGTCATCGGCCGTCAGCACCGGCGAGGAGGACCCCCCGGGAAACCAGCACTTGATCGAGCGCCCCTGCGGCGGGCCGCCGGCGAGCCCGTAGATGATCTCCCGCGAGGGGACGCCCAGTTCGACCTCGTAGTTGCCCGGGCGCTGGACGTGACCCGAGACGGACACCACCTTCGTCCCTTTCGAGGTCTCGGTGCCCAGCTTCGCGTACTCCTCGCCGCCCATGCTGATGATCGTCGGGACGGTCGCCAGCGTCTCCACGTTGTTGATCAGCGTCGGCCCCTGGTAGAGGCCCTGGTTGGCCGGGAACGGCGGCTTCAGGCGCGGGTTGCCCCGCTTGCCTTCCAGCGAGTCCAGCAGCCCCGTCTCCTCGCCGCAGATGTAGGCCCCGGCGCCGCGATGGACGACCAGCGAGAGCGTGTGCCCCGACCCGAGGATGTCCTCGCCGATGTATCCCGCCTCGCTGGCTTCGGACAGCGCCGCGTCGAGCGCGTCGGCCTGCAGGATGTACTCGCCCCGGATGTAAATGAAGGAGCGGTTCGTTCCGGCCGCATACGAGGCGATCACGATCCCCTCGATCAGCATGTGAGGGCTCTTCTGCATCAGTTCGCGGTCCTTGAAGGTGCCGGGCTCGGACTCGTCGGCGTTGCAGACCAGGTACTTGTCGATCGACCCGTGGGGGAGGAAGGAGACC
>JBKQOO010000224.1:0-6190 GCA_052145475.1 Solirubrobacteraceae bacterium
CTCGGTCAGTCCCGCCCGTTCGGCGATCTCCGCGACCGTGGTCTGTTCGAAGCCGCGCTCCCCATAAAGGTCCATCGCCGCCTTCAGGAGCCGGCCGCGCGCGTTTGGCTCCCATCGGCCCATGTCCCGGATTCTAGCTGACGACAGCGACTGACATCGTGTGTTACGCTGATGGCAGCAACTGACATCACGCCGTCTGGGCGCCGAAGTCCGCGCCGAGCCCCGGCCGAACACATGGAGGTTCTTCTCATGCGCGTATTCGTCACCGGGGCGTCGGGCTGGATCGGCTCGGCGCTCGTTCCCGAGCTGATCGGCGCCGGCCATCAGGTCATCGGCCTGGCTCGCTCCGATGCCTCCGCCGATGCCCTCGGCGCAGCCGGCGCGGAGGTGCAGCGTGGCACCCTCGACGATCTCGAGACCCTGCGGGACGGGGCTGCTGTGTCCGACGGCGTGATCCACCTCGCCTTCAAGCACGACCTGGCTTTCTCGGGCGACTTCCAGGGCGCTGCCGACGCCGACCGGCGCGCCGTCGAGACGTTCGGCGAGGCGCTGACGGGCTCCGACCGGCCTTTCCTGATCGCATCGGGCACGCTCGCCGTCGCGCCGGGGCGCCTGGCGACGGAGCGCGACGGACACGGTGCCGACGTCGCCGTGGCCGGTCTGGGGGGCGGTCCGCAGACCCGCTGGGCCACCGCCGAGCTGGTCCTGTCCCTGGCTGACCGCGGCGTCCGTTCGTCGGTCGTGCGGCTCCCGCCGACCAATCACGGCGATGGAGACAAGGGCTTCATCGCGACGCTCGTCGCGATCGCCCGCGAGAAGGGGATCTCCGGCTACATCGGCGACGGCACCAACCGCTGGCCCGCCGTGCACCGGCTCGACTCGGCGCGCCTCTTCCGTCTCGCGCTGGAAGCGGCCCCGGCGGGATCGACGCTGCACGCAGTCGCCGACGAGGGCGTTCGGATCCGCGAGATCGCCGAGGTGATCGGCCGCCATCTCGAGATCCCGGTCGCCTCCATCGCGCCGGAGGACGCGGGCGAGCACTTCACCTGGCTGGCCGGCCTGCTCGCGATCGACGGTCCGGCCTCGAGCGAGCTGACCCGCGAGCTGCTCGACTGGCAGCCCAGGCACCCCGGTCTGATCGCCGACCTCGACGAAGAGCACTACTTCCATGAGACACGTCCGGCGGCCGCTGCCTGAATCGGGTCCAGCCCTACCGGTCTGCCAGGACTGGGGCCCGCAGTGGGCCGGCCAGGCAGAGGGGCGGCTTCGTGCCGCCCCTCCGTTGCAACCTTGGCTGGCCTGGCCTCGCCTAGTTGACCAGCGTGTAGTTGCTGCTTTCGTTGATCACCGGTACGGCGTTTTTCTCGATCGAGTTCATCTTGAGCGTGAATTTGCCGGCCGGATCGCCGGGCTGTTTGTCGGAGAACACGACCACGCCCGCCTTGCTCATGCCTTCGATCGTGCAGCGCTCCGCCTCTCCGCCCGGGGCGTAGGGCTCGCTGGCGAGCTGGTTCAGGGCGAGTCCGTAGCGTCCTGAGCCGTTCACCTTGTCGCCCTTGACGAGCGCGTTGCCTTCTTCCAGGAGGATCCCCTCGTAGCGGTTGTTGGTGAACTCGCTGTCAGCGATCGAGACCTCCGGTGAGCTCGGCGCGGTCGGGCTGGTCGACGCGTAGTAGGCGCCGATGTCGTTGTGGGTGAACGTCGAGCTCGTCACGCCCGACCCGCTCGCCGCGCCGTAGAACAGCACGCCGGTCGCCTGTTCGCCGAGCGTCGTAGCCGAGCAGACGCCCGACAGTTCGCACTCATTGCCGCTGACCGTCGTTCCGCTGACGCTGCCCTTCGCGCCGTAGGCGACCTCGATCCCGTTCTGGGCGATGTACGGGCTCGGGCCTTCGCCCGTGACCGTCGAGCTCTTGATCGTCAGCGTCGAGCCGGCGCTCTTCACGGTCGGCCCGTTCTTCTCGTAACCGCTGACGTTGACGTTCTTGAGGTTCGCGTGCCCGACCTCGGCCGGTGTTTTCAGGCCGACCTCGAGCGCCACGCCGTGCTGGCAGCCCTTGAACGCGTTCAGGCTGGTGCTGGCGCCGACGATCGTGTCGTTGCTGGCGTTCAGCGTCCCGCCTCCCGCGACGAAGATCCCGTAGAGACCCCCGGCACACGTTTCCAGCGGCACGACGGCTTCGATCACCAGGCCGCTGATGCTGACGGTTTCGGCCGTGCAGATCGAGATCTCATCCTTCTGGCCGGGTTCGACGCCGGCAGCGGTGTCACAGCTCGTCAGCGAATCGGCGGGTGTTGCGGGCATCACCACGCGGGCCGTGCCCGCACCGCTGGCGAGCTGCAGCTTGACCGCTTTGGTGATTTCCAGCTGTTCGGTATAGGTCCCGCCACAGACGTTGATCTTCGTGCCGCCGGCGGCCAGCGCGGCCTGGATCGTGGCGTAGCCCGGGCTGGCGCAGCTCGTGCCGCTCCCCACCGGGTTCGAGTTAGACACGTAGACCCCGGCGGCACTGGCGAGCGCCGGCAGGGCCAGGGCCAGGACAGCCGCCAACGGCGCCACGGCGATCAAATGTTTGCTCCTCACGATTCCTCCTTGTAGTCGTGCGCATTTGGTGCCGGGCGTCCCCCGCCGGCAGACGTCGCCGTGTGGCGATACCTGCTGGACGGGCGCCGGAAGGCGGCGACCGTAACGGTCCCTCCGGTCCTCATCGCGTCTCCATGGTCCAGAGCACTGCAATCCCCCTCTGTGCAGCCGGGCACTCGGCCGCGAGCTTAACGAGCAGCAGCGCGCCCCGCAAAGGGGGCGTTACCGTCGTTCACAACCGGGGCCGTCAACCGCCGGCTTCCAGTTCGCTGTTTCCGCTGCCCCCGATGAGCGCCGCCACGACCACGAAGACGACGATCGCCACGATGATGCAAACCCGTCGGTTGCGTTCGATCCACATGAGCACGTCGAGGCCGAAGTCGGAGCACCTGGCGACCAGTTTTGGGCGGTCTTCGCCGAACGGGTCAAGCTGGCGAGTCGGGTCGAGCTGGCGGGCCATGCTCGCAAGGTACGCCCATCACGTAGCGGTGTCTGTGCTCCCGATCACAACCCGGCGCAGCCGACCTGCTCGTGGCCTCGGGGCCAGGGCCCGAATCCTGGCCCGGGGTCGCTCCCAGAACGCCGAACGCCCCGCAGACACGGGGCGCCAGCCAGCTCCGGGACAGGGACTCGAACCCCAAATTCGACATCCAGAGTGTCGCGTGTTGCCAATTACACCATCCCGGAAGGCCCGTCGAAGGATAGTAGGCGGGCTGGCGTCCCGGGCCCGCCCCCCCTGGCGGCGCCTCGCGTCTAGAGGGGTGCGGTCGCGCCGGGCGCGAAGTAGGCCGTGATGGCCTCCTCGAGCCCCGGATCGAGCACCAGGAGGACCTCGTCGCCCTCCTCGATCGTGGTGTCGGCCTTCGGCACGAAGCCCATCCCGCCGCGCAGCACCGAGATGATCAGGCTGCCTTCGGGCAGCTGGATGTCGGTGACCTTCTCCCCCACTGTCGGCGCGTCGGCGGTGACCTCGAGCTCGATGATCTCGAGGCGCTCCTCTTCCAGCGCGAGCAGGTGGACGAGCCCGTAGCGGGGCACCTCGTGCTCGATCAGACGCAGGATCAGGTCGGTCGCCGACACCGCAGGCTGGATGCCGAGCAGGCGGAAGTGGTCGTGGTTGCGGGGGTTGTTGACGCGGGCGATGATCCGGTCGCAGAGGTACTTCTCCTTGGCGACCTGGCAGACCAGGATGTTGTCCTCGTCGTCGCCAGTCACCGCGATCACGAGGTCGGCGCGCTGGATCCCGGCCCGCTCCAGCACCCACAGCTCGGTCGCGTCGCCGTACTGGACGGCGTGCTCGAACTCCTCCTCGTTGCTCAGGTAGCTCGGCCGGTTGGACTCGATCAGGGTCACCTCGTGATCCTTGCTGATCAACTCTCTGGCGAGGTTGCGCCCGACCTTCCCGGCGCCGGCGATGATCGCGTACACGCCCTAGCTCTCCCCGGATTCGAGGGTCCGCTCGAACATCTCGATCGCGTGCTTGGTCGGCGAGATCGTCTGCATGCCCTGCTCGCCGTACCAATCGGCCCGGGCCGGGTCCATGACCCGCACGATCGTCTTGTCGACGCCGAAGCGCTTCTGCGCGATCTGCGCGATCACGAGGTTCGTGTTGTCGCCGGCGGTCGAGGCGATGAACGCGTCGGCGCGCTCGATGCCTGCCTGGATCAGGGCGTCGGTCTCGAGCGCCGTGCCGACCGTGAACTGGCCGCCGGAGTCCTCCCACGACTGGTTCTGGCCGGCGTCGAGGCGCTCGTGGGAGAGGGGGTCCTCATCCAGTACCGAGACTTGGTGGCCGGCCGCCAGTGCCGACTTGGCGACGGCCGATCCGACCCGGCCGGCGCCGACGATCAGGACGAACATCTGGTTCGTGCGATCCGCATACGCGGGAGATTAGACGATGGGCGCGTCGGCCCGATGCGCCCGCCTGGCCAGCTCCATGGGCGAGTCCTTGGCGGCCGGGGCGGTCACGATGACCCTGCAGGGCGCCTTGCGCACGACGTACTTCGTGATGTCCCCCACGAACCCCTCGAGCGGCCCGCCACGTCCGCCCAGCCTGGCGCCGCCGCGGATCGTGGACGGTTCCTCGGCTCCGAGCACGATCGCCTCGACGCCCCGCCTGCGGGCCTCGTCGACGATCGCGTAGCCGGCCCGCCTGGTCCGGACGGTGGCCGTCGCGACCTGGACGCCGGTGTACTCCTCGCCGACCGCCTTGGCCCTGGCCAGCACTCCTCGGGCGTGCTTGATCTGCGCCTCGGGCAGGCTCGCGTCGAGCGGCAGCGACATCGGCATCTCGAAGATCCAGATCGCCTCGATCGTGGCGGTGTCGATCGCCGCCTCGTCGGTCGGCTCGCCCGAGACCAGCAGCGCGGCGGTCTGGACGATGTCGTCGTCCAGTTCGGTCCCGAACAGCGGCACCAACACAGAGCCGTAGTCGCGCTCGCGGGGCGGCTCGGCGCGCAGCACCTGGGGCGAGACGGTGACGCGCCGCAGCAGCGAGGTTTCATCGGCGCGGCGGTAGATCACGTACATCGCCAGGCCGAACACCATCCAGCCCAACCCGACGTAGCGGGCCGGTTCGTGCACCACCATCACCGCGACCCAGCCGGCGGCCGAGACGACCGCCCCGAAGACGGCCGGCAGCGGCAGCTGGGCGCCTTTGAACTGGACCGAGAGCGGGACCCGGTAGGGCCGGTCGCGATCCGGCTCGGTGTAGCGCAGGCGGCAGATCGACAGGTGCGCGATCGTGAAGGCGAGCGTCGCCCCGAACGCGTAGATGCCGACCAGGAAGTCGAGGTTCTCGGGCACGACCAGCCCGGCCGCGATCAGGCCGGCGAGGATGATCAGGACGTACGGGGTCGAGCGCTCGGGGTGCAGGCGCCCCAGCGCGCTCGGGATCTGGCGGTTGGTCGAGAGCGAGTAGGCCAGCCGCGAGAGGCCCAGCATCGCCGAGTTGGCGGCGGCCAGCAGCGTCACCGTGGCGAGGCCGGCGACCAGGTAGAGCAGGAACTGCTCGAGCCAGTACGGATGGACCTGCTTGACGATCCCGATCATCGGCGCGTCCTGGTAGATGCCGCCCAGCGCGGTGTGTCCGTCGTGGACCGGCAGCGCGGTGATCGCGACCAGTGCGATGCCGACGTACAGGAAGGCGACCGTCGCGGTCGTGCTCCAGACCAGGCGCTTGAGCCCTGCGCGGCTGATGCGGACCTCGCCGGAGAGTCCGGAGGCCGACTCCAGGCTCGTGAACGCGATCACCGCCACGGTCAGGGCGAAGATCAGCCCCGACCAGGTCGGCGCGCTGCCCAGGTGGATCGGGTCCAGCCACTTGGACGGCTCGAAGAACAGGACCAGCCCGAGCACGACGATGAAGGCCTGGACGGCGATGTCGCCGGCCAGCAGCAGCCCGACCCGCCGGGCGCGGCGGGTGCCGAAGCCGCGGATGTTGCTGAGCACGACCAGGGCGATGAAGGCGAGTGACAGCCCCAGCGACGAGCCGCGGTCCCCGAGCTGGCTCCAGAACACCCGCAGGTACTGGGTCGCCGAGTAGGCCGTGACCGCGATCAGGATCACGTAGTCCAGCAGGATCGCCCAGCCCGCCACGAAGCTGAC
>JBKQOO010000225.1:0-20146 GCA_052145475.1 Solirubrobacteraceae bacterium
CACGCGGCCGAGCTCGACACCCATGCGCAGGTCGCTGAAGAGGCGAAACCCAAGCTGGATGTCCGCATAGCTCCGGCGCGCCTCATCAACCGGGTCGCCGGCGGGGTCGCTCGCGTTGGCGCTCGCGTCCAGCGCGAAGCCGCCGTCCTGGCCCGTGTCGACCGCGGTCCAGCGCGCAGGGACGGCGCCGTAGCCGAACATCGGCTCGCACACGAGCTCCACCTGGACCTGGCCCTGCACGCATTCGACCCAGCGCACGAGCAGGTGATCTGCGTCAGAGTCGGTCGGCGGGCGCGTGTGGCTGCTGCCGTGCGTGTTGTCGTGCCATTCGCCGATCGTCAGTCCGTCGATTACGCGCAGCCAGCCCTGCGCGGTCATCCACGTGGTCTCGATCAGGTTGGTCCCGGGGATGTAGCGCCGGCCGACGGGCACGTAGGTGCCGTACGGGCCGACCCTGAAGCTGCCGGCGCCGCGGTCGAGCATCGCGGCGAACACGGCCGGGCAGTCGAAGTGCGGCAGGCACATCCACTCGATCGAGCCGTCGGAAGCGATCAGTGCGCCCGTGTGGCAGTCCGACAGGAAGCCGTAGTCGGCGATCGGGGGGAAGGGCGAGTCGATCGACGTCGCTCCCCCCAGCAGCGTGGCCCTCCTCGTCTGGGAGACGCTCACCATTCGATCCGATCGAACGTCGGGCGCTCGACCCCGGCGGGCAGCACCTGCTCTTCCTCCAGCTTGTCCAGGTGGGCGGCCAGCGTGACGGCCGCGACCGGGCGCATCTGCGCGGGCACGTCCGGCCAGGCCGCGTCGAGCAGCTCCTCGATCGTGCGTCGCCCTTCCCCCAGGGCCATGATCAGGCGGTTCTCGCGGTCGATTCGATGGGCGGCATACTGTTCGAGCCTGCTCTGCGCGTCCCAGACCGGCGGTCCATGCCCGGGGCACAACACGTTGAAGTCTTCACGAAGGCGCAGACGGGTCAACGCGAGCAGGTAGCCGGCCAGCGCGCCCGGGTAGGGGCTGACGAAGACGCTGCCGCTGCCCAGCACGGCATCGCCGGTGAAGCAGGCGCCGTCGGCGATCAGCGCGTAGTGGTCGGAGGCGTGGCCCGGAGTCGCGACGGCCGTGAACGGCCCGACCTGCGTCCCTTCGCCCAGCACGATGTCGACCGGCCCCCGGCCGGCTGCCAGCGGGACCTCGTAGCGCTCCACCAGGGCGCCGGCGGCTTCGGAGTGATCGTGGTGGTCGTGGGTCAGCACGACCCCGCCCAGCCCGCCCCTCTGCTCGATCGCCTCATAGAGCGCGTGCAGGTGCTCCTCGAGCAGCGGCCCCGGGTCCACGACCCAGGCGGGCCGGCGCCCCACCACCCAGCTGTTGGTCCCGGTCAGCGTCAGCGGGCCGGGGTTGTGCGCCCGCACCAGCAGGATGTCGTAGTGCCCGGCCAGGTCGGCCAGCGATTCCTCCTCGCTGGGCTCGCTGGGCTCCACGACCTCCCGACCGGGCGTGTCCATGGCGCCGACGTTAGCTGAGACCGACGGGGTCCCGCCGAGGCCGGGACCCAGCTAGCTCCCGGCGCGGGCGGCCCGGCGCGAGTCGCGCTTGCCGCGCCCGCCGGCGCTCTGGCGGGCGCCGGCGCTCTGGCGCTCACCGCCGCTGCGGCCGCGCCCGCCCCTTCCCTGCCCCCCGCCTCGCGGGCCGCGCTGGGAGCCTCTCGCGGCCGATCCGCTCGGTCGCGAACGGGCCGGCAGGCCGGCCTGCTCGAGCTCGCGATCGAGCCCGAGGCCACCGAGCATCCCGGCCAGCTCGCCGGCCTGATCGCCGGTCACCAGCGTGATGCCGGTGCCGCTGGCCCCGGCCCGGGCGGTACGCCCGACGCGGTGGACGTAGTCGTCGCGGGTGGCGGGCATGTCGTAGTTGATCACGTGCGTGATGCCGGCCACGTCGATGCCGCGGGCGGCCACGTCGGTCGCCACGAGCGTGTCGACACGGCCCGCCTCGAAGCTGGCCAGCGCGCGCTCGCGCTGACCCTGGGACTTGTCGCCGTGCATCGCGACCGCCGTCACGCTGCTTTTCGCAAGCCGCTTGACCAGACGGTCGGCGCCGCGCTTGGTCCGCACGAACACCAGCGTCAGGCCACGCTCGGCGCTCTGCAGCTCGCTCGTCAGGCGGCCCACCTTGCCCTCGTGGCTGACGGTCACGAAGCGGTGCTCCACGTCCCCCCGGCGCTCGGCCGGGTGGGCGTGCTCGTGGCGTCGCGGCGTGGTCGTGTAGGCCTTCGCGATCCGGCCCACCTCGCCCTCGAGCGTGGCCGAGAACAGCAGTGTCTGGCGATCGGAGGCGGTCATCTTGACGATCCGGTCGACCACCGGCTTGAAGCCCATGTCGAGCATCCTGTCCGCCTCGTCGAGGACCAGCAGCCGCACCTTCGCCAGCGAGACCTCGCCGCGCTCGATCAGGTCGAGCAGCCGTCCCGGGGTCGCCACGAGGATGTGCGCGCGGGCTGCCAGGCGGGCCTGCTTGACGATTCCGGCGCCGCCGTAGACGGCCGCGATCGACAGGGCTCGGGCGTGGGCCAGGGGGCGCAGGTCCTCGACGATCTGGATCGCGAGCTCCCGCGTCGGGGCCAGGACCAGAGCCGAGGGACGCGGGTCGGAGTCGCGCAGGCGCTCCACCAGCGGGATGCCGAAGGCCAGCGTCTTGCCTGAGCCGGTCGGCGACTGGGCCAGCACGTCGTGGCCGGCCAGCACGTCGGGGATGACCATGCCCTGGACGGCGAAGGGGGCGGAGAAGCCGCTGTCGGCCAGCTCCTTTGCGACGACCTCGGACACGCCGAGATCGGCGAACGATGCATGCTTCATGTGTTGGTGCTCCTTCTGGCGACCGCTCGGTCGCCGCTGCAGATGGAGATTCGACTGACCCCATCCGCGCCTCGGGGCGCCAACAAAGACAAAGAACCTCACGGGCGACGTCGCCGCCCATGTCAAGGACCGTAGCAGCCTCCGGCTCGGGCTACTGGATGTTCGCCATCACATGCTTGACGATCGTGTAGTCCTCGACCCCGTAGATGCTCAGGTCCTTGCCGTAGCCGGACTCCTTGAAGCCGCCGTGGGGCATCTCCGAGACGAGCGGGATGTGGTCGTTGATCCACACGCAGCCGAAGCGCAGCGCCTTGGAGACGCGCAGCGCGCGACCGACGTCGCGCGTCCAGACCGAGGAGGCCAGGCCGTAACGCGTCGCGTTGGCCCAGCCGATCGCCTGCTGCTCGTCGCTGAAGCGCTGCACCGTGATCACCGGCCCGAAGATCTCGTTCTGGATCATTTCGTCTTCCTGCTCGAGGCCGGCCACGACGGTGGGCTCGACGAAGAACCCGGGACGGTCGGCCGCCGCACCGCCCGTGACGATCTCGGCGCGCTCGGGGCGACGGTCCAGGAAGCCGGTGACGCGCTCGCGCTGTTTTGCCGAGTTGACCGGGCCGAGCGTCGTCTCGGGTGAGAGCGTGTCGCCGATCACCAGGCCCCGCGCCTGCTCGGCCAGGCCGCCGACGACGTCGTCGTAGACCCCGCCCGCGGCCAGCACGCGGGTGGCCGCCGTGCAGTCCTGCCCGGCGTTGTAGAAGCCCGTGCCGGCGATCGTCTCCAGCGCGGTCTCGAGGCTGACGTCGTCGAAGACGATCACGGGCGCCTTGCCGCCCAGCTCGAGGTGGACGCGCTTGAGCGACTCCGAGGCGACCCGCGCGATGTGCTTGCCGGTGGCGACCGAGCCGGTCAGCGCGAGCATGTCGACGTCGGGGTGGTTGATCAGCGCCTCACCCGTCGGGTCGCCCGGCCCGGTGACGACGTTGAGCACGCCGGGGGGCAGGATGTCGGCGATCAGCTCGGCGAGCCGCAGGGTCGTGATCGGGGTCGTCTCGGCGGGCTTCAGCACGACGGTGTTGCCGGCCGCGAGCGCCGGGCCGAATTTCCAGATCGCCATCATCAGGGGGTAGTTCCAGGGCGTGATCTGCCCGATCACGCCGACCGCTTCGCGGCGGGTGTAGGACGTGTAGCCCTCCAGGTACTCGCCGGCCGCCCTGCCCTCGAGGCAGCGCGCCGCGCCGGCGAAGAAGCGCAGGTTGTCGGCCATCACGGGGATCTCGTCGCCGCTGACCGCCTCGATCGGCTTGCCGGCGTTCACGGCCTCGAGCCGGGCGATCTCCTCGCCGTGCTCCTCGACCACGTCGGCGATCGCCAGCAGCGCCTGGGCGCGCTGCGCCGGCGTCGTGTTCGACCAGCCCTCGAATGCGCGGCGGGCCGCCTGCACGCCGCGGTCGACCTCGTCGGGTCCCGACACGGGCGCGCGCGCGATCTCCTCGCCGGTGGCCGGGTTCAGGATCGGTTCCGTCTCGCCGCCGCCCGCCGACTGCTGGCCGTCGATGAAGTTGCTCAGGGTCTCTGTCGTGCTGGCCATGTCGATCTCCGCTCCTCTGGGTCTCGTCTTCTGTCGCGCTGCCGTGGTGATCTGGATCTTCGCGCTCGAGCCCCGCTCACGCGCTCGCCGTGAGCTCGAGCGCCTCGGCAACGGCCGGGTGGGTTATCTCCCCGTGCCGGACGTTCAGCCCCATACGCAGACCGGTGCTGTCCTGCAGGGCCTCCTCGACGCCGCGGTCGGCCAGCTCGATCACGTAGGGAAGCGTGGCGTTGGTCAGCGCGTAGGTCGATGTGATCGGCACCGCGCCGGGCATGTTGGCCACGCAGTAGTGGGTGATCCCGTCGACCTCGTAGGTCGGGTGCGAGTGCGTCGTCGGGCGCGAGGTCTCGAAGCATCCCCCCTGGTCGATCGAGACGTCGACCATCACGGCGTGGCGCCTCATCAGCGCCAGCTGGGCGCGCGTGACGACGTGCGGGGCGCGGCCGCCGTGGACGAGGACGGCGCCGATCACGAGGTCGGCCACAGGCAGCATCTCCTCGATCGCGAGCGTCGAGGAGTAGACGGTCGAGGCGCGGCCCCCGAAGGCGACTTCCAGCTCGCGCAGCCGGTCGATCGAGCGGTCGAAGACGAACACGTCGGCCTGCATCCCGATCGCGATGAAGGCGGCGTTCATGCCGACCACGCCGCCGCCGATCACCAGCACGGTGGCCGCGGCGACGCCGGGCACACCGCCCAGCAGGATGCCGCGCCCCCCCAGCGGCTTCTCGAGCATGAAGGCGCCGGCCTGCGTGGCGATCTTGCCTGCCACCTCGCTCATCGGCGCCAGCAGCGGCAGCCTGCCCTCGGCGTCCTCGACGGTCTCGTAGGCGATCGCCGTCGCCCCGGAGGCCATCAGCGCGCGCGCCAGCTCCGGCTCGGCGGCGAGGTGCAGGTAGGTGAACAGCGTCTGGTCGGAACGCAGGCGGGCGACCTCCTCGGGCTGGGGCTCCTTGACCTTGAGCACGAGCTCGGCCTCCCCGAACACGGCGACCGCGTCGGGAACGATGTCCGCACCCTGGGCGCGGAACTCTTCGTCGCTCATCGCGCTGCCCTCTCCCGCGCCGGTCTGCACGAGCACCTCGTGGCCATGCGTCGTCAGCTCGCGCACGCCCGCCGGCGTGATCGCGACGCGGTACTCGTCGGTCTTGATCTCGGTGGGAACCCCGATCCTCATGTGCTGAGCGCTCCTTTTCTCGGCGGGCGGCGCCCCCGGCGGGAGCGTCGGGCAGAACAGGCTCTCATCGCGCCAGCTCCCGCCCGCGCAGGGCCAGCCAGAACTCGATCCGGTCGCGGGCGCTGGAGAAGTCGCGCCCGGTCAGCTGCTCGATGCGGCGGATGCGATAGCGCAGCGTGTGGCGGTGGCAGTACAGCTCACCGGCCGCCTTCTCCCAGTGCCCGTTGTGCTCGATGAACACGTCGAGCGAGCGGACCAGCTCGTCGCCGTACTCGCCCTCCCCCTGTTCGATCGGGCCGAGCACGCTGCGGCAGTACGAGCTCAGCGCCTCCTCGTCCTGGAGCGAGAGGAGCAGCTGGAAGGCGCCCAGGTCCTCATAGGTCGCGACCTCGGGTGCGTCGCCGTTGCGCAGGCGCACCGCCTCCAGCGCGCAGCGCGCCTCGTGGAAGGCCATCCGCAGCGAGTGCGTCGGCGCGGCGCGGCTGACTCCGGCGCGGACATCGCCGAAGCGGGCGGCCAGCTCGCCGCGGATTCGCGCCGCCAAGGCGAGGGGGTCGAGCCGCGTGTCGGAGGCTGACACGTCGACGACGGCGCACAGCAGCCCCGCCCGGATCGCCACCAGGTTGCCGACGCGCGCCTCCTCGAGTGTTCGCTCGACCGCCGCGGCCGCCTCGCCGGCAGCCTCGAGGCGGAACGCGAGCACCGCGATCTGCTCGCCGATCCCGAAGGGCCGTAGTCGCGCCTGCAGGTCCTCGGGATAGAGGTGCCCGCTGAGCGCCTCGGCGAGCAGGTCGCCGACCATCGTGCGCTGCAGCAGTTCATAGCGTTCGTCCAGCAGCTGGGCGAAGGCGCGCTCGGTGATCGCGATGAAGGGGAGCTCGTAGGGAACCTCGAACAGCGGGAAACCGCGCCTGCGCGCCGCCGTGACCAGCGCGGGGGGCAGACGCCGGTGGCTGAAGCCGGTGCCGAAGCCGAGCGCGGCGATGTCGTGCTCGGCGAGGTGCTCCACGAACTCGCGTTGCAGCCTCGCGTCTTCCAGCTGCAGGCCGGTCGTCAGCAGTACCTCCCCGCCTTTGAGCCAGGGCGTGGGGTCGGGCAGCTCCGTGCTGTGCACCCAGCGGACGTGGGTGTGAGCGGACTCCTCCCCGCAGACGAGTTTCAGGCCGAGCTCGCCGATCAGGCTCTCGACAGTGAGCTCCATGTCTCCATGCGTTCGCTCGCTTCGCTCAGCACCGGCCGCAGGATCGCAACTATCTCCTCGAACTGCTCGGGGCCGGCGATCAGCGGCGGCGAGAGCTGCACGATCGGGTCGCCGCGGTCGTCGGTCCGGCAGATCAGCCCGCGCCGGTACAGCTCGCCCGACAGGAAGCCCCTCAGCAGCTGCTCGGACTCGGCGTCGTCGAAGGTCTCCTTGGTCTCTTTGTCCTTGACCAGCTCGATCGCGTGGAAGTAGCCGGCGCCGCGCACGTCGCCGACGATCGGCAGGTCGCGCAGGTCCTCCAGCATCCCTCTCAGCACGCCCTCGTTCTCGCGCACGTTGGCGTTCAGGTCCTCCCGCTCCAGCACGTCGATGTTGGCCAGCCCGACGGCGCAGGCGACGGGGTGCCCGCCGAAGGTGAAGCCGTGGCTGAACGAGACGGTGCCGTGCAGGAAGGGCTCGGCGAGGTGATCGCCCGCGATCACCGCTCCCAGCGGCGCGTAGGCGGAGCTGATCCCCTTCGCGGTCGTGATCATGTCGGGCTGGTAGCCGTAGCGTTCGCAGCCGAACCAGTGGCCGAGGCGGCCCCAGGCGCAGATCACCTCGTCGGAGATCAGCAGCACGCCGTGCCGGTCGCAGATCTCGCGCACGCGCTGGAAGTAGCCGTCCTGGGGTACGAAGCAGCCCCCGCCGTTCTGCACCGGCTCGAGGATCACCGCCGCGACGGTGTCGGGTCCCTCGAATTCGATCGCCTGCTCGATCGCGTCGGCTGCCCACAGCGGGTCGCGGTCCTCCTTCCAGCGGTAGGAGTTGGTGTTGGGCACGTGCACCCCGCCCGGCGTCAGCGGTTCGAACGGCTCGCGCAGCGCCGTCAGGCCGGTCGCGGTCAGCGCCCCCATCGAGACGCCGTGGTATGCCAGATTGCGCGAGACGAGCTTGTGCCGGTTGCGCTCGCCGCGGGCGCGGTGGTAGGCCTTGGCGAGCTTCCAGGCCGACTCGACCGCCTCCGAGCCGCCCGAGGTGAAGAACACCCGGTTCAGGTTCCCCGGGGCCAGCGCCGCGACGCGCGTGGCGAGCTCGATCGCGGGCGGGTGCGCGTAGCTCCAGTTCGTGTAGAAGGCGAGCTGCTTGGCCTGGGCCGCGGCCGCCTCGGCGATCTCGGCGCGTCCGTGCCCGACGTTGACGCAGTACAGCGCCGAGAGGCCGTCCAGGTAGCGCGTGCCGTGCTCGTCGTAGACGTAGCAGCCCTCGCCCTTCACGATCACCGGCACGGAGTGGTGCTCATCGTAGGAGCCCATCCGCGTGAAGTGCATCCACAGGTGGCGCCGGGCCAGCTCCTGCAGGCGGTCCGGGTCTTCGGCCAGGGCCGGCCCCGAGGGGCCGGGCGCCCACGTCGTGCCGGTCGACTCGGTGTCGGGGAACCCGGCGGAGTCGGTCGCGTTGAGGTCGTGGCCACCCATCGCATCTGCTCCTTCCGACGTTGCTGTGCGCTCCCAGCAGGGTGTGGGGACCGAGGCGGTCCGGCTGGACACTCAGGACAACCATAACGGCTCGCCGGTGCCCGCTCAACAGTGCAGCTGTTCAAGGCCGGAGTATCGGCTTGTACGGAAAGTACAGCTCGGGCGGGCGCCTTTGGGGATCGCGACCGTTGCCCTCCGGCCGCACGAGGGCGTATTTTTCTGCTCAGGCGCTGCAGACGGCGCAATCCCTGGGGAGAGGAGCCTCGATGGCCACAGAAAGTCCCGCCTTGGCCGGAGCGCCGGCGTCGGGTCGGGTCGAGAGCAAGGGCCTGAAGAGCAACGCGATCGGCTACCTCTCGAACATCGTCATCGGGGTCGCCTCGACGGCGCCCGCCTACTCGCTCGCCGCGACGCTCGGCTTCATCGTCGCCGACCCGGGCGTGGGCGTGCGCGCGCCGGCGGTGCTGCTGGCCTCGTTCATCCCGATGCTGCTGATCTCGCTGGGGTACCGCTACCTCAACAAGGCGGACCCTGACGCCGGTACCACCTTCGCCTGGACGACGCGCGCCTTCGGGCCGGGCTTCGGATGGGTCAACGGCTGGGCCATCTTCCTCGCCGACGTCCTGGTGATGGCCTCGCTCGGGTACATCGCCGCGACCTACACCTACCAACTGTTCGGCTGGCACTACGGCGAAGTGCACAAGTGGGTCGCGCTGGTCGGCTGCGTGGTCTGGATCCTGGTGATGACGTGGATCTGCCACCGCGGCATCGAGCTCTCTGCCCGCATACAGCAGCTGCTGCTGACGTTCGAGGTGGCGATGCTCGCGATCTTCGCGGTCGTCGCCCTGGTCGACGTCTACAGCGGCACCGCCGCCGTCCACTCGATCCAGCCGCAGGCCAGCTGGTTCAACCCGTTCGCGCTGAAGTTCCACGACCTGCTGGTGGCGATGCTGCTGGGGATCTTCATCTACTGGGGCTGGGACTCGGGCGTGTCGGTCAACGAGGAGTCCGAGGACGCGAACGAGGGGCCGGGGCGGGCTGCGGTCGTCTCGACGCTGCTGCTCGTGGTCATATACCTGCTCGTCTCGGCCGGCGCCCAGGCATACCATGGGACCGCGTTCCTGGCCAGCGAAGAAAACGCCAGCGACGTCCTGCACGCACTCGGCAAGGGGGTGCTCGGCTCGGTCGGCGTGAAGTTCCTGATCGTCGCCGTGCTCACCTCGGCGGCGGCGTCGACCCAGACCACGATCCTGCCGACCGCGCGCACGACCCTGTCGATGGCCCACTGGGGGTCGATCCCCGCCGTGATCGGGAAAATCCACCCGCGCTACCTCACCCCGACCGTCTCGACCTGGGGCTTCGGCGTGCTCTCGATCGCGCTCGCGGTGCCGCTGATCCTGATCTCCGAAACGGTGCTGGAACTCTCGGTCGTCGCGCTCGGGATCCCGGTCTGCTTCTACTACGGCTCGACCGGGTTCGCCTCGGCCTGGTACTACAGGCGCGAACTGCTCAAGAGCCCGCGGCACTTCTTCCTCGTCGGACTCGCCCCCTTCCTCGGCGGCGTGATCATGTACGGGATCGGGATCTACGCGATCAAATACTACGGCCACAAGGTGAACGCCGAAGGCAAAGAGTACCTGGGGCTGACCCTGCCGCTGTGGCTCGGCGGCGTGGGCATGATCCTGGGCGTCGTGCTGATGCTCGTCTCGCGCCTCTACTTCCCCGCGTTCTTCTCCCGCAAGACCGAAACCGCGCCGCCGGGCCTGCTCGACGCGCCCGTGGCGCATGCCCCGGCGCGCATCCTGGGGCCCGAACACGTGACCCACGGCATCCACGTGCTGACCCCGGAGGACGAGGACACGCCGCCGCCCGACGACGGGTCAGCCTGAGCGCGCGAGCCGAGTCCGGACACGCAGCCCGGCCGATCAGCCGGGCTGCTTCTCCATCACGCCGTGGGGCGAGCCGTACTCGGCGAGCAGCTCCAGGAAGGGCTTGGGGGGAAAGGCCTCCGGCCCGAGCACGCCGCTGCCACGCCACTCGCCGCGATCCAGCAGCTCCAGCGCCACGGCGGGGTTGATCGCGGTCTGCCAGACGACGGCCTGGCTGCCGTACTGGCGCATCGTCGTCTCGTTGTCGACCAGGTGGTAGAGGTAGGTCGAGCGCGGCCGGCCGTCCTTGCCGACGCCCCTCACCCAGGTTCCGGCGCAGGTGCGCCCCGTCATCCGCTCCCCCAGGGTGGCCGGGTCGGGCAGCGTCGCGGCGACGAGATCGCGCGGTGAGACCTGCATGCCCCGCACGGTGACCGGGAAGGTCGAGTCGAGGCCGAGTTTGTGCAGCGTGGAGAGGACGTCGATGAACTCCTGGCCGAGCCCGTACTTGAAGGTGACCCGCTCGCAGTCCACCCAGCGCGGGATCAGCACGACCTCCTCGTGCTCGACGTTGACGCATTCCACCGGTCCGATGCCCTCGGGGAACTCGAACAGCTCGGGCTCGGAGAAGGGAGCCGTCGTGTAGAAGCCGCGCCCGCGCTCCCAGATCAGGGGCGGGTTGAGGCACTCCTCGATCGTCGTCCAGATCGAGAAGGTCGGCGCGAAGTCGTAGCCCTCGACGACGAGGTCGGCGCCGTCGCGCACTCCGACCTCGCCGATGCTGGAGAAGAGCTCGTCGGCGGCATAGCGGGCGAACACGTCGGAGAGCCCGGGCTCGACGCCGATGCCGACCAGGGCCAGGAGCCCGGCCTGCTCCCATTCACCGTTGCGGGCGAGCTGCTGCTCGCCCAGCATCTCTCCGGGCAGCTCGTGGGGCTGCTCGGGATGGGGACGGGACAGCGTCATCGCCATGTCCAGGTAGGTGACCTTCGCGTCGAAGCAGGCGCCGAAGATCGGCTCGTTGAAGCGTGGGTCGCAGGCGTTCAGGACCGCGTCGGGGGCGACGCGCGCGATCAGCTCGACCAGCGCCTCCCGGTCGGAGGCGTCGACCGGCTCGGCGCTGAAGCGCTCCGGTTCGTCGCGCCGCCTGGCCGCGGCCTGCGCGCGCTCCAGCGCGACATCGGCCAGCACGACGTGGTCGAACACCTCGCGTCGCTGGGCGATCGCGGCAAACGCCGCGCCCACCCCGCCCGCTCCGACGACCAGAACCCTCATGGCGGGCAGTCTTACGCAAACGGCGCGAGCGAAACGTCTCAAGGCGTGATGGGTGCTCCGCCGCAACGGCGTGGCGGGCGCTCCGCCGCAAGGCCTCGGGTGGCTCACGTATGCTGCGCCGATCCCCCCGGCCCAAGACACCCCCCGGACCGTGAGCGCCGGACCGCCCAGCCGCCCAAGCACCCCCACCGAGACTGAGCAGCCGGGCGAGGACAGAGCCCCCGCCGGGCGCCCGGCGCCAGAGCCGGCGGCCACGGGCACCGCTGCCCGCGGGCCCCGCTGGGCGCCCTCGCCGTCGTTCTCCGCCCGCGAGCTGGCGCTGGTCGCACTGGGCGGGGTGCTGCTCGCCGTGCTGACCACATGGCCGCTCGTGCTGCACATGTCGAGCCGGATCGCGCCCGATCTCGGCGACCCGGTGCGGACCGCCTGGGAGATCGCGTGGGTCGGCCACGCGATGCTTCACGACCCGCTGCACCTGTTCGACTCGAACGCCTTCTACCCGCACCCGCTCAGCCTCGCCTTCTCGGACTCGCTGCTCGGCTACGGGCCGGCCGGCTTCTTGGGCTCGGGCACCGTGGCCGCGCTGGTCCGCTACAACCTGCTGTTCCTGTTCGCCTGGTCGCTGTGCTTCCTGGCCGCATACCTGCTGGCCCGCGAGCTGGGGCTGGGCCGGCTCGGCGGCGGGGTCGCGGGCGCCGCCTTCGCGTATGCGCCCTACCGCGTCACCGAGGCGGGGCACCTGCACGTGATCTCCTCCGGCGGGATCGCGCTGGCGCTGTTCCTGCTGCTGCGGGGATACCGGCGCGACTCGCGAGGGCTGGTGCTGGCGGGCTGGCTGGTCTCGGCCTGGCAGATCAGCCTCGGCTTCACGCTGGGACTGCAGTTCGCATATCTGCTGCTGATCCTCGCGCTGCTGGTGGGCTTGGCCTGGTGGCGGCGGCGCCTGCACCCGGATCCGGGGACGGGCGCGGGCGGGCCCGATGGCGAGGCCGCCTCGGCGACGGCGCCCCAGCAGCCGGGGCGAGCCACGGGCGGGCGCGGACCGTTGATCCCGAGGCACCTGCTCGCAGTGACCCTGATCGGAGTCGCCGTGCTGGGCGCCGTCACGATCTACCAGTCGCGCCCGTATCTGAAGGTCGCCGCCGACTACCCGACGGCCAAGCGCACGCTCAAGGAAGTCGAGAACTACTCCTCCGGCCCGGCGGCATTGCTTGCGGCCTCCTCGGAGAACAGGGTCTGGGGCGGCGTGACCTCGGGCGTGCGCGAACACGTGCACTCCAAGAACGAGGACGTGTTCTTCCCCGGCGGGCTGATCCTCGTGCTCGCCCTGCTCGGGCTGGTCGGCGTCGGCGGCTCGCCGCTCACGCGCCGATTGCGCCTCGGCCTGGCGGCGGGGGTGGTCGTCTGCTCGGTGCTGGCGATGGGCCTCGGCCTGACCGGGGCGGGGTACCCGTACAGGCTGCTGTTCGATTACGCGCCGGGCTGGAACGGCGTGCGCGTGCCGGGCCGGATCTTCATCCTGGGCACCCTCTTCTATGCGCTGCTGGCCGGCGCGGGCGCGCAGTGGATCGTCGATCGCACACGCGGGTGGGGGCACAGGGCGGCGATGCCCGCGCTGGGGGGGATCGTCGGCGTGGCTCTGCTGATCGGGGTCGTCGGCGAAGGCGCCGGCCACCTGGGACATCCGGTCGTGCCGCAGCCCACCGGCGCGGAAGCGGGGCTGCCGGGCCCGCGCCTCGACCTCCCCACCGACGGCTCGCATGACCGTATCTGGCAGTACTTCTCGACCGACGGCTTCTACAAGATCCCGATCGGCAACAGCACGTTCGACATGCCGGCGGTCGACGACCTGCGGGGGGGCATGTTCGGCTTCCCGGACAAGGCGAGCGTCGAGAAGCTCCGCTACTACGGGATCAGGACCGTCGTCCTGCACCTGGGCACGATCAAGGAACTGCCGGTCGAGCACGGTCTCGAGATCCCCGAGCCGCCCGACCCGGCAGCGGCCGCGGCCAAGCCGATCGCGGGACTGGGCATCACGCGGCGGCAGGTCGGCTCGATCGTGATCTACGAGATCGGGCCCGGGCCCAAGGCTCTGCACGGAAGCGACTGATGGGCGCGGAGACGGTCGGCGAGTCAGGCAGCGAGACGAGCACGGCGGGTGCGGGCCGGCGCTGGAGGCTGATCCCGGCGAGCCGGGGCGGGCGGCTCGCCCTCGCCGCGATCCTGCTCGCCGGCCTGGCCTCCGGGGTGATGCTGGAGAACTGGTCGGACAACCAGAGCTCCCATTACGACCTGATCCGCGCGCTGGCGGCGGGCCGCACGAACATCGACGCCGGTCCCTACCCGACCAAAGACAAGGCGCTCTACAAGGGGAACTACTACTCGGCCAGGGCGCCGGGCCTGGCGATCTACTCGCTGCCCTTCTACGAGCTGCTGAAGCTCGCCGACGCGCCGCGACTGGCGCGCTCCTCGCCGGCGCTGCGCGGCGAAGACGAGATGGTCGACTTCGTCGGCTGGTGGGGAGCCGTGCTGCCGGGCCTGATCCTGATGCTGCTGGTGTGGCGGGTGGCCGAGCGATTCGAGCCCGGCTACGGTGCCGCCGCGGCGGTCACGCTGGGCCTGGGCACACTGGTGCTGCCGTTCTCGACGCTGCTGTTCTCGCACGTCTTCACGGCGATGCTGGGCTTCGCCGCCTTCGCGATCATGATGCGCGAGCGCGCCGGGCCCCCCCGCCCGCTGCTGCTCGCGGCGGCCGGCCTGCTGATGGGCTACGCGATCAGCTCGGAGTACCCGCTGACGTTCGTCGCCGTCGTGCTCGGCCTGTACCTGATCTCGCGGCCGGACTCCCTGACGCCGCGTGGCCTCGCGAGCAGGGTCGGGGCCTACGCGCTCGGCGGCATCGTCGGGATCGTGCCGCTGCTGCTGTACAACCACGCCGCCTTCGGCTCCTGGACGCATATCGCCTACGCGAACATCAAACAGCAGCAGCAGGGCTTCTTCGGGATCTCGACGCCGAGCCTGCGCGTCCTGGCGACGCTGCTGTTCGACTCGCGCGGCCTGCTGACGATCTCGCCCGTGCTGATCATGGGCGCCGTCGGCACCTGGCTGCTCTACCGCGGCGGCCGGCGAGCGGAGGCGCTCACGATCGCCGGCGTGTGCGCGTGCTACCTGATCTACAACTCCGGCTACTACCTGCCGTTCGGTGGCGGCGCGCCGGGTCCGCGTTTCTTGATCACGATGCTCCCCTTCCTGGTCTGCCCGCTGGGACTCGCGCTGAAGCGCCACCCCGGTCCGACGATCGCGCTGGCGGGAGTCTCGATCACGGCCGTGTCGATCGCCACGATCACCCACCCGCTGGTCGGCTACGAGAACGAGACCGTCGTCTGGGCCCGCCTGCTGAGCAGGGGCGAATTCCAGCCGACGATCGCCTCCGCCTTCGGCGCGGGACGGGGCTGGGGGGCGATCTGGCCGTTCCTGCTGGCCGCGGGCGGCGCGGTGGTGGCGGCCGCGGCGGCGACGCCGCGGCTGCGCCTGGCGCCGCGCACGCTTGCCTGGGCGGGCCTGGCGTTGCTCGCCTGGGGGGTGTTCGCGGCGCTGGGACCGACCGTGCTGGGGATCGACCACCAGGGCCTCGAGAGCATCGTCAAAGCCGGCGACAACACCGCCCTGAACCTGACCCTGCACAACGGCAGCCGCTACCCGCTGGACCGCCTGGCGATCTACTGCGTCGTGGCGGGTGCGCTGGCGGTGGCCGCGATGTGGCTGTGGCGCCGTGAGCCCGAGCGCGGGCAGCGCGGCGATCGCGCCGGCGCAACGGCCGGCGCGACGGCGATCGCCGGCGGCTGACGACTAGTTGTCCGCGGTCTTCACGGAGCAGTTGGACCCGTGCAGCTGGCGGCACACGACGAGGTACCCCGGCCGGGGCTGGTTGTGGGCGTTCATCAGCCCGGCGTCGAAGCGCGTCGAGTTGTTGCCGCCGGTCCAGTCGTAGATGTAGAGCCGCTTGATCTGGGGGTGTGCGGCGGCGACGGCGAACATGTACTTGAGGACCTTGGCCGCCCTCGTCAGGCCGACGCCGTGCTTGTTCAGGAAGGACGGGGCGAACTGGACGATCCCGCCCGTCTCGGTCAGCCACACCTGGCCGCCGAGGGCGTGGATCAGGTCGCTGGTGCGCCAGCTCTGCAGGCGGTTGATGTCCGAGTAGTTGTGCAGGCCCCAGATCTTCGGCATCACCGTGCGCAGACGCGAGATCTCGCGCTTGAATTCGGAGATGTAGGTCAGTGTGGGCGTGATGTCAGCCGCGTCGAGCACGTCCAGCCCGATCACCGAGCAGCCCTTGCAGACGCGGATCAGCGCCTGGTAGTACTTCGCCGCCGCGACCGCCGAGGGGCTGGCCAGCACGTGCTTGATGTTGCCGCGGTTTGCCTCGTCCCAGGACTGGTACTCGCGGACGTTGGGGAAGTCCTTGACGAATTTCGCCACGTCCTTCTGGTAGGTCGCGACGCTGGGCATCGTCGTGGGGGTGTGCTCGGAGTGGTAGAAGGCCACGAGGATCTGCTCGTGCTGGGCTTCCGCGTCGCCGATCCAGACGCGGGCGGCGTGGAGCTCGTCGCCGCGTGCAGCTGCGTCGTAGGGCGCGATGTAGCGGACGATCTTCGTGTGCAGCTGCTGCCACAGGGGGCTGGAGAACATCGTCGTGTGCTCGTCGCCGAGGCCCGTCAGGTAGGAGGCCGCCGCGTGGGCCCTGGGCCGGGCGGAGCCGCCGATCGCGGTGGGGACGGCGGCCAGCAGCGCGAGCAGGCAGACGGCGAGGGCCAGAAAGGTCTTGTGGAGGAGGGGGTGGTGGGCTCTGTTCATGTAGAGGGTTCCAACAAGGTTCGAGGGACGGGGTTGCGCGATGCTAGTGATTTTTCAGGGTGCTCTCGCCGGTTCGACCGGGGCGTTCCAGGCTCCTGCACCCGAAGCGCCTGCAAAGCGGCGCCTCAGGTCGCCTCCCCCCCTTCGTCGCTCCCACCCTGGAGTCCTCCAGTCTTCGCCAGCTCTTCATCTCGGTCCGCCGCGCGCCGCAGCGCCGGGTCGGCGACGATCCGCACGTCGACGCCTGGCAGCTCCTCGAGCAGCCTGTTCAGCAGCGACTCCCCTCCGGGGCGCAGGCGCCCCAGCCCGCGCCGGGGCGGGGGCGTGGCGATCAGCACATACGTCGCGCCGATCTCGCGCGCCGTCTGGATCGCGACCGAGGCGACGTCCTCTCCTTCCTCGACACGCAGCCGGGCACCCAGCATCGACACGAGGCGCCTCAGGCTCTCCAGGCGCCGCCGATCCTCGGCGTTGGGAGGGCGACCGGGGGGCCGCACGACGAGCACGTCGAGCTGCGCGTCGAGCCGCTGGGCCGAGCGCCAGGCGCGGCGCACGACGTACTCGGACTCGCGGTCCAGCGAGGCGATCGCCAGCAGCCGCTCGCTGATCGCCTGCGGGGCCGGCTCGCTCGCGGCGGCCAACCCCTCCTCGTCGCGGCGCATCGGCGCAGCGGGCTCCCGCACGAGCCGCTTGACCTCGACGTCCTCGGCGACCTGACGCAGCGCCGTCTCGCGCAGCGCTGCGAGGTTCTCGATCTTGAAGAAGTTGTTCAGCGCCGCCGGAACGCGCGCGGGCGGGTAGACCTTGCCCGCCCGCAGGCGGGCGATCAGCGCCTCCGGGGTCAGGTCGATCAGCACGACCTCGTCGGCCGCCGAGAGGATCTCGTCGGGGATCGTCTCGCGGACCTGCGCGCCGGTCAGACGAGCTACCTGGTCGTTGAGGCTCTCGAGGTGCTGCACGTTGACGGTCGAGAACACGTCGATACCGGCGTCGAGCACGTCGCGCACGTCCTCCCAGCGCTTCTCGTGCTCGAGGCCCGGCGCGTTGGTGTGCGCCAGCTCGTCGATCAGGACCAGTTCAGGCGCCCGGGCGAGCACGGCGGGCAGGTCCATCTCCTCCAGCGGCGTGCCCCGGTAGACGACCTCGCGGCGTGGCACGATCTCCAGCCCCTCGGCCTGGGCGAGCGTTTCGGCGCGCCCATGCGGCTCGAGGTAGCCGATCACCGTGTCGCGCCCGTTATCCGATTCGGCGCGGCCCTCCTGCAGCATGCGGAACGTCTTCCCCACGCCGGGCGCCATGCCGATGAAGACCTTCAGGTGTCCTCGCTGGTCTGCCATGTGGGCCGTGTGGGACGCTACCGAAGTGACCTCGTTCCAGACCGTCGCAGCGGTGCTCGGCGGCCTGTTGATCCTCGGCGCGCTGCTCTCCGGCATCGCGCATCGCAGCACGCTCTCGCTGGCGGCGGTGTTCGTCCTCGCGGGATTCGTCCTCGGCCAGGGCGGGATCGGGGTGCTCGACCTGAAGGCCAGCTCGGGCTTCGTCGCCGACCTGGCCAGCGTCGCGCTGATCGTGATCCTGTTCCGCGACGGGCTCGACGTGGACGCCGAGTTCCTGCAGCGCGACTGGCAGCTGCCGCTGCGCAAGCTCGCGATCGCGATGCCGATCACCGCCGCGGTGGTGGCGCTGCTGGCCCGCTGGCTGGTCGGCTTATCCTGGACCGAGTCGTTCCTGCTGGGCGCGCTGCTGTCCCCGACCGACCCGGTCCTGTCCTCGGGCATCGTCACCGACCCCCGCGTCCCGTCGGTGATCCGTCATTCGCTGAACCTCGAGTCGGGACTCAACGACGGCCTGGCGCTGCCGGCTGTGCTGGCCTTCGCGGCCGCCCTCGAAGTCGGGCGCGGGAGCTTCGTGTGGTGGCGGTTCGTGCTGCAGGACGTCGGGCTGGGATTCGCGTTCGGATTGGTCTGCGGGCTGCTGGGCTCGCTGCTGATGCCCCGCGAAGACCCGGACGCCGAAAGCGGCATCCCCGGACACCAGCGCGCCCTCTACGGCCTCGGACTGGCATTCGCGACCTATGGCCTCACGGTGATCCCGCCGCGGGGCAACGGGTTCATCGCCGTGTTCGTGGCGGCGATCGTCACCGGCATCCGCCGCCCCGACCTCCGCGCCTGCTTCGTCGAGCGGACAGAGGAGCTGGTCGAGGTCGTCAAGCTGGCGATCTTCACCGTGTTCGGATCGCTGCTGACCCTCAACGGGCTCTTCAGCGGCGGCTGGGCGGCGCTCGGCGTCGTCGCCGGGACGTTCCTGCTGGCACGGCCGCTGGCGATCTGGGTCGCGCTGGCCGGGACCCGCCTGAGCACGGCCGCGAAGGCGTTCATTGCCTGGTTCGGTCCCAAGGGCGTCGCCACGATGGCGTTCTCGCTGTTGATCCTCTCGCGCCAGATCGAAGCCGCGGCGCAGATCTTCGACCTCGCGGCGCTGGCCGTGCTCGCATCGATCCTGGTGCACGGGCTGACCGAGACCCCCGGGATCAGATGGATCGCGCGCCAGGAAAGCGGCGGCTGAGGAGCCTCAGGCCCGCTCCGCTGCGCTCGACGGCGCCGGGTTCGCAGCGGCCAGCACGGTCTCGTACACGCGCCTGACGTCCTCGCGGTCGGCCGGCTCGGGGACGGACTCCTCGCAGGCTCGCATGATCATGTCGGCCTGCTCGATCAGCAGCTCGCGCTGCTCCGGCGTGCTCGCGCGCGCCATCACCTTCGTGAGCCCTCCCAGCTGGCGGATCATCACCGCGGGCATTCCGCGACTGGCCTGGCGGATCTTGTCGTGTGCCCGCTCGACCAGACGCCGAAAGGTGACCGTCACGGTGATCACACGCACGTGCCCGCCGCCGTCGCGGTGCACCGGCACCGGGTGCCAGCCCGCCGCGATCTTGCCCAGGCCATCGCCGAGCCAATCGATGCATGCCAGCGCGGTGAACGTGTCGTTGACCGCCGGCGAGAGCGCCCTGATCGCGATCTCGACGAGCTGGTCCACCGCGAAGGAGGGGTCCTGCGTGAGAGTCCGGTGCGGTCCGGTCGCGTGAGCCCCACCGAGCGCGCGCGCGACCCCGGGCGCGGCGCTGGCCGGCCACACGTCGGCCAGCGGCTCGCCCTCCACGACGAAGTGCCCGGGACGATGAAGCAGCCGGATCACGGCATGGCCCTTGGCAGCGATCTCGATCAGCGTGCTCACGCTCACGTACTGCAGGTAGCCGCTCTTCGGCGCACGCACCACCCCGCTGTCCTCGTCCAGCCGGACCAGCATCTCCGACAGCGATGGCCCGGCCTTGTGCGTGCCGGCCGCGGGCAGGCCACCGTCGGCATCGATCGCTTGCGACAGGTCGCCCGCGATGCTCGCGATCACCTGGGGCAGCTGAATCGACTTGGCGATGTGGTCGATGAACACGACCAGCACCGCGACGTCCAGCACGACGAGCACCATCGTCATGGTGATCGAGATGTGCGGGACGAATTCGCCGTGGGCTCCCGGTCCGATCGAGACGAGCGCGAGGATCGCGTAGACGAAGGTCGCAACGAAGCTGCCGAGAGTGATCTGCGTGATCCGGTCGCGGATGAAGTTGCGCAGCATCCGAGAATTGTTCCACCGCTGCGACTCCCATTGAATCAGTGACGGTTCATCGAGGTTGAAGTTTTCGATTTCTTCGTGCCCCGTTTCCTCCAGGATGTTGTTCCACTTTTTGAGGAGCGCCCTGAACTCAGGAGTCTTGAACGGGTTTCCCATCCGGCGCAACCGCACCGGCCGCAAGGACTCCTTTCTTCTGCTCGGCTTCTCGCGCCTTTCTGCGCTTCTCGTTGAACTCGGCGACCTTCGCATA
>JBKQOO010000226.1:0-7960 GCA_052145475.1 Solirubrobacteraceae bacterium
TGACCTCGCGGACCTGCAGGTCGCCGCTGATCCTGACCGTCACCATTCCGCCGCCCGCCGAGGCCTCGACGACCTCGCTCTTGAGCTCCTCCTGAGCCGCCTCCATGTCCTTCTGCATCTTCTGGACCTGCTGCATCATCTGTTGCACGTTCGGCATACGGGGCTGCTTGGGCATCAGGCGCCTTTCTCGTTGCTCGTGACCGTCGAGGAGTCGTCCTGCTCCGGCTGGGCGGGGATCTCCTCGGCGTCGAACTCCTCCATGAACCTGGCCAGCCAGCGCTCCTCGCTGCCCTGCTCGGGCTCGTCGCCGGGTGGGTCGGCGAGATCCTCACGCAGCTCGTAGAGGATTCGCCAGCGCCCACCCGTCACGGCCCGTAGCGCCTCGCCGAGCGTCATCCGGTTGGCCGGGTCCATGGCCTTCTTCTTCAGGAACGTCGAGGCGAATCCCAAGGTCAGCTCGTCGTCATGGACCGCGACCGGTCGCGCCTCGGCGACCAGAGCGCCCAGCAGGGCGTTCTCCCCCCGCACCACCTCGACCACCGCAGGCCACATGGAGCTGATCGACGCGAGACCCGTGCCTGGGGCGGCCGGCGTTTCCTCGAGGGCCGCCGCTGCCGCCGGGGCGGCAGCGATCGGCGCCTGCGCGCGGGGCGCCTGCGGCTCGCGCCGGAGATCGGCGGCAGCGGGGTCGCCACCGCGCAGTGGCCCACCCTCCTCCGGCGCGCCGGCGCCACCGCGCTCCGGCCGCCCGCCGGGCCGCGGGGGCGCCGGCACCTCGCGCTGGGTGGCGACGGCCGAGACGCTGCCGCGTTCCTGTTCCAGGCGCTCGATCCGGGCCAGCAGGGCGCGCAGGGAGCTGTCCGCCTCGGGCCGCGCGGCCTTGACCAGCGCCAGCTCCAGGCGGGTGCGCGCGTCGGCCCCGGCGCGAATCGCCTCCATCGCCTCCCCCAGCAGCTCCAGCAGCCGGACGACCGTCGCGTGGGGCACCGCGGCCGCCTGCTCGGCCAGGGCGGCGTCGGCCTCCGGCGTCAGTGACAGCTCGTCCGGCACCACGCCCATGGTCTGCACGATCAGCAGCTCGCGCAGGCGCCCCTCCAGGTCGCTCGCGAAGGCGGCCGCGTCTCGTCCCTGCCCGGCGCAGCGCTCCAGAGCGCCGAGCGCGCCACGGGCATCGCCGCCGGCGACGGCGTCGACCGCCGCGGCCAGCAGGCCCGCGTCGGGCACTCCCAGCACGGCCAGCACGTCATCGAGTGAGATCTGCGGGCCGCTGTAGGTGACCAGCTGCTCCAGCGTGCCGAGCGCGTCACGGAAGCTGCCGGTCGCCGCGCGGGCGATCGCCGCCACGGCCGGCGGCGGGATCTCGATCGACTCGGCCGCGGCGGTGCGGCGCAGGACGCTCGCGATCTGCTCGACCGTGGGACGGTGGAAGTCGAAGCGATGGCAGCGGTCGATCACTGTCGCCGGCACCTTGTTGGCCTCGGTCGTCGCGAGCACGAAGACCGTGTTCGGCGGCGGCTCCTCGAGCGTCTTCAGGAAGGCGTTCCAGGCGGCCGTCGAGAGCATGTGAGCCTCGTCGAGGATGTAGATCTTGCGTCGCCCCGAGACGGGCGCGAAGGCGACGCTCTCCCGCAGCTCGCGGATGTCGTCGACGGAGTTGTTCGAGGCCGCATCCATCTCGATCACGTCCAGCGAGGTGGCCGACGCGATCGACAGGCACGAGGCGCAGACGCCGCAGGGCTCGGTGGTGGGGCCACGCTCGCAGTTCAGGCAGGCCGCCAGGATCTTCGCCATCGAGGTCTTGCCCGTCCCCCTCGAGCCCACGAACAGGTAGGCGTGATGGACCTTGCCACGCTCGACCGCGTTGCGCAGCGTCCTCACCACGGGCTCCTGGCCCACGACCTCGGCGAAGGTGCGGGGACGGTGCCTGCGATACAGCGAGGCCGCCTGTTCCCGTGACCCCTCCCGCTGCTGTTGCTGCTCCTCTGCCGACACCGTTGGCTGAGTCTACCCACGCTGCGACGCCGGCCCGAAGGCGGATAGCGTCCGCTGCGTGAAGACCCCGAGCACCCGTCTGCGCGGCCCTCTCATCGCCGTGCCGGCGATCGTTCTCGGGGCGATCCTGCTGCGCCTGATCGCCGGCGTGGCCTTCGCCAACTACGACACCCTCTACGCCCTCGCCTGGGGCGGACAGCTCGCCCAGGGCGAAACACCGACCTACGGCGTGCCGATCGCCCCCACCCCGCATCCCCTGCTGGAGCTGCTCGGCGTGATCCTCAGGCCGCTCTCCCCGCACGCCGAGATCGAGGTCGTCGTCGCACTCGCCTTCCTGTCGCTGTCGGCCTGCGGCTGGGTGATCTTCCGCCTCGGCCAGGCCTGGTTCGGCTGGGCGGCCGGGGCGCTGGCCGCGCTCGTCTTCCTGACCAGGGTGCCGGTGCTCTCCTACGGCGTGCGTGCCTACCTCGACATCCCCTACCTGCTCGCCGTGCTGAGCGCGCTGCTGATCGTGGTCCGCAGGCCCCGCGCCGGGGCGCCCGTGCTGGCGCTGCTCGCAGTCGCCGGGCTGCTGCGGCCCGAGGCGTGGGTCTTCTCGGGTCTCTACTGGCTCTACCTGGTCGGCCTGCTCCCGGCTCGGGTGCGCGCGCTGCTGCCGGCCGGCGAGCCGGTGCGCGATCGCGGCGCGCTGATCGGCCTGACGCTGTTGGCCGCGACCGGTCCGCTGGTCTGGCTGGGCAGCGACCTGCTGATCACCGGCAGGCCGCTGTGGTCTCTGACCAACACGAGGAACACCGCCTCGACGCTCGATCGCAAGACGGGGATCGGCAACGTCCCCCTGTACATCCCGAAACGGATCGGCGAGGTCCTGCAGGCAGCGGCGCTGGCCGGCGCGGCGATCGGCGGGATCCTGACGCTGGCATGGCTGCCCCGGCGCGCGCTGCCGGGTGCCGCGGCGGGGCTGCTGGCCGTCCTGATCTTCGCCGCCTTCGCCGCGATCGGACTCCCCATAAACACCCGCTACGCCTTCCTGGCGGCCGCGATCCTCTGCATCTTCTGCGGGGCCGCCGTATTCGGTTGGATCCGCCTGGCGCCGGGCGACCGGCGGCGCCGTCCCTGGATGGCGCTGGGCGGGCTGGTGCTGCTCGGACTGCTGGTCAGCGCCCCCTCCCAATACCGCACGGCTCATCGCGAACTCGACAAACTCGCTCGCCAGGAGCAGATCGAAGACGACCTGGTCGCGCTGGCCGAAAGCCGCGCCATCAACCTGCGCTGCGGGCCCGTGGGCGTGCCCAACCACGCTCCCATCCCGCTGCTCGCCCTCTACCTGCGGACCAGTCCGGCGCGGGTGCGCAGCGCGCAGGTCGGTCACATCGACTCGGGCGTCTACGTCGACCCGGCCAGCAGCGAAGTGGAAGAGGACTACATCCTCGACAGCCACGATCCCCACGAGGCGGTCTCCGTGCCACCCGGCTTCACCGAGACGGCCGCCAACCGCTCCTGGATGATCTTCAGGCGCTGTCCATAGCGGACCGTGCACCCCTCGTCGCGAATCCGCCTACCGGACACCTGGCGCCGTCCGCAGCTCCGGCCCGGGAACTCCCGCTGCGCCTGTCGGACATCGCTTAAGGCTGCTTCCTTCCGGACCTGACCTGGTTCGCAAGCCGACACCGCGCGGGACCCGGACCATCGACGCCCCGAACGGCGGGGCGAACCGGAGCGGACCCCCTCGGAGGGGGATTCAGCCCCGCTAGAGCGGATTGCGGATACAGGGCACCGCTACCTCCCCGCCTAGCACGGTCCGACGCCGATCCTAGCGCTCCCACCTGCCCGCCGCGAGCTCTGGCGCATCGCGGCGCAGGCAACCTGAGCATGGGGCGAGTCCATTCAGGTAGGCTGCGCGACCGTGAACTACATCAGACGCGCCACCCCCACCCCTTCCGCCGCTCACTTCCGCCTGCGCTCCCGCGCCCTGGCCGCCCTCGCACTGCTTGGCGCCGGGCTGATGATCGCCGGGTGCGGCAGCTCGAGCGAAACGAGCACGATCACGATCGGCAACGAGAGCAAGTCGGACAACAGCCTGATCACCGCGGTCAACCCTGAAATCCCCAAGACTCCCACCTCGGGCCCGCTGGCGACCAAGCCGGTGATCGCGCCCGGCAAACCGCCCCCGCCGACCAAACTGGAAACCAAGGAACTCGTCGTCGGCACCGGCGCGGAAGCCAAAAACGGCTCAACCGTATGGGTCAACTACGTCGGCTCGCTCTTCAAGACCGGTAAGGAATTCGACTCTTCCTGGAAGCGCAACGAACCGTTCCTGTTCGTCATCGGCACCGGCGAGGTCATCAACGGCTGGGACAAGGGCGTCATCGGCATGAAAGTCGGCGGCCGGCGCGAACTGATCATCCCCGCGTCCGAAGCCTACGGGAGCAAGGGCAACGAACCGATCCCGCCGAACGAAGCGCTGATCTTCGTCGTCGACCTGCTCAAGGTCAAGGCCTAGCCGGACGGAGCGGGGCAGGCTCGATGCTGCCCCGCGCGGTTCGCAGAGCGGCGCTGCCCCTGCTGGGCGGCGTCGCGATCCTCTGCGCGGGCTGCGGCTCGGGCCGGCACCCGACCCCGGCCGGGCTGAGGCTGCAGCGGGCAGACCTCATCGCCACCGCGGCCGCCCTGAGCGGTGCGCAGCGGGAAGTCGACAGCGAGGTCACCTCCACCAAGGCGGCCTGGCCAATCGTCGTCAACGGGCTGCCGGCGCGGCTCGGCACGGCGCAACAGGCGCTGATCGCCAGGGCGGCCGCACAGGCCGCCGGGCTGAAGGTGCCCGACATCTTCCAGGAACAGCGCGCCGAAACGATCACCGGTCCCGGCAACCCGCTGGCCGGTGACTTCCGGAACTTCGCATCGCTGTCGGCGATCGGCTGGCGGATGATCGTCTACGCGATAGAACAGCGTCGCGGCGGAACGCCCCCCGCCGTGCGATTCACCGCGGCCAACGTGCCCCTGTACATCGACTCGGTCTACGACGCCCATTTCGGCCTGGCCCAGATCGGCAAGAAACTGCTCGCCGGCTACAAGCATCTGGGGGGCGCCGCCACGTTCGGCAGCTCGCTCTCCCAAGCCGAAGTGGAACGCCTGGCCGGCGTCTACTCCGAAGCGCGCTACCGCCTCCATCCCCATTCCGGCGTGAAGCTGGGGTCGTGACCGGCGGCGCCCCGCGGGGCACGAGCGAGCGGGAGCGGCCTTGAACGCCTTCATCACCGCCGGCGCCGGGTTCCTGCTGGCCGTGCTGTGGTTCGACCTGATGTTCGACGTGCAGGCCGCCCGTTGGGGGCCCGGCGCGGCCGGGGCAGATGGGGGGGAGCTGCCCGAGCCGGTGCTGGCGTCGATCGCGTCCTACTACGCCAGGGTCACCACGACGGCGCGGCCGATGAACCGTCTGATCGCGGCGACGATGCTGGCCACCCTGGCCGCGATCCTGGTCCAGCTCGCCAAAGGCAACGGCCCGGCATGGCTGCCCTGGGTCTCGCTCCCCCTCGCCCTTGCGCCGATCCTGCTGGCCGGGCTGCGTACCGTGCCCACTGCCGTGCGGCTCGGCACGCGCCGGGACCCCCCTGCCCTGCAGAGCGAGCTGGCCCGCTCGGTGCTCGGCCAGCATTTCTTCTGCTTCCTCTGCATCGCCTGCCTGATCGCCCTGCAGCTGATCGCCGGCTAGGGCGAGGAGACACGTGGCTCTCGGCGGCGGGGCGCCGCGCCGGAGCCGGCGATTCGGTCAGACTGCGGGCATGGGAGGGCTGCCCGAGCGGTGGAGGTCGGCGTCATCGGCGCTCGAGCGCATCTGCGTGCTGTCGCTGCTGCTCGCGATCGGGCTGACCGTCGCCCCCTCGCCTGCGCAGGCCTCCCAGGAAGCGTTCGTGCGGGTCAACCAGGTCGGCTACCCCTCGTCCGGGCCCAAGCGGGCCTACCTGATGTCGAGCGTCAGCCAGACGGGGAGCACGTTCACGGTGCAGGCCGAAGGCGGCGGGACCGTCCTGACCGGCACGGTCGGGGCGAGCTCGGGCTCCTGGAGCAAGTCCTTCCCCGATGTCTACCCGCTCGACTTCGACGGGCTCACGGCACCGGGCCGCTACACGATCGACGTGGGCGGATCGGCGCCGGCGGTCTCCCCATCGTTCTCTGTCGGCACCGCCGGCTCACTGCTGTCCGGCCCGATCGCCAACGCGCTGTCCTTCTACCAGAACGAGCGGGACGGGCCCGAATACATCCCGTCCGCCCTGCGCAGCGGGCCGGGCCATCTCAACGATCAGGACGCGATGACCTATGCGACGCCGAAGGTCAACGGCCAAGGGGTGTTCAAGGGCGAACTGGAGAGCCTCGGATCGACGATCGATGCCGCCGGCGGCTGGTGGGACGCTGGGGACTACCTCAAGTTCGTGCAGACGACCAGCTACACCGTCGACCTGATGCTGGCCGGAGTGAGGGACTTTCCGGCGCTGCTCGGGGCCGGCGCCCCGGCGGGCCAGGACTTCACCGCCGAGGCTCGCTTCGGACTGGAATGGCTGCTGCGCATGTTCGACACCGAAACGGGAACGCTGTACTACCAGGTGGGGATCGGCGAGGGCAACAAGGCGACTGTCGGCGACCACGACATCTGGCGCCTGCCCCAGGAAGACGACACCTATGGCGGCGAAGACCCCCGCTTCCGCTTCATCCGCCACCGCCCCGTGTTCCGCGCCGGCCCGCCCGGCTCGCCGATCAGCCCGAACCTGGCAGGCCGCGACGCGGCCGCCTTCGGCCTCTGCTTCCAGGTCTTCCACAGCTCCGACCCGTCCCTGGCCGAACGCTGCCTGCGGGCCGGCGAGCGGATCTTCGACCTGGCCGACACCAAGCCCCACGGCCACCTGTTGACCGCGATCCCCTTCGACTTCTATCCCGAGAAGGAATGGCGCGACGATCTCGAGCTCGGCGCGACCGAGCTGGCGCTGGCGCTCGACGCGGCCGGGCCGGGCGGGTCGCTGCCTGCGGGCCTGCCGCACACCGAATCGTCCTTCTACCTCGCCGACGCGGCCGGCTGGGCGAAGGAATACATCAAGAAGAGCAAGAGCAAGTCGGAAACGCTCAACCTGTACGACGTCAGCGGGCTGGCCCACTTCGAGCTGGTGCGGGCGCTGCGTGCGGGGGGCGAGCCGGGTGGCCTGGCCGTGGACGAAGCGACGCTGATCGCGGCGCTGCGGGTGGAGCTCGAAGGCGCGGTCGCCCAGGCGAGCAAGGACCCCTTCGGCTTTGGTTTCCCCTGGGCGGCTGCGGACACCACCTCGCATGGAGACGGGCTGGCGGTGATGGCGGCCGAGTATGGATGGCTGACCGGCGCATCGACCTTCGCGGCCGACGGCCCGCGCTGGCTGGGCAATGTCCTGGGCGCGAACGCCTGGGGCGTCTCGCTGATCATCGGCGACGGGACCGTCTTCCCGCGCTGCCCGTCCCACCAGGTCGCCAACCTGGTCGGGTCGCTGGACGGCTCGCCACCCGTGCTGGCCGGAGCGGCCGTCGAGGGCCCGAGCAACGAAACCAGCTCGGGAGAAGTCGAAGGCATGCGGGCCTGCCCGCCCGGTGGCGGCGACGAATATGCCCGCTTCAACGGCAGCGGATCGGTCTTCGCCGACAACGAGCAGTCCTATACGACGGTCGAGCCGGCGATCGACCTGACGGCCAGCTCGATGTTGGCCTTCGCGTGGCAGGTCGGGGAACCGGCGCCGTTGGGCTGAGTCGACGCCCGTGCGCGGCGGGGCGCACCCACGCCGCGAGCCGTCCCACCCTGGCCGTGGCGGCAGCTTCCCGTCTAGAATCGGGCGCCCAGGGCGCGTAGCTCAGTGGGAGAGCGCTCGCTTCACACGCGAGAGGTCGCAGGTTCGAAACCCGCCGCGCCCATTAGGGTTTTTGTGATTTATCCCGCGACCGCGGAGTCGCTCCC
>JBKQOO010000227.1:0-16805 GCA_052145475.1 Solirubrobacteraceae bacterium
CGCGCCGCCGCCGCGACGCTGAGTTCGCGGTAGCGGCGACCCTCGCTGGACCGCGGCCGGCAGGCTTGCTCCGTTGAGCGCAAAATCCTCGCCTCGACGCAATGGAGGATCCGCTGTAGCGTCTGCAAGTGCACGGCCATCTCGGCGGACCCCGTCAGCCCGACGAGAGAAGGAGGAGCTTGTGAAGATCGAGGACTATGCGTTGATCGGGGACCTCCGGACGACCGCACTGGTGGGACGGAATGGATCGGTGGACTGGCTGTGCCTCCCGCGAAGCGACTCCTCAGCCTGCTTTGCGGCACTGCTCGGCACCGAGGAGCACGGGCGCTGGCTGATTTGCCCGTCCGAGCCCGTCAGCCAGGTCTCGCGGCGCTACCGCGACGGCACGTTGATCCTCGAGACCGATTTTCACACCGACAACGGCGCTGTCAGGCTGATTGATTTCATGCCGTTGCGCCAGGGTGGCGCGCCACAGCTCGTGCGAATCGTGGAAGGACTGGATGGCGAGGTACCGATGCGCATGCGGTTCGTCGCGCGATTGGACTATGGGTCCCTGATCCCGTGGGTGGAGCCGACGGCCGACGGCATCGTCGCACTCGGAGGTCCCAACGCCCTTCATCTCTCCACGACGATCCAGTTGAACGACGAGGACTCGACCACGGTCGCCGAGTTCACCATCAGGGATGGAATGCGCGAGCGCCTGTCGCTCACGTGGTACCCGTCCTACGCCGAGCAGCCGGCGGTCGAGGACCCGAACTCGGCACTCGCCCGTACGGACGCCTGGTGGCGCGAATGGTCGTCTCAGTGCACCTACGACGGCGAGTGGCGCGAGGAGGTGCTGCGCTCGCTGATCACGCTGAAGGCGCTCACCGACGAGGAGACCGGCGGGATCGTCGCCGCCCCCACCACGTCGCTGCCAGAGGAGCTCGGCGGCGCGCGCAACTGGGACTACCGCTACTGCTGGCTGCGCGACTCGGCCCTGACCCTCAACGCACTGCTCTTGGGCGGGTACGTCGAAGAGGCACTCGCCTTCGGACGCTGGGCGATCAGAGCAGGCGCCGGCGACGCCTCGAAGCTGCAGATCATGTACGGGATCGAAGGCCAGCGCTACCTCGCCGAGCAAGAGCTCGACCACCTTCCGGGCTACGAGGGATCGCGACCGGTGAGGATAGGCAACGCAGCCGCCGGACAGTTCCAGCTCGACGTCTACGGCGAGGTCGCCGGCGCCGCGTACGTGACGAGCATGGTCACCGGCCATGCCGACGCAGACGACTGGCCTCGGGTCCGTGCGCTGCTCGAGTACCTCGAACAAGCCTGGGAGGAGCCCGACGACGGGATCTGGGAGGTCCGCGGTCCCCGCCGCCACTTCGTTCAATCGAAGGTCATGGCCTGGCTCGCATTCGACTGCGCGATCAGGATGGTCAAGCGCTTCGAGCTCGAGGCGCCGCTGGAGCGCTGGACGCGAGTCCGCGCCCAGATTCATCGGCAGGTGTGTGAGAAGGGGTACGACCGCAAGCGGCGCACGTTCACCCAGTACTACGGCTCCGAGGAGCTCGATGCGGCGGTCCTCACCATTCCCGTCGTGGGCTTTCTGCCGGGTATCGATCCACGAGTCACGGGGACGATCGACGCCGTGCGCGCCGAGCTGGGCCGCGACGGATTCATCACGCGCTAATCAACGGCGGCGACCGACGATGGCCTTCCTGGAACCGAGGGGCAGTTCCTCGCCTGCTCGTTTTGGCTCGTCACCGCGCTCGCGATGAACGGACGGAACGCCGAAGCGCGGGAACTGTTCGAGCGGTTGCTGGGGTTGAGCAACGACCTGGGGCTCTTCTCGGAGGAGTACGACGTCGCGCACCAGCGGCTGATCGGAAACTTCCCCCAGGCGTTCACTCACCTCACGCTGGTGGAAGCAGCGACGACGCTGGCGGCGCACGGCGGCCCCGTCGCCGCGCGATACGCCGACCGGGAGCCGGCACTCGTGAGTCCCCGATGGCGACGACCTCACGCTCCCGCACGAGCGCTGTAACGTGCGCGCTCGTGTGGTCTGGCTCTCGAGCTCGGCCGGCCGACAGGTGAGCCGCTAAGCCGGCGCGTGTGGCCGCGGCCGTGGCTTCGGCCTATGCCTGGGGGTGAGTCTCTGCCCACTGTCGCGCGCGAAGCCGAGCGATGGCCTGCGTAAGCCAGGAGATCAGTCCGCTCAGCGCAAGCCCGACGATCGCGTACACGATCATCGCGAAGAGCACCGAGGTGTCGAGCACCGACTTGCCGTTGATCGTGACTGGTTCGAAGATGCCCCGAAACGGCGCCATCACGCGATCGAGGGCGCGGTAGACCCACGCCGCAAACGAAGCATGCGGGTTAGCGCCGAACAGCAGCAGGAAGAAGCCCAGAACGAGGATCACCAGCGCGATGATCACGAAGGCGTATACGAGGTATGTGATCGCGCGCGCGACGCGCGTGAGTCCGATCTCGGTGCTCTGCATCTAGACCCTCCGTCTTTCGTGGTGCCGTTTCGCAGGCGTCACCATCGCGACCGTCAAGCTGGCCACCGCGGCGCTGGTAGGCTCGCGGACGCTGTGGCGGCGACCGGTGCGACGCTCCCTGCGGCCGCGACTGTTACCCGAGTCCCACCGACGAGTTCGAGCGCGATCATCGCCTCATGAGTCTGACGCATAGGCACGCAGCCCGCGATCTGGGTGATGCCGCCGTACGGCTCGAGCCACGACGGCCGGCGCGCTCCGCCGCCGCGTCACATCGCCGTCGGGGCCTGGGCGAGCGCATGCAGGTGGAAGCCCGCGCCGGGCGGTCCCGGTCTGCCAGTCTGTTGCGATGAACGTGCGTCGGGGCAACCGCGACGCCGCGCGCCGGCGCGCGGGGCCTTCGTTCGGCATACGCGACATGGCGATCGACCTCGGCACGGCCAACACGCTCGTCTACGTGGACGGGCGGGGGATCGTCGTCTCGGAGCCGTCGGTGGTGGCCTCCGACGCGTCGTCGGGGCAGGTCCACGCCGTGGGCGCCGACGCCCAGCGGATGATCGGGCGGACTCCCGCGACGATCTCGGCGACCCGTCCGCTGCGTCACGGTGTGATCGCCGACTTCGCCGTCACCGAGGCGATGCTGCGGTACTTCATCCGCAAGGTGCTCGACCGGCATCGCGCCCATCCCCGCCTGATCGTCTGTGCTCCCTCGGGAATCACGCAGGTCGAGCGGCGAGCGGTCGAGGAGGCGTCGCTGGCGGCCGGGGCTCGCCAGGTTCATCTGATCGAGGAGCCGATCGCCGCGGCGATCGGGGCGGGCGTGGCGATCGAGGAGCCGATCGGACGCATGGTCGTCGACGTCGGCGGCGGCACCAGCGAGATGGCGGTCATCTCGCTGGGCGGCATCGTGGTGTCCCGTTCCCTGCGCGTGGGTGGCTATGAGATGGACGAGGCGATCGCCCGCTACCTGCGCCTCGAGCACTCGCTGGCGATCGGCTCGCCGACGGCCGAGGCGATCAAGATCGGGATCGGCGCAGCGATCCCGCTGCCGTCCGAAGAGGTCTACGAGGTGCGAGGACGTCACCTGCTCACCGGGCTGCCCACGGAGGTGCGCCTGCGCAGCGGCGAGGTGCTCGACGCGATCCGGTCGCCCCTCGGCGAGATCGTCGAGGCCGTCAAGGACACGCTCGAGCAGACGCCGCCGGAGCTGACCGGAGACATCGCCCGCGACGGCATCCTGCTGGCCGGTGGCGGGGTGATGTTGCGCGGCTTTCGCGACCTGCTCGCCGCCGAGACCGGGCTGCCCGTCGAGCTGACCGGGTCGCCGCTCACCTGCGTCGCGCTCGGCTCGGGAGGCGCGCTGGCGCACTTCGACGACCTGGCCCGGCCGGCGAACCGGAGCCGGCTGCGGTTCAACAGGGGGTGAGGGCGGCGACGGCTGGCCGCGCTCTGCATGCGCTCGCGCTCGCGCCGGCTCTGCTGCTCGCCTCGCTGGCCGGCTGCGCCGGCGGCTCGGCCGGGCCCCCGGCGGTCAGGGACGCCTCGGGCTACTTCTACGACGCGCCCGGACCTGTTCCGGAGCGCCCTGGTGTGCTGCTCCGCAGCCAGCCGTTCACCGCCGGGGTGCCGCCGGACGGGAGAGCCTGGAGGATCCTCTACACGACGACCAGCGCCGACGGCGCGCCGGCGCTGGCCAGCGCTGTCGTGCTCGCTCCCGCCCAGGGCGCGGCGACGCCGAGGGCGCTGATCGCCTGGGCGCACCCGACGACCGGCGTGGCGCGCCGGTGTGCGCCCTCGCTGTTGGGCGGCAACGAGCCCTTCTACGCCGGCATCCCCTCGGTCGAAGGGGTGCTTCGGGAAGGCTGGGCCCTAGTCGCCACCGACTACCCCGGTCTGGGCACGGCCGGCGCGACGCCCTACCTGGTCGGCCCGGGAGAGGCCCGCTCGGTGCTCGACTCGGTACGGGCCGCCCGTCAGCTGTCCGCGATCAGGCTGTCCGGCGAGACGGTCGTCTGGGGCCACTCCCAAGGTGGGCACGCGGCCCTCTGGACCGGGATGCTCGCTCCCTCATACGCGCCCGACGTCAAGCTCGCCGGGGTCGCCGCGATGGCGCCCGTCAGCGAGCCGGGGCCGCTGCTGGCGGGGATCGGCGAATCCCCGACCTCGCAGGCGCTGCTGTCCTACGCCGTGAGCGCCTACAGTCGCATCTATCCGGACGTCAGGCTGGAACGCTACGTCCAGCCGGGCGCGGCGCCGATCGTGCGCTCGGTCGCGGGGCGGTGCCTGGAAGGCGCCGACCCGGCGGTCCCCTACCTGGAAGGGCTCTCGCGCCACGGCACGCTGTTCGCCACGCCGCCCTTCCAGGGCGCGCTGGGCAGGCGCCTGGCCCAGAACGAGCCGACACGCCCGATCGCGGCGCCGCTGTTGATCGCCCAGGGCCTCGCCGATGACCTCGTGACGCCGGCGATCCAAGGGCGTTACGTGCGAGAACGTTGCGCGGCCGGGCAGAGCCTGGAATACCGCACCTACAGCGGGCGCACCCACACCTCGCTGACCGAAGAAGGCTCGCCGCTGATCGGCGACCTGTTCGAATGGACCCGCCTGCGGCTGGCCGGCGCCCCGCAGGCGCCCGGCTGCCGGACCGTCGCGCGCTGACCTCGGCCCGTGCTCGGGCAGAACCGGGCGGTGCCGATCCGCGTTTTGACACGGTGCGGGCGGGATTGGACGAATTCACTACTCAAGTTCCCGCCGGCGCGGCTCGATGAGGCGACAGAGCGTGCGGGAAGCCCGTGCGCACGGGAGCACAACGACCGCCATGTCCGACAGCCAAGACGCCTCGCCCGTGCCGACCCCCGACGGGGCCGGCGACGGTCTGCCCGGCGCGCCCGGTGCGCCCGGCGCGCCCGTCGCGCCCGTCGCGCCCGCGCAGGCGAACGGCGGCGGCGCGGCGAGCACCGGCAAAGGCCCTGCCGCCGGCGCCCGGACCGCGGCCGGAAGGCTGGCCGGCGTGCCCCGAGCGCGAGCTCTGATCGCGCTGGTGTGCGTCGCGCTCGGCGTGGTCGCCTCGATCCTGGGCGCACGCGCCGTGGCGCACTCCGACGCGCGGGGTGCGCGCCAGTCCTTCCAACGGAGCTCGGCGGGCGTGGCCACGGCGGTCAAGCTGGCGCTGGCACACGAGGAAGACCTGCTGACCAGCGCCGGGACCTACCTGTCGCGCAACTCGCTGGGCACCCCCGCTGAATTCAGCACCTGGGTGAAATGGGCGCGGCTGCTGCGCACCCATCCCGAACTGGAATCGCTCGGGCTGATCGCGCTCGTCCGGGACCCCGAACTCGCCTCCTTCCAGGCCCGCTTGCAAGGACAGGAACTCAAGCCGCCCGCCGGGCACGGCGCGGCCGCGCTGAGCGCCTCGACAGCGGCGTCGGCAGCCGCGGCGCAGGCGCTGCAGATCCACCCGGGCGCCGGGCTCTCCTACCACTGCCTCGCGCTCAGCGTGCTGTCGAGGTCGGCCGCCGTGAAGCCGTCGGCGGGCCTCGACTACTGCGCCCAGAACGCGGCCCTGCTGGCGACCCGCGACACGACGGACAGCATCTACACGACGATCCCCGCCGCCGGCGGGCCGGCGCTCGAAGTGCTCGCGCCCGCCTATCGCGGCAGCGTGCCGCCGAAGACCTCGCTGGGCCGCAGGTCGGCCTTCGCGGGCTGGCTGCGCGAGGTCTTCGCGCCCCAGGTCCTGCTGGCACAGGCGCTCCACGGCGCGCCGATCGGCGCCGCCCGGCTGCGCCACAAGAGCGGCGCCACAGCGACCGTCTTCGCGGTCGGCACCCCGCCCGCGGGCGGGCAGAGCGCCGCCGGCAACCTGCGCAGCGGCTGGACCCTGAGGACCTTCGCGGCGCCCGTCTCCACCGGCGTGCTGCAGGACGGCGACGCGCTCGCCCTGCTGATCGTCGGGCTGCTCCTGAGCGTCGCCGCCGGTGCGCTGGTCGCCTTCAGCGGTCGTCCCGCCGCCGCCGCGGCCGTCCCGCCCGCGCCACCGGCGCCGCGCGAGGACCTCTACGACGCGCTCACCGGGCTCCCCAACCGCGGACTCACGCTCGACCGCGCCGAGCGGATGCTGGCCCGCGCGGGACGCAACTCGGCGATCATGGTCGGAGCGCTGTTCATCGACATCGACTGGTTCAAGGACGTGAACGAGAAGCTCGGCCAGGAGGCCGGTGACCAGCTCTTGAAGATCGTGGCCGAACGCCTCGAGGGCGTGGTGCGCACGCACGACACGGTCGGGCGTTACGGCGGCGACGAGTTCGTCGTGATCGTCGAATCCGCCGTCAAGGGTATGCGCCTGGACTCGCTCGCCCGCCGCATCATCGAGGCGTTGCACAAGCCCGTCGAGCTCGAGGGCTTCGGGCCCAGCTTCTGCCTGACAGCGAGCATCGGCGTCGCCTTCGGCCGCTACGCGACGCCGGAAGACCTGCTGCGCGACGCGCACATGGCGCTGTTTGCGGCAAAGGCCGCCGGCAAGGACCGCTACACCCTGTTCAACGCCAACATGCGGGCGATCATCGAGGGCCGCGGCGTGCTCGAGGTCGAGCTCAACACGGCCCTGCAGGAAGGCCAGTTCTCGCTGCTCTACCAGCCCGTCTACGACCTGCAGACGCACAAGGTCGTCGGGTTGGAGGCGCTGGTGCGCTGGGAGCACCCGACCAAGGGCGAGGTGCCGCCGAGCGACTTCATCCCGCTTGCCGAGGAGAGTGGGTTGATCGTGCCGATCGGGCGCTGGGTGCTCGAAGAGGCCTGCGTGAGGGCGGCTGCCTGGAACGTCTCGGGCCACCGGGTCGGGATCGCCGTGAAGGTCAGCGCGCAGCAGCTCGACCGCGACGGCTTCGTCACCGACGTCCTGCGCGCCCTTCAGCAGTCCGGGCTCGACCCGTCGCTGCTGGCGCTCGAGATCGCCGAGACGACCGTGATGGCCGACAAGGCCGCCGCGGCCCGCCGCATGGAGCAGCTCAAGCAGCTCGGCGTGCGGATCGCCATCGACGACTTCGGCAGCGGCTACGCCTACCGCTCAGACCTGCAGCAGATGCCGATCGACTTCCTGAAGGTCGATCGCGGCTCGCTGGCCGCCTCCGAAGACGAGGACTACCGCAGCTGGCTGCTCGAGGCGATCCTCGTGTTCGGGCGCGACCTGTCGCTGACCGTGATCGCCAAGGGCGTCGAAGACCAGGAGCAGATGCTGGCGCTGCAGGCGATGGGCTGCACGATGGCGCAGGGCTACTTCCTGGGCGAGCCGCGCACGGCCGACACGGTCGAGGGCCTGTTCGTGGTGCCCGCCCCCGCCGGCACCGGCGTAGTGCCGCCCCCGCCCGGCGAGCCCGCGAGCCCGCTGGGCGACTCGCCGAACTAGCCTGCCCGCCCGGCCCCCGTCGGGACGAGTCGCGCGACCCAGATCTGCTGGAGGATCTGATGGCGCGAGCGATCGACGCCGTGCCGGACCAGCAGCTCCCGTACCTGCGACAGCAGCTCCTGGCGGGCCTCGGCGGGCAGCACGGCCACCCAGCTGAACGAGCCCACCCACGCGATCAGCTGCTCGCGGTCCAGCTCGGCCTGGACCCGCACGGAGGTCTCGAGCACGGGCCCGAAGGCCGGGTCCTCCTCGAGCGCCGCCGCCGCGCCGCGCTCGCCGAAGGCGGGATGCTCAGGCATGCCCGTCATCAGGATCTCGCCCAGCTCTCGGCTCCACGGCTGATCGAGCACGGGCACGGTCATGCGCAGGATCGCGACGCCGCCGCCGCTTCGCAGCACCCGTCTGATCTCGGGCATCGCGCGCGTCTCGTCGAACCAGTGGAAGGCGTCGGCGGCCAGCACCGCGGTGACCGAGTCGTCGGCGAGCGGTATCTGCTCAGCCGTGCCGGACCGCACGCGCTCATCTCCGATCGCCGCGCACAGCAGTTCCCTGGTCGCCTCGAGCGGCTCGACCGCCGTCAGGTCCAGCCCGGCCGCCAGCAGCGCCGCCGAGAGCTGGCCGGTGCCGGCGCCCAGCTCGAGCACGGGGGCGCCCGGTTCCAACCCGAGCTGCTCGACCAGCACGGCGGCCGCCTGCGCGTCGTAGCGAGGCCGCGCCGCGTCGTAGGCGTGGGCGTCGGTGAAGCCGCCCACCAGCGGGTGCAGCCCGTCCGGCCCTCCAGGATCCGCGTTCATCGGCCCCGATCTTCGCAGCCCGCGCCGCGGCCGATGCTGGACGGGTGGCTGCAGGCGCCCAGGGAGAGGTAGGGTTGGGCGGACCCGGGATGGCTCACCGAGATCGACGGCGACCGTCCAGTCCGATAGCCAGGGGGAGCGATGAAGCGAAGGCCGAGCCCCTTACCGATGGCCGCGCTCGCCTGCGCGGCGCTGCTGGCCGGGTGTGGGAGCAGAAGCAGTTCCACGACGAGCGGCACGACCGGCTCGACCGCGGCGCAGACGTCCCCGGCGACGTCGCCCACGGGCGGCCCGAGCGCCCAGATTCAGGCCGCGGTGAGCGAATGCAAACGGATCATCCAGTCGCAGAGCAAGCTGCCGGCCAGCGCGAAGGTGAAGCTGGAAGGCGCCTGCGCGAAGGCCGCCGAAGGCGACACGGCGGCCGTGAAGAAGGCGGCGCGGGAAGTGTGCGAAGAAGTGATCGCCGAGTCCTCGCTGCCCAGCGGCGCCACCAGGGAAGCGGCGCTGGCCGCCTGCAGGAGATGAACGTCACGGCGACCGGCGCCGCGCCGCTTGGGCGCCGCGCCGGTCCGCCGTTGCGCCGGCTCAGCCGGTGATGCCTTCGAGGAAGGGAACGAGTTCCTTGTAGAAGATGTTCCCTTCGATGTTGCCGCCCGGATCGGCTGCGGCGGGGTCGTTGTGGGCGTATTCGGATTCCCTGTCGATCAGGGTCAGGTTCGATTCCGGGATCCCGGACTGTTCGGCCAGGTCTTTGGCGGCCGTCAACGTGCTGGCTCCGAGCAGTTTGTCCAGTTCCGTGCTGATCGCCATGATCTTCAGCGAGGTCGGCAGTTCATGGCCGTGGATGGCGTGCTCGCCCAGCACTTCCTGGGCCGGGTTGGCATTGCCGTTGGCGACCGCGCCGGTGTCGATCGTGAGCCTTTCGGGGAAGTACCACTCGTCGCCGTCGGCGTCGCGGATACCGGTCCCGGCCAGCATTTCGGAGTAGCGGCGCAGCGGAGAGATCGCCCCTGCGCCGTTCCAACCGGTCAGGCCGTCTTCTTTCGCTGTTTCCTGCAGCCCCGCGCCCGCGTGGACCTGCGCGGCAACCAGCGACGGCGGCGATGTGCCGACGTTGACCCCGTACCCGAACTCGGCTTCGTTGGTGACCGGGATCAGTTCGCCTTTTTCGTTCTTCGGCTTGAGGTCAGAGGGCAGCAGCGCGAAGGACTCGGCCAGCGAGGCTTCTTCCGGCGCCTGCACCGTGCCCATCGCGCCCAGCGTCGAGAACAGGCCGAGGTAGGGCGCGCCGATGCCGCCGAAGGCAAGCCACGGCGTGGATTTGCGGAGTTTCGCCAGCTCCGTTTCGGCCTGTTCGGCCGTGATCGGCGTGGGGCTGCTGCCGCCGTCGTCGTAGACGAGCCCCGACAGGCCGTCGGCGCCGGGCTGGCCCGCGAAGTCCCAGGTCGCGTAGGCGGTCACGACCGAGCCGCCCAGCGAGTGTCCCGCCAGGACGACCTTGCCACCCAGCGCTTTGGCCGATTCGATCACGGTGTGGAGATCTTCGACCGCGACGTTCATGCCCCATTCGTCGGCGAAGGACACGTCACCCGGCGGGATCTGGTGCATGTGCGGGTTGGTCGGCGGCGATTCGGTGAGGTAGCCGAGGTAGTAGTGGAACAGTTCCTGCTGGGTCGCCTTGCCGGCCTTCGCCTTGTCGATCATCGATTGGTCCTCGAGCAGGTTCTCGCGCCGTTCGACCGACCAGACCTGCCAGTCGCCCAGCTTTTCGACCAGCGACTTGGCGAACGGCACGATGTAGGCCGCGCCCGCGGAGGTCCCGGGCTCGAACACGAGCACGTTCTTGGCGCTCTTCTTGCCGACCTTGATCACGCCGACCTGGTTGAGGTTCAGGTTGTGGGGCAGGTGGGCGCCTTTGAAGTTGAACGACGTCGGCGTGCCAGGCGCCGCCGGCGCCGGCATCCAGATCCTGCTGACGTGGATCTTCCCCATCGCCCCCGCGCCGGGCGCCAGAGCCGCGCACAGCAGCGCCGCGACGATCCCGGCAAGTATCAGACGGGCAGGCCCGCTTCCGATTGCTCGCATTCCCCTCAGTCCTCTCCTTGGCTCCCTCTTGCAGAACGAGGCGGTCTGCCGCACCGTCTCTGCGGGACACAGTAGTTCCGCAGGTGGAACTGCGCAATGACAATCCGCCGAAGTTGGACCGCTGGGCTTGTGCACGTGCACAAACCGCGGCCCCGCGAGCTGTCTAGGACGGCTTGGGGGGACTGTGCAGAGCCACGTAGACGTAGGCCAGGTCACGGGGCCGGGCCAGGTCGAGCTCCGTCAGCTCCTGGATCCTGGCCAGCCTGTAGGCCAGCGTGTTTCGGTGGATCGCAAGCGCGGCGCTGGTCGCCGTGCGATCCATGCCGCTGTCGAGCAGCATCCTCAGCGTCCGCTCGAGCTGCCCCTTCTCCTCGCCCCCCAGGGGGCCCAGGACGCGCGATCGGATCCGCGCGGCGATCGCCGGGGAGCGTCCCACGATCGTCTCCAGCAGCCAGTCCTCCGCGCGCAGCGTCCCCGTGACGCCGCCGCGGCGGGCGATCTCGACGACGAGTGCCAGATCGGCGCGGGACTCGGCCAGCTCCGCCCTCGGCGAGGGGTCGCCGAGAGCGAGCAGCACCTCGGCGCCCTCGCCGAGATCGGCCAGCTCGAGCGGCGTCCAGGCGAGCCCGGAGACGCGGTCGCTGTGGGTCACCGCGAGCCGCCATCCACCCCGACGCAGCCGCGCCGCCAGAGCGGCGTGCCGGTGAGGCGGGCTGCCGGGGATCACGATCTCGAAGGGAGCGAAGTCGCGGTCGAGCGGAACGCCGAGGTGATCGGCCAGGTCTCGCTCTTCCGTCCCGAGCGGCGCGGGCACGCACAAGCGGTCCAGGAGGCTGCGTGTGCGCCGCTCCTCCTCGGAGACGAGCAGCTCCCGCTCGGCGAGGTAGGTCTCGGTGACGACCAGCGTCACCCGCTCCAGGTATTCGGCGCTCAGCTCCGCCAGCACGAGCAGAGCGCCCGCCTCCTCGGGCCGGGCGCTGTCTCGCAGGAGCTCCCAGCCGAGCCTTCTGAAGACGCCGAAGGAGCGCAGCAGATCCTCGAGGCGCAGACCTTCGGCCGCCCTGGCCCGGGCCCATCCGCGCAGCGCGTCGAAGTCGCTGTCCGGCGGCATCGCGCCGTCGGCCAGGAAACGCACCCAGCGAGCCAGGCTTCGTTCCAGGCCGGCGACGATGTCGGAGTGCGATTCCTCGCCCAGGTGCTCGAACGCGCTCAGCTCTGCGCGCAGCGCCCCGACCATCACCGCGGCGGCCTGCTCGCGGGGGATCCGCTCCACGATCCCCGCCGCCCCGGCTCGTGCATCACGGTTGCGCGTGGTCACGGGGCGGATTATCCGCTCTGCCCGTGGTTCTCCTCGCCGCCGCCAGGCTGCTCGTCGTCGTCGTCGGTGTCATCCTCCTCGCCGGCGTAGAGCGACTCGCGAGCGAGCTCGCGCCCCCGGCCGTCGAACAGCTTGATCTCGAGCAGGTCGTGGCGGTAGTCGTCGGGGGCGATCAGCGTGAAGCGCTCGTCGAGCACCTCGCACTGGTCGACTGCCAGATCGGCCAGCTCGGCCGTCGCGATCGCGCCTCCCGAGACCAGCGGCCGCCCCCACACCAGCGTCATGGCTGCGACTGCGCCGCCCTCCCCCCGCCAGCCGCCGATCACCTCGTCGCACAGGTCGAGCTTCCAGCCGGGGTTGCGCTCCGCGGTCTCCTCGGTGAAGTCGACATGGGCGAGGAGCTCGCTCGGCTCGTCGCCCTCTCCGCCGGGCAGGAAGCGCACGTAGCCGAACAGCTCGTAGCCGCCCGAGGTCGCCGCGGTCGCGGGCACGTAGGTGCGCCCGTGCCAGGTGCGGTCGGGATACCAGGCGATCGCCTGCGGCTCGCCGAGGTCCTCGGGCTCGGCGTCCAAGGCCAGCGCGCCCGCCAGGAACTCCTCCCGCAGCCGCTGCTCCCAGCGCCCATAGGGCGGGCCGTCCTGTGGCGGCTCGGCGGCGAATCGGGGTACGAAGCGCTCCTCGGGTGCCATGCAGGCGCAGCCTAGCCGGGTGGCGGCGACGGCGTCCTCAGGCCCCGCGCAACGCCGCAGCGGCGTCCTCGGGAGCGACGATGTTGAGGTTCAGGTCGGTCGACAGCTCGAGCCCGGCGATGTGGGTCAGGCGCGGCATGATGTCGATCCTCCAGCAGAAGTGCTCGGCGCCCCGAGGAGCCGTCCTGATCCACAGGTTCAGCGGCGGGCAGGCCCGCAGGTGCCGGGCCAGGCGACTCAGCCCGTCGTACAGCAGCGATGCGCCGGTCGGGCCGTCGGCCTCGAAGCTCGGTCTGGGAACGCGGGGGGCGAGCATCATCTGGAACGGCAGCCGCGAGGCGAACGGCGCGATCAGCACGGCCTCCTCGTCGATCGCCACGATCCGCTCGTCGCGGCGGACCTCCTCCGCGATCAGGTCGCCCAGCAGGTTCTGGCCCATCGTGCGCGTCGTGTATGCGGCCGCGCGCTCGCGCTCGCGGGCGACTGCGGCGGGCACGAAGTCGAAGGCGTAGAGCTGCGCGTGGGTGTGCGGCAGCGAGGCGCCCGCCTCGCGGCGCTCGTTCACGATCAGCTGCACATAGGCGCTGTCGGCGTGCACGCGCATCCGCCGGCGCCACACCTCGACGGCGCTCACGACCTGCTCGGCGGACAGTTCGGCCAGCGACAGGACAGGCTGAGGCCCGTTGACGATGACCTCGTGGGCGCCCGTGGCCGGCAGCCTCGTGAACAGCTCCTCGGCACCCCGGTCGGGGCCGGCGGGGACCGGCGCCGGCTCGGAGCCGGGGGGGTCGAGCGCGGGGTACAGGTTCGGCACGACCCGCACCGTCCAGCCGGGAGAGTTCGGCGGACCGCCGCCGGGCCGCAGGGCGAACAGCTCGGGCGGCGTGCGATCCTCGTGGCCCTCGGCGAACGGATCCGCCTCGGGATCGATCGGCTCGGCCGGGCTGCAGCGCGGCTCGCCGCCGGGACGGCGCGAGCGCTCGCCCGCCACGATCGTGCGATGCCCGCTCAGCGGGTCGACGCGCAGCTCGGGCAAGTCCTCACGCGCCCAGCGCGTAACGCCGCACGTCCCGTTCCAGCTTCGCCACGCTGAGATAGGGCCCCTGGTGGATGTACTGCCCGCCCTGCCGGTCGATGAACACGGTGACCGGCGTGAAGCCCGAGTCGGTGATCGCCTCGCCGGCCTGTCCGCTGGGGTCGTAGTAGCTGGGATAGCTGACCGGATGGGCACGTAGGAACGCGGCGGCGCTGGAGCTGGAGCTGTCTCCCGAGTCGATGCCGAGAAAGGCCACCTGCCTGCCGTCCTCGACCGAGACGTGCGCGAACACGCCGAACTCCGAGCGGCAGGGCTCGCACCAGGACGCCCACTTGTTGATCACGATCGGCTGGCCCCGCAGCGCGGCGATGCGAGCCCGCACGGCGCCCAGCCCACCCGGCAGGATCACGTCGGCCTGGTCGTGGAGCGCCGCCAGCTGCGCCGGCGAGCCGGCCAGGCCGGCGCGCATCTGGGCGAGGCTGATCGTCGAGGTCTGCGCGCTGCCCGCACCGCTCGAGTTGCCGCCCAGCTGCACCAGGCCGACGATCACCAGCACGGCGACGGCGGCGATGGCGGCGGCTGCTGCGAGGCGCTTCGGCTTCACGCCGCAAAGGGTTGCAGATCGGCCCAGCCGCGCCCGTCGTCTGCGCCCGACTTCAATCGGACCCCGGCGTGCTATATCCTGGACTCACGTAGAGCCGGGGCGCAGAGGGCCTCCGGCGAAGTGCGCCGAACCGGCGCCAACCCCTTCCGAGCCGCATCGAGCCCAACTTCGAGGGCGGCTCTGTCTCGAAGTCCAGAGCCTCTATGGCCGAGTCCACCTCAGTGGCCCTCGCAGCCACGACCATTCCAACTTCCGCCGAAATCGCGCGGGCGGAAAAGCTCGTCCGCGAGCGCTTCGTCCACGAGGGCGAGGATCCGGCCGTCGCGCTCGCGCCCGGGACCCCCCGCCGTCGCGCCCTGGACCAGGCGCTGGCCGAGCTGGAGGCCGACCCGAAGGCGAAGAGCCCCTCGACCGCATGGAGGCGCGAATTCTCGCTGCTGCTGGGGCTCGAGCGGCTGCTCTCGGAGGACGAGCCGAAGCTGGTGGACGGTACCGTGCTGTCGGCCCACCAGGTCGATGCCCTCTCGGGAACACTGACGGCGCTGCTCGCAGAGGCTCAGCGGACCGCGCCCGGGGCCAACGGCCGCGGCGCAGCCTCGGCCTCCCCGGAGCTGCTCGCATCGGCTGACATCCTCGGCCCGGACGAGGCTCGGCAGGACGAGGAGGACGAGGAGGACGAGGAGGAGGCGACCGTCGCCGAGGTCGTCGAGGAGGACGAGGACGAGCTGGAGGAGGATCTCGACGAGGACGACGACGAGGACGAGGACGAGGACGACGAGCTCGGCCCGATCCAGCGCGCCGCTCCGGACGAGGACGAGGACGAGGAAGAGCTCGACGAGGAGGACGAGGAGGAGGACGAAGAGCTCGAGGAGGAGGAGCAGGAAGAGGAGGCCGGCGCCGAGGAGGAGCCCCGCGACTGGGTCGAGGACGAGGATGAAGAGGAATCGCTGGGCGAGCAGCCCGAGGACCCCAACGCGGCCAAGCGCTTCTGGTTCGAGCACGCCACCGGGGCCGGCAAGACGGTCGCTGCGCTGGGCTTCGTCGAGGCCTCGCAGACCGGCGGGGTGCTGATCCTCACCCACCGTCGGAACCTGGTCGACCAGTTCCTGGGCGAGCTGCGCGACCGCGGCTACTCGAAGCGGATCAGCCGGCCCCTGCTGCAGGGCGAGGACCAGGGCAACGGCCCGGTCACGGTCGAGACCTACCAGTGGTTCGTGCGCAACGCCGGCAAGATCTCGAGCGCCTACACGATCGTGATCTGCGACGAGGCGCACACCGCGCTGGGCGAGAAGACGAGCGCCGCGATCCGCAACTGGACGGGGCCGATCTTCATCGGCATGACCGCCACCGGAGCGCTGATCGCACGCCACGTGACCGACCTGTTCCCGACTCAGACCTCGCGCTTTGACCTCGCGCAGGCCGCGCGGCGCGGCGTGATCTCGCCGCTGCGCTGCATACGGATCTCGCCCGGGACGGGAGTGCGCACGATCGCCAAGGTGCCGCTGCGCAGGGGCGAGGTGGACACCGAGTTCGACCAGGAGCAGCTCGCCGAGTTGCTCGACCAGCAGCCGTTCAACATGGCCGCCGCCAACCTCTACAAAACGCGCTTCAACGGCGTGCCGGGGGTCGTCTATGCCGCGGGCGTGCGCCACGCGTACAACCTCGCCGAGGCCTTCCGGGCGGAAGGATTGAAGGCGCAGGCGGTCTCGGGTGAGACGCCCAAGCGCGCGCTGGCCGGGATCCTCGCCCGCTATGAGCGTGGCGACATCGACGTATTGATCAACGCGCAGCTGCTTGCGGAGGGCTGGAATAGCCCGCGGGCGACCGTCTGCGTGCATCTGGCGCCGACCGCGTCCAAGCGCATCTATCAGCAGCGCGTGGGGCGTGTCACTCGCCGCCACCCCGGCAAGGAGGCGGGGCTTGTGGTCGACTTCGTGCACCCCGCCACCAAGCACGACGACCCCGTCGTGACGTTGCATTCGTTGCTCGACCGCGACGTCTACCGCGGCGGGGCGATCGTCGTCGGCCCGGTGCGCCGTGGGCGCGGACGCAGGATGCGGGTTGAGCGACGTGTGTTGCCGGTGTGCGCCGAGGAGGAGCGGCGCTTTGAGGTCTTCGAGCGCGAGCTGTGGCGGATCGCGGTCGAGCACCTCGACTACGGCGAGCAGCACGTGTGGGCGGCGCTGGCCGGTGCGCGTGTCGCGCCAAACGGCTGGCGCAGGGCGCGGGCGATGCTCCACTTCGACCGCACCGGCGAGCTCAAGAGCCGTTTCCTGATCACGGCGGTCAAGCGCAACAAGAACCCGCAGCTGCGGCTGCGCGCGCTGACCGACATCGCGGCGCTGCGCGACCCCGACGCGTTCGACGAGGCGATCGACATCATCGGCGGCTGGCC
>JBKQOO010000228.1:0-22262 GCA_052145475.1 Solirubrobacteraceae bacterium
GAGCATGCCCTGCATGGCGGCGCGCAGCTCCTCGATCGCGCGGTAGATGACCGCGTAGGAGCGAATCTCGACGCCCTCGCGATCGGCGATCTGACGGGCGTCGCCGACCGGCCTCACGTTGAACGCCAGGATCACGCCCTCGGAGGCGGCGGCCAGCATCACGTCGGACTCGTTGATGCCGCCCACACCGCGGTGCACGATGTTGACCTTGACCTCGTCCTGGGGCAGCTTGGCGATCTCGTCCTCGATCGCCTCGAGCGAGCCGGCCACGTCCGCCTTGACGACCAGCCCGAGCTCCTTGACCGTGCCCTCCTGGGCGAGCTTGAAGACATCTTCCAGGGAGACCTTGCGGCCCGAGCGCCGTGCCAGCGCCTCGGTCTTCAGCCGGTTCGCGCGCTCCCCCGCCAGCTGGCGAGCGCGACGCTCGTTCTCGACCACGCGGACGTGCTCGCCCGCCTCGGGGACGCCGTCGAAGCCGAGCACCTCGACGGGCTGGCCCGGCATCCCGCGCCGCATTTTCGCGCCGGTGAAGTCGTGCATCGCCCGCACCCGCCCGAAGTGGGCTCCCGCGACGAGCGCGTCGCCGACCTTGAGGGTCCCGCGCTGGATCAGGACGGTCACGACGGGGCCGCGCCCCGGGTCGAGCTTCGACTCGATGACCGTGCCCGACGCCTCGGCCCCGGCGTTCGCCTTGAGCTCCTCCAGGTCGGTCACGACCTGGATCGTCTCGAGCAGCGTGTCCAGGCCGTCGTGGGTCTTGGCGCTGACGTCGACGAACTCGATGTCCCCGCCCCACTCGGCCGGCTGCAGTCCGTGCTGTGTCATCTCGGTGCGAACGCGCTCGGGCTGCGCGCCCTCCTTGTCGATCTTGTTGACCGCGACGATGATCGGCACTTCGGCCGCCTTGGCGTGGTCGATCGCCTCCTCGGTCTGCGGCTTGACGCCGTCGTCGGCGGCGACCACGATCACGGCGAGGTCGGTGACGCTGGCGCCGCGGGCGCGCATCGCGGTGAAGGCCTCGTGGCCGGGCGTGTCCAGGAACGTGATCTCCTTGCCGGCATGGCGCACCTGGTAGGCGCCGATGTGCTGGGTGATGCCGCCCGCCTCCCCGGCGACGACCTCGGTCTCGCGGATCGCGTCCAGCAGCGAGGTCTTGCCGTGGTCGACATGGCCCATGATCGTGACGACGGGCGGGCGTTCGATCAGGTCCTGCTCGGCATCCTCGTAGAGGGGCTCGACCTCGACGTCGTCGGCGGCGTGGACGATCTCGATCTGCTTCTCGAACTCGTCGGCCAGCACCTGGATCGCGTCGTCGGAGAGCGTCTGGGTGAGCGTCGCCATCTCGCCCAGCGACATCAGCTTCTTGATCACCTCGGGCACCGGCACGCCGAGGTACTCGGCGATGTCCTTGACGGTCGAGCCGGAGTTGACGCGGATCAGGTCGGTCGCCTCCATCGCCGAGTTGTCGATCGGGGCGATCGTCTCGTCGTAGGTGCCGCGTCGCCGCCGGCCCCTGCGCGGGCGCCGCTGCGGCTGGTTGGACGGGCCTCCCTGCTGCCGCCTGGATGCCTGCGAGTCGATCACGACGCGACGGCGACCGCCCGGGCCGACATCGCCGGGCGTCCGCTCTCCGGTGCGCGAGTCGCGCGTCGGGCGGACACGCTCGGCCGATCCGGGCGCACCGACCGGGGCCTGCGCGGGCGCGGCGGCCGTCGCGGCGGGAGCGCTCGCCGGCGCGCTCGCGGCGGGTGCGGGGGTGGGCGCCGCCTGCGCGGCCGGCGTGGGCGCCTGCACCTGGGGAGCGGCAGCCTGGGGCTTTGCCGTCGCCGGCGCGCCGTCGCCGGCGGCGTTCTGCTTCGGCGCGGAAGCGCCGGCGCCGTTGGCGGCCGCGGGCGCGGAGCCGTCGAGGCCGAGCGCCGCGAGCGCAGCCGCCTCGTCGACGGAGGAGGCAGCCGCCTTCGCCTGCACGCCGGCAGCCTGCAGCTTCTCGAGCAGCTCCTTGCTCGTGAGTCCCTGCTCCTTGGCTATCTCGTGGACGCGCTTCTTGGTCATCGGCTCACCGATTCTACGAGCTTGGGATCGACGGTCGCACGCGCCCGCAGCGCTCGCTGGATGCCGCCGCGACGGAGGGCCAGCGCCAGGCAGTCCTGCGTCGGCCCATCGCTGCGCTGCGCGCGGCACAGATAGGCGCCCCGCCCGGGCATGCGCCCGTCGCGGTCGAGCACGGCGGCCGGTGTCGCGCCGTCAGCCTGGGCGCTCAGCGCGAACCGTACGAGCTCGGGCTTGTCCGCGATGCGCCCGCAGCCGACGCAACGCCGCTGCGGAGCTCGTCCGAGCGCGAGAACTCTGCGTGATGTGCCGTGCCCCCCAGCCTGAGCGGCTATGTCGACGGCTCCTCGGCGGCGTCCTCGGGCGCCTGCTCGAGTGCCTCCGGCGGCATGCCGGACATGGCCGCCTCGTCGACGGGCGTCGCCGGCACGCCCTCGGGGACGAGCGGCTCGCCGGCTTCGGCGGGCTGCTCTGCCTGCGCCTGGCCCTCCGCTTGCATGCCGGCCTGCTCGCTGGTGCCGTTGGCGGCCAGGTCGGCGACGTTGTCGGTGTCGATGGCCGCCAGCGCCTGGTGGCTCTCGATCCCGCAGTAACGCGAGCCGGGCAGCGAGGCGTTGGGGCAGCGGCGACCGTTCGAGAGGATCGCGGCACAGCGGCCCTGGACCTCCTCCTCCTCGTAGGCGTGCTCGGCCTCCTCGGCTGCGAACTCGGTCTCCGAGCGGATGTCCACGCGCCAGCCGGTCAGGCGCGCGGCGAGGCGCGCGTTCTGGCCCTCCCGGCCGATCGCCAGCGACAGCTGGTCGTCGGGCACGATCACGGTCGCCTGCTTGGCGTCGTCGTCGACCAGGACCTCGCGCACACGTGCCGGCGAGAGCGCCTTGGCGACGAAGCGGGCCGGCTCGTCGTTGAAGGGGATGATGTCGATCTTCTCGCCCCGCAGCTCGGAGACGACCATGCGCACGCGCGAGCCGCGCGGCCCCACGCAGGCGCCGACCGGGTCGACCCCGTCGGTGTGGGAGACGACGGCGATCTTCGAGCGATAGCCGGGCTCGCGGGCGACGTTGGCGATCTCGACGAGGCCGTCGGCGATCTCGGGCACCTCCAGCTCGAACAGCTTCTTGATCAGCTCGGGGTCGCGGCGCGAGACGATGATCGCGGGGCCCTTCGTCGAGGGCGAGACCTCCTTGATGACGGCCTTGATCCGCTGTGAGTGGTCGTAGCGCTCGCCGTCGACCTGCTCGGACTTGGGGAGCAGCGCCTCGACCCGTTCGCGCAGCTGCACCAGCGTGTAGCGAGAGTCGGACTGCTGCACGATGCCGGTGATCAGCTCGCCGACCCTGTCGCGGTATTCCTCGTACATCATGTCCCGCTCGGCCTCGCGGATCCGCTGCAGGATCACCTGCTTGGCAGTCTGCGCAGCGATCCGCCCGAAGTCGTCGGGCGTGACGTCGCGCTCGTCGATCTGGTCGCGGTATTCGGCGAACTTCTTCGGGTCGATTTCGGGTTCCTCGGGTTCGCGCATCTCCCCCGTCTCGGGGTCGATCGTCGTTTCCTCGTCGATCGTCTCGACGATGAGGTGCGCCTCCAGGCGCTCGGGGATGATCAGTTCGATGACCCTGAAGTCGGCCGTGTCGCGGTCCATTTCGACCCGCGCGTACTTGGCCGAGCCGGGCTGCTTCTTGTAGGCGGACAGCAGCGCGTCCTCGAGCGCGATCATCAGCTTCTCCGGCTCGATCCCCTTCTCGCGGGCGAGCGCGTGCATGGCCTCAAGGATTTCGCGTGACATCTCTACTCCTCGATCAGGTTCGAACGGCGAATCTCCGAGTAGGGGATCGCGATGACTCCGCCGTCGGCGGCCAATGTGACCTCGTCCTCGGAAGCCCCGACCAGCTCCCCTGTGAAGCTCTGCACCGGCCTGGCCCCGGCCTGGCCGCGCTCGGCCGGACGGTCGATCGCGCGCGGATGGCGCACCCGCACCCGGGCCCTGCGACCGACGAAGCGCCGGAAGTGGGCGGGCTTGGTCAGCGGGCGCTCGCTGCCCGGCGAGGAGACCTCGAGCGAGTAGCGCTCGCGCAGATCGTTGAGCAGCACGGTCACCCGCTCGCACATCGCGAGGTCGACGCCGTCGGGGTGGTCGATGAACACGCGCAGGCAGCGACCGCCGAGCACCTCGGCGAGGAGCACCTCGATCTCGGGCTCGGTGTGGGCGAGCCGCTCTTCGATCTGTGTCTGAATCGAGTTCATCTGTTCTTCAATCCTGGTCCTTACGCAAAAAAAGCGGGCGGGCGCCCACTCTCGGTACTGCTGCCGGCGCCTGCGCGACGACACGAAAGCTGTGGTTCGAGCATAGCATCGGCAAATCCGCCCGTTGCCCGCTCAGGCCCGTTCTGCGTCGCGCCGGGCACGGTCCCTGTAGAGCCGGTAGTCGCCGCGCTCGGGACGCAGCGAGCAGGCCAGGGCGAGCGGCTTGCAGGCCTCGCGGTGGCGTCCCAGCTGCTGCATCGCCCGGCCCAGGCAGAAGAGCGCGTAGTCGTTGGTCGGAGAGTTCGACGCGACCGCCTCGAACTCCGCCGCGGCGCCTTCGTAGCGCTGGGCGTGGAACAGGGCGCGACCCAGCGCCTCGCGGATCGAGGCCTTGTCCGGCTCCAGGTCGCGGGCTTTGCTCAGGGGGACGATCGCGGCCTGATGATCGCCGTGTTCCAGCAGCTCGCAGCCGCGCCGGTAGAGCTCGTAGGCACCGTCCATCGCAATACCCTAGTAACCCGCCCGCAGCTCCCCGACGGCATCGAGGATCGCCGCCGCGATCTGCTCCTTCGCCGCCTTGGCGACATGGTGCTCGTGCACGCGGCCGTTGCCGGCGGCGGCCGTCAGGATCGTGACCTCGTTGTCGGTCACGTCGAAGCCGACATCGGCGCGTGAGATGTCGTTGAGCACGACCGCGTCGAGGCCCTTCGCGGCCAGCTTGCCGCGGGCATGCTCGAGGCCCTCCGGGCCGTGCTCGGCCGCGAAGCCGACCAGCGTCTGACCGGGCCGCCGCAGCGCGGCGAGCGCGGCGAGCACGTCGACGGTGGGCTCGAGCACGAGCTCGAGCCGCTCCCTGCCCCCCTTCTTGATCTTGCCCGGCTCGGGGTCGGCGGGGGCGAAGTCGGCGACCGCCGCTGCCATCAGCAGCACGTCGGAGTCCTCGAAGGCGCTACGGCAGGCCTGCTCGAGCTGCGCTGCCGTGGCCACGTCGACCCGGCGCACCCCGGGCGGCGAGGGCAGCGCCACGTTGGCGGCGATCAGGGTGACATCGGCACCGCGCCGCGAGGCGAGCAGGGCGAGGGCCAGGCCCATGCGCCCGGAGGAGCTGTTGCCGATGTATCGCACGCTGTCGATCGGCTCGCGGGTGCCGCCCGCGGTGACCAGCACGCGCAGTCCTGCCATCGACCCTGCCGAGCCCGGTTGCGGGCTGCTCGCGGACCCCTGGGCGAGGGCCTGCTCGCAGGCCTCGAGCAGCCTGGCCGGATCGGCCAGCCGGCCGATCCCCTGCTCGCCCTTGGAAGCCAGCCGCCCTTCCTCGGGCGCGACGATCGTCGCGCCGCGGTGGCGCAGGGTCGCGAGGTTCTCCTGGGTGGCGGGGTGCTCGTACATGCGGTTGTTCATCGCCGGGGCGATCACGAGCGGGCAGCCGGCCGCGAGCGCGCAGCTGCTCAGCAGGTTGTCGGCCAGGCCAGCGGCCAGCTTGGCGATCGTGTTGGCCGAGGCCGGCGCGATCAGGTAGACGTCTGCGTTCGCGACCAGCTCCAGGTGGCCGATCGGCTCATGCGTCGGCAGCGGCTGGCCGGGGAAGGCGCCCCGCATCGGGTCGGGGGCGAACTCGCCGAGCAGGACCGGCGCCCCGCTCAGCGCGGCAAAGGACGCCGCGCCGACGAAGCGCCTGCTCGCCGCGGTCTGGATCACGCGCACGGCGTGGCCGGCCCCGGTCGCGAGCCTGACCACCTCGAGCGCCTTGTAGGCGGCGATGCCGCCGCTCACACCGAGAAGGATCCGTGCCATTCCCCACCGATTGTCGGCCCCAACGGCCCCCCCTGCAAGCCGTGGCACACAGTTCGCACGTCTCCGCGGTGAGGCGGGTCCGTGGAGCTACGCCCCCGGTAGTCCCCGGTCAAGCGATTCAAGGACGCAGGGGGCGAAGTGTGCTTCGCACACGAGCGACCGAGGACGCCGAAGCGCGCAGCGCCCCGGGGCTACCGGTAGTGGTACTTCATCTTTCCGGCGGCTACCTCCTCGAGGGCGATCGTGAGGTAGTTTTTCGAGGCCGTGTCGACCATCGGCGGTGGGAACTCGTCGAAGGTCCCCTCACCGAGGTTGTGGTAGTAGCTGTTGATCTGCCGGGCGCGCTTGGCGGCGACGATCACGCTGGCGTAGTTCGAGTCGACCTGCTCGAGCAGACGGTCGATGCGGGGGGAGATCACGGTTCGGCTTGCCTTTCCTAGGTGTCGAGGAGAGTGTAGTGAGCCGCGGACCTCGATCCGGGCGAGTGATGCGGCGCGGGCCGGGAGGAGCTCAGCAGAGGTTCTCCTGCACGATCGCGGTGAGCCGCTCTAGCGCCTCGTCGAGGCGGTCGTTGACGACGACGTGGGCGAACTCCGGCTGCGCGGTCAGCTCCTGCTCGGCGACCTCCAGGCGCCGCTGCACCTCCTGCTGGTCGTCGGTGCCGCGGCCCACCAGCCGGGTGCGCAGCGCCGCCAGGGACGGCGGCGCGATGAAGACCTGGACCGCCTCGGGCATCGCGGCGCGCACCTGGCGGGCGCCCTGCACCTCGATCTCCAGGACGACCGGCACGCCGTCGGCGATCCGCCGCTCCAGCTCGGAGCGCAGCGTCCCGTAGCGGCGGCCCGCGTAGTCGGCGTGCTCGACGAAGTCGCCCGCCTGCACCCGCTGCTCGAACTCCCGGGGCGTCAGGAAGTGGTAGTCGACCCCGTCCTGCTCGCCCGGGCGGGGGCTGCGGGTGGTGGCCGAGACGGACAGCTCGAGGTCGGGCAGCCGCTCCATCAGGCCGCGGATCAGGGTCCCCTTTCCGACCCCTGAGGGGCCCGTTATGACGAACACTCGCGCCACGCCCGGGGACCCTAGTGATGGGGGCGGTGGAATCGCCCGAGCGGATTCTGGCCGGCGCCACGGGCTCAGCGCGTCGTGGAAGCGGCTGGCGGCGCCTTCAGGCCCGCCCGCCGGGCCGCCGGCGCCGAGCTAGTGGTGGAGCAGGCCGATCAGCTCGCTGCGCTGGCGCTCTGAGAGGCCGCCGATCGTCTTGCTGGGGGCGATCCGGCAGTGGACCAGGATCTTGTTGACCTTGACGCGCCCGTACTTCGGGACTGCCAGCAGCATGTCGAACACCTTGGCCGTCTCGACGTACTCGGGGGGATCGAGCAGCAGCGAATGAATCGAACGGCGCCCGGACTTCAGGTCGCGCTTGAGCTGAGCCCGCTGGATGCGGATCTGGTTCGCTCGCGCAAGGGCGTCCATCCTCTGATTCAGCGACCGCTCGGGGGCGGTTGAGGTGTTCGTGGACGTCGGGCCGGTCGCCGTCACCATGGGCGGCGAGTCTACACACCAGCGGGCCGCGTTCAAGAAAAAACGCCGAATTCACCTTGACCTCAACCTGAGGTCGAGGTGAATCGAGGCTGCTGGACGGTCCCGCCATGTGTTTGCAGGGGTTTTAAGGCAACTAGAGGAGCCCTGCGGCGATCCTGCTGCCCGCGAAGGGGTCGCGGAAGCTCTCGGTGCCGACCGCGACCAGCGTGGCCCCCACGTCGAGCAGCTGACGGGCGTGGGCGGCCGTCTGCACGCCCCCCATCCCGACGACGGGGATCTCGACCCGCGCTGCCACGGCGGCGACCTGGGCCAGCGCGACCGCCCTGATGGCCGGACCGGAGAGGCCGCCCGTGCCTGCGCCCAGCCAGGGCCGGCCGGGACGGTCCGATCCGGGGGCGATCGCCATCGCTCGAAGCGTGTTGATGAGCGAAACCGCGTCCGCGCCACCTTCCTGGGCGGCCACCGCGCAGGCCGGCACGTCGGCGGCATTCGGCGTCAGCTTGACGATCAGCGGCTTGGACGTGAGGTCCCGGACCCGGTGCACGACCTCGCCGAGCTGGGCCGGGTCGGCACCGATGTCCAGGCCGGTCTCGACGTTGGGGCAGGAGACGTTGAGCTCGACCGCGGCGATCTCGGGCCGCTCCTGGCAGGCCTGCACGAGGGCCGCGAGCTGCTCCCCGGTCGAGCCCATCACGTTCGTGACCAGCGGCACCGGCATCGCCTCGCCGCCAGGCGCCGCGGCCGGGTCGCTGCGCAGGCCGGTCAGCTCGGGCAGGTCCTCGCGCACGTAGCCCTCCAGGCCCTTGTTGGGCAGGCCGATCGAGTTGATCAGCCCGGCCGGGGTCTCCCACAGCCTGGGTGGCGGGTTGCCGGTGCGCGCCTGTAGCGTGATCGTCTTCGAGACGTAGGCGGCGAAGGGGAACGCCTCTCTCAGCTCGGGCCCGAAGGCGCGGGTGGCAGCGATCGCGTCGAAGGTTCCCGAGCCGTTGACGACCGGATGGGCCAGGCGCAGCCCGCAGAACTCGACGCTCACGCCGGCGCCCCCGCGTGGGCGTCGACGTGGTCGAGCTCGGCCGCGTCGATCACCGGGCCGTCGAGGCAGACCCGCAGGTAGCCGCCGCCCCGGCGCGGAACCACGCACCCGTAACAGGCGCCGAAACCGCACGCCATCCCGGCCTCCAGGGCTAGCTGGGCCGGAACCCCTGCCTGCTCGCAGATCGCGCGCACCCCCTCGAGCATCCCGGCCGGACCGCAGGCGTAGACGACCGCGTCCCCGTCGCGGCCGAGCTCCGCGGCGAGCAGCTCGGTGACGAGCCCGTGATGGCCGGCCGAGCCGTCGTCGGTCGCGACGACGGCCTGCTGGAACAGCTCCGCGCCGGCAGCCCTGGCGCCGTCGCGGAAGCCCAGCAGCACGAGCGGCGAGCCGCCCGCCTCGAGCAGGGCATCCTGGAGGATCGCGAGCGGCGCGATCCCCACCCCGCCGCCGACCAGAATCGCCCTGCGCCCCTCCAGTGGTGCCGTGAAGCCCCGTCCCAGCGGGCCGAGCGAGAAGACCTCCTCGCCGGGCTGAAGCTCGCACAGCCGCCGCGTGCCGGGGCCGACGTCCTCGAGCAGGTACAGCGACTCGCCGTCCTGGTGGCGGGCGATCGAGAAGGCGCGGGCCAGATAGGGGCGCTCGTCCTCCCCCCCGCCCCAGCGCTCCACGCTCGCGAGCATCGCGAACTGGCCCGGCTGCGGCGTCGGCCCGTCCGGGTCGGCGAGCCTCAGCAGCCGGTAGGCGCCGAGCTCCCCGACATTGCTCACCTCGAGCCGCCGGCGCCCGGCGGGCGGACGGCCCGGACCGGGCCCGCTCACGCGACCCCGGCGCCGTCGGGGCGCGCCGAGCGCTGCGGCCTGCTCATCCCGTGGAGCTCCTGCAGGCACAGCACCTCCGGCTCGCCGTCGATCCGCGAGCGCGCGATCGCCCGGGCTGCGGAGACGCCGGCGGAGAGCGTCGTCAGGCAGGGAACGCCATGGGTGACGGCGGCACGCCTGATCTCGTGCCCGTCCGTGCGGGCACCCACGCCCGTGGGCGTGTTGACGACCAGGTCCACGTCGCCCCGTTCGATCCAGTCGACCACGTGCGGCGAGCCCTCGCCGATCTTGTTCAGCCGCTGGACCGGCACCCCCATGCGGGAGATCGCCTCGGCGGTGCCGCGCGTCGCCACGATGCGGAAGCCGCAGTCGTGCAGCGTCTGCGCGATCCCCACCCCGCCTGCCTTGTCTTCGTCGGTGACCGTGATGAAGGCGGTCCCCTCTGAGGGCAGCGGCACCCCCGCTGCGGCCTGCGCCTTGGCGAAGGCGGTCGGGAAGTCGCGGGCCATGCCCATCACCTCGCCGGTCGAGCGCATCTCGGGGCCGAGCACCGCGTCGGAGTTCTCGAAACGGTCGAACGGCAGCACGGCCTCCTTGACCGAGACGTGGTCGCCGAAGCCGAGCCCCTGGCGGTCCTTCGGCAGGTTCATCTCGGCGATCCGCTCGCCCAGCATGATCCGGCAGGCCAGCTTGGCCAGAGGCAGGCCGACCGCCTTGGAGACGAACGGCACGGTGCGCGAGGCGCGCGGGTTGGCCTCGATCACGTACAGCTCGCCGGCGTGGATCGCATACTGGACGTTGATCAGGCCGACCACGCCGATCTCCAGCGCCAGGTCACGGGTCGCGGCGCGGATCTGGTCGAGCATCTCTTCGCCGAGGGAATGAGGCGGCAGCACGCAGGCGCTGTCGCCCGAGTGCACGCCGGCCTCCTCGACGTGTTGCATGATGCCGCCGATCCAGACATCGGTGCCATCGCTGAGCGCGTCGACGTCGACCTCGATCGAGTCCTCCAGGAAGCGGTCCAGGTAGATCTCTCCCCCCTCCCCCGCCTCCCGGCGCAGATAGTCGGAGAGACCCTCGTGCGAGTAGACGATCTCCATCGCCCGTCCGCCCAGGACGTAGGACGGGCGCACCAGCAGCGGGAAGCCGACCTCGCCGGCGCAGCGCAGAGCCTGCTCGACCGAGCGGGCGGTGGCGTATGGCGGCACCTTGTAGCCGAGGCGGGCCAGCAGCGCACCGAAGCGCCCCCGGTCCTCGGCCAGGTCGATCGACTCGACGCTGGTCCCGAGCAGCGGCACGCCGGCCTCGGCCAGGCCGGCCGCCAGCTTCAGCGGCGTCTGCCCGCCGAACTGGACGATCACTCCGGCCAGCGACCCGCCGCGGCTCTCCACGTCGACGACCGCCAGCACGTCCTCGAGGGTCAGCGGCTCGAAGTAGAGCCGATCGGAGGTGTCGTAGTCGGTCGAGACGGTCTCGGGGTTGCAGTTGACCATCACGGCATCCCTGCCCGACTCCCTGACCGTCATCGCGGCGTGCACGCAGCAGTAGTCGAACTCGATTCCCTGCCCGATCCGGTTCGGCCCGGCGCCCAGGATCACGACCGACTCGCGCTCGCCACGATCGACCTCGTGGACGACGGGAGCCCCGTCGTCGGCGCCGCCCTCCCAGCCCGAGTAGTAGTACGGGGTGCGGGCGGGGAACTCGGCCGCGCAGGTGTCGACCGAGCGGAACGAGCGCTGGCCCGCGAAGGGCGCCTGCGGGTCCCTGGCCAGCGCGCTCAGCTCGCGCAGGAACCACGGGTCGATGTTGGTCGCGGCCTGCACGTCCTCGACCGTGGTGCCGCGCGAGAACAGCTCGAGGATCGTCTCGAAGCGGGCCGGCCGCGGCTCGGTCAGGCTCTCCATCAGCTCCTGCTCGGAGCTGTCCGCGAGGGCGGCCGGCTTGTCCAGCTCGCGCGAGCGCAGCGCCTTGGCGAAGGCCTGCTGGAAGGTCCGCCCGATCGCCATCGCCTCGCCGACCGACTTCATGTGCGTGGAGAGCGTCGGCACGCTCTCCGGGAACTTCTCGAAGGCGAAGCGCGGCCACTTCACCACGACGTAGTCGATCGTCGGCTCGAAGCAGGCCGGGGTGACACCGGTGATGTCGTTGTCGATCTCGTCCAGCCTGTAACCGACGGCGAGCCGCGCCGCGATCTTCGCGATCGGGAACCCGGTCGCCTTCGAGGCCAGCGCCGAGGAGCGCGATACGCGCGGGTTCATCTCGATCACGAGGATCTCCTCGGTCTGCGGGTTCACGGCGAACTGCACGTTGGAGCCGCCCGTCTCGACCCCGACCGCCATGATCACGGTGATCGCCTGGTCGCGCAGCTGCTGGTAGAGACGGTCGGTCAGAGTCTGTTGGGGTGCGACCGTGACCGAGTCTCCGGTGTGGACGCCCATCGGGTCGACGTTCTCGATCGAGCAGACGATCACTACGTTGTCGGCCCGGTCGCGCATCACCTCGAGCTCGAACTCGCCCCAGCCGATCACGGACTCGTCCAGCAGCACCTGGCCGATCGGCGAGGCCTCCAGCCCCTGCGAGACGATCCGCTCGAACTCCCCCTGGCTGCGGGCGATGCCGCCGCCCCGGCCACCCAGCGTGAAGGCGGGCCGGACGATGCAGGGAAGCCCCAGCTCGGGCAGCGCTTCGCGTGCCTGCTGCAGGTCGGTCGCGATCGCGCTGTTGGGCATCCGCAGACCCGCGTTCTCCATCGTCGCCCGGAACAGCTCGCGGTCCTCGGCGCACGCGATCGCCTCGTGATCGGCGCCGATCAGCTCCACGCCGAAGCGGTCCAGCGTGCCGTCGTCGTGAAGCTCCTTGGCGAGGTTCAGCGCGGTCTGCCCGCCGAGGGTCCCCAGCAGGGCGTCGGGGCGCTCGCGCTCGATCACCTTCCTGACCGGGCCGGCCAGCAGCGGCTCGATGTAGGTGGCGTCGGCGAACTCCGGGTCGGTCATGATCGTCGCCGGGTTGGAGTTGACCAGCACGACCTCGTAGCCCTCCTCGCGCAGCACCTTGCAGGCCTGCACGCCGGAGTAGTCGAACTCGGCCGCCTGTCCGATCACGATCGGCCCGGAGCCGAGGATCAGGATCTTGTGGATGTCCTCGCGGCGCGGCATCAGCCGGCCTGCCCGATCCGCTCGAGGAAGCGATCGAAGAGGTAGAGGCTGTCGTGCGGGCCGGGGCCGGCCTCGGGGTGGTACTGGACCGTGCCGCCGGGCACGTCGAGCAGCTCGAGCCCCTCGACGGTGCGGTCGTAGAGGTTGACGTGGGAGAGCGCCGCCGCGCCGAAGTCGGTCTCCCAGCGCACAGGCTCGTCGAGCTCGATCGTGCGCTCCCCGCCAGGCCCCAGGGCGGCGAAGCCGTGGTTCTGGGAGGTGATCTCGACCCTGCCCGTGGCGAGGTCGCGGACCGGGTGGTTGGCGCCGCGGTGCCCGAAGGGGAGCTTGAAGGTCTCGAGGCCCACGGCCCTGCACAGCAGCTGGTGGCCCAGGCAGATGCCCCAGACCGGCTTGCGTCCCACGATCCCCCGGACCGTTTCGACGATGTAGGGCAGTGCTGCCGGGTCGCCGGGCCCGTTGGCCAGAAAGACCGCGTCGGGGTCCTCCGCGAGGATCTGCTCGGGACCGTCGGTACAGGGGTGCAACTGCACCTGCGCCCCGCGCGAGACGAGCTCGCGCACCATCGAGGCCTTGATGCCGGTGTCGATCACCGAGATCCGCGGCCCGTCGCCGTTGCCGTGCCTGGAGAGGCGCTCGGGTGTGACCACGCGGGCGAGGTCCTGGCCGGCCATCGGTGGCTCGGCTGCGATCAGCTCGCCGGCCTGGGCGGGCGTGATCGACGCAGGGAACACACCGCCGCGCATCGCGCCGGCATCGCGAATGTGGCGTACCAGCGCGCGCGTGTCGACGCCGGTGATCGCCTGCACGCCGCAGTCGGTCAGCCAGTCCAGCCAGCCGCGCTCCGCGGTCGGAGCGTCCTCGCTGTTGCATGCCTCGCGCATGATCGCCGCGCCGGCCCAGGCGCGCTCAGACTCCATCGCCTGCGAGCTGACGCCGTAGTTGCCGATGTGGGGGTAGGTGAAGGTGATCAGCTGCCCCGCGAAGGACGGGTCGGTCATCGATTCCTGGTAGCCCGACATGCCGGTCATGAAGACGACCTCCCCGGTCGCGTGCCCCTCGGCGCCGCAGACGAAGCCGTCGAAGCGCGCGCCGTCCTCGAGCAGCACGTATCCGGGCGTGGGCTGGGCTGGCTTGCTCGACATCTAGATGATCAGGTTCTGGACGGCCTTGAACTCGGGCGTGCCGGCGCGGACGAGCAGCTCGAACAGCGCGGTCTCGACCGTGCTCACGATGGCGCCGGAGCGCTCGACCCGCTCGAGCCCGCGCCTGTAGTCGAGCTCGTGGCGTGAGCCGACCGCGTCAGCCGGAACGTGCACCTCGACACCGCGCTGCAGCAGATCGTGGACGGTCTGGCTGACGCAGACGTGCGTCTCGATCCCGCAGACGATCGCCTGGTCGCAGCCGCTCAGGCTGAAGCCGTCGGCCCGCACGGCCGAGAAGACCGTCTTCTCGAGGACCGGCTCGTCGCGCAGCCCGACCTCGGCCGCGGTGTGACCCAGGCCCTTTGGGTACTGCTCGCTGACCATCACCGGCAGACCGAGGATGCGGGCGCCCTCGAGCAGCTTGGCGCAGGCGGCCGCGACCTCGGCGAAGGTCGCGTAGGAGCGAAAGCCCTCCTGGACGTCGACCACGATCAGCGCGGCGCGCTGGCGGGAGAGCAGGCCCATCAGGCACCCACCATCGCGAGGGCGCGATCGCGGTGCGCCAGGACGCCGGCGGCGAGCGTCGCGAGCACGCGACCCTGCAGGGCGCGCCCGGCGAAGCAGCAGTTCTCCGAGCGGCTCTCCCAGCCATGCTCTCCCGCGACCCAGCGGGCGGAGAGGTCGACCAGGGTGAGGTTGGCGGGCTCCCCCGGCGCGATCCGCGGGGTGGGCAGCCCGAACAGGGCCGCGCCCGCGGTCATCCGCTCGAGCAGCAGCTCGAGCGCCAGGACGCCGGGCATCACCAGCCCGCCGTAGAGCGCGGCGAACGCCGTCTCCAGCCCCGTCGTGCCCATCGGCGCCTGCTCGAAGGGGACCTCCTTCTCATCGCGGGCGTGAGGCGCGTGATCGGTGGCCACGCAGTCGATCGTGCCGTCGCGCAGGCCCTCGATCAGCGCCTGGCGGTCGGCCTCCCCGGTCAAGGGCGGGTGCATCTTCATGCGCGTGTCGAGGCTCCTGACGTCATCCTCGGTGAGCAGCAGGTGGTGGGGCGAGACCTCGGCGCTGACGGCGACGCGGCGGTCCTTGGCCTGCGCGACCTCGCGCACCGAGGCGGCGCAGCTGAGGTGCTGGAAGTGGACCCGCCCCTGCTCGTATTCGGCCAGCCCGGCGTCGCGGGCGACCATCGTCGACTCGGCGATCGTGGGGATCCCGGCGATGCCCAGCGCGGCGCTGACGGCGCCCTCGTGCATCGACCCGCCTCGCGAGAGAGTCGGATCCTCCTCGTGCAGCGCCAGCACGCCCCCGCACAGACGCTGGTACTGCAGCGCCTTGCGCAGCATCCCCGCGCTGGCGACGGGCTTGCCGTCGTCGGTGAAGCCGAGCGCCCCCTCGGCGGCCAGCTCGGCCATGTCGGTCAGCTGCTCGCCGGCGAGCCCGCGGGTGATCGCGGCGAGGAAGCCGACGGGGATCCGCGCCTGCCGCGCGGCGGCCTCGCGCACCGAGCCGAGCAGCGGGGCGGAGTCGAGCACCGGGTCGGTGTTGGGCATCGCGATCACGCCGCAGTAGCCGCCCGCCGCTGCTGCCCGCGTGCCCGTCTCGAGATCCTCCTTGTGTTCCTGCCCCGGGGTGCGCAGGTGCACGTGCGGGTCGAAGAAGGCGGGCAGCAGAGCCAGCCGTCCCTGGCCCTCCAGCGTCTCCTCGTCCTCGAGCGCCGCCAGCGTTCCGGACGAGGCCAGCTCGGCGATCTGCCCGTCGCGGACGCGGACGTCGACGGTCCCGTCGAGCTGCTCGCGTGGATCGAGCGCGCGCACCTCGCGCAGCAGCAGCTGGGCGGGCGCTCCGGCTCCGCCGATCAGCGGCTCGGGGGCGCTCATGCGCCCGCCCGCTGGGCGCCACGAAGCTGCTCGGCGCCGATCCGGCCCGCACCGACCTCGGCGGGCTCGCCCAGCTCCTCGACCGCGGGCCCGGGACGCTGCTCGCGGGGTCCGGCCGAACCGGCCAGCAGCTCGTAGAGGACGGCCATGCGGACGACCACGCCCGCCTCGACCTGCGCCGTGATCAGCGCCTGCGGAGAGTCGACGACCTCGCCCGAGAGCTCGACGCCGCGGTTCACCGGGCCCGGGTGCATCAGGATCTGGCGCGGCGTAAGGCGCCGGCCGTTGATCTGGTACCAGGCTGCGTACTCCCGCAGCGAGGGCACCCATGCCTCGCTCATCCGCTCGCGCTGCATCCTCAGCGCGTACACGATGTCGGCCTCGCCGAGGTCGTCCAGGGTGAAGCGCACCTCGCACCCCAGTCGCTCGATCCCGCGCGGGATCAAGGTGGGCGGGCCGGCAACCGTGACCCGTGCGCCCATCCGCTGGAAGGCGAGGATGTCCGAGCGGGCCACCCGGGAGTGGGTCACGTCGCCGACGATCCAGATGTTGGCCCCGTCGATCTCGCCGAGCCGGCGGCGCAGCGTGTAGACATCCAGGAGCGCCTGGGTGGGGTGCTCGTGCTTGCCGTCCCCGGCGTTGACGATCGCAGCGCTGCACCATCGCGAGACCAGCTCGGAGGCGCCCGCCCAGGGCGTGCGCAGCACGATCGCGTCGGGCTTGTGCGCGCTGAGCGTCAGCACCGTGTCCTTCAGCGACTCGCCCTTCTCGACGCTGGAGCCGCTGGCGGCGAAGTTGACGACGTCGGCCGACAGGCGCTTGGCGGCCAACTCGAACGAGCTGCGGGTTCGGGTCGAGGCCTCGTAGAAGAGGTTGAGCACCATCCTCCCCCGCAGCGCCGGCACCTTCTTGATCTCCCGGTCGGAGACCTCCGCGAAGCGCTCGGCCTGGGTGACGATCCGCTCGATCGCCGCTCGGTCCAGTTCCTCGATCGAGAGTAGGTGGTTCATGCCCGCGACCCCACGACCGACTCCCCCACCCCGCCGGCGATCGCGACCTCGTCGACGCCGTCCAGCTCGAGCAGGCGGACGTGGACGTGCTCGCTGCGCGAGGTCGGCAGGTTCTTGCCGACGTAGTCGGGGCGGATCGGCAGCTCGCGGTGGCCCCGGTCGGCCAGCACGGCCAGCTGCACCCGCTCGGGGCGCCCGTAGTCGAACAGGGCCTCGATCGCGGCGCGAACCGTGCGCCCGGTGAACAGCACGTCGTCGACGATCACGACGGTGAGACCGGTGACGTCGAAGTCGATGTGGGAGGCGTGCAGGACGGGCGCGTCGGGGCGGCTGGCGACGTCGTCGCGGTAGAAGCCGATGTCGAGGTCGCCCAGCGGCACCTCGCGTCCGAGCATGTCCTCCAGGAGCGCCTGCAGGCGCTGCGCCAGGAAGGCACCGCGACGGTGGATGCCGACCAGGGCCGGGATCGGCTCGCCCGGGTTGCGCTCGAGGATCTCGTGCGCGATGCGCGTCAAGGCGCGCCGCACCTCCTCCTCGCGGAGGACCACCTTCTCTTCGCTTTCCATCATTTCCTTCCTGGCCTCGCGGGACCGGGTTAAAGGATCAGGCGGAATGTATCAGGGGGAAGCGACGGCCTCGGTGGGCTCGCCGGCCTGCTCGGCCCGGCTGCGCTCGCGCGACTGGCGCTCGGCCCAGCGGACCAGCGTCGCGGGACCGCGCTCTGGGAAGGGCACCTCGATCGTGTCGAAGTCCCGGGGCGCCTCGGTCGCGGCGAACACGGCACGGGCCTCGTCGCGCAGCTCGCCACCGCCGTAGCGACTCGAGACGTGGGTCAGGGCCAGCAGCCGCACCTCTGCGTCCCGCGCCAGCATCGCGGCCTGCCGGGCCGTGCTGTGGGAGGTCTCGGCGGCCCGCTGGGACTCCTCCTCCGTGAAGGTCGCCTCGTGGACCAGCAGGTCCGCCTGGTGGGCCGCGACCGCCAGCGCCTCACAGGGCGCGGTGTCGCCCGAGATCACGATCCTGCGCCCCTGCCGGGGCGGGCCCATGACCTGCTCGGGAAGCACGCCACCGACGGTCTCGCCGCTCTGGAGCAGCCCGAAGTCCCGCCCTGGGGTCACCCCCAGCTGCGCGGCCACCGTCGGGTCGAATTCGCCGGGCCGATCGTCCTCGATCAGCGCGTAGCCGAATGCGTCCTGCCGACCGTGGTTCACGGGTACCGCCGCCACTCGGTAGCCGGCCCGCTCCACCTCGCCCCAGCGCTCCAGCTCGATCAGGGTGAGCTCGTAGGAGAGGTGCCTCCCGTAGACGATCAGCATCGCGCGCATCAGGTCATTCAGGCCCGGGGGGCCGTAGACGGTGAGCGGCTCGGTCCGCTCGCGTAGCGACAGCGACTTCAGCATGCCCGGAAGGCCCAGCCAGTGATCGGCGTGGAAGTGGCTGATGAAGACGCTGTCGACGTCGACCAGCCCGACCGACCGCAGCAGCTGGCGCTGGGTGCCTTCGCCGCAGTCGAACAGCAGCTTCTCCCCTCCCCGGCGAATCAGCAGCGCGGGCAGGCCGCGCCGCGCCGTGGGCACCGAGCCTGCCGTACCGGCGAAGAAGACCGACAGATCCATGCCGCAACGGTAGCGGCAGACCTGGGGCTGCGGTGATCGCCGATCGCCGTCACGCCCGCGCGGACGCCCCACCCGGCGCAGGGGTGAGGACGCGCGCGAGTCAATATTCAGGCAGCGGCAGCGCGGGGACCCGTGTCTGGCCGACGTAGACGAGGGCCCCGTCCAGGCGCGGTTCATTGGGTGCCGTCACCTGCATCCACGGACGCCGCTCGCGCCTGGCCTCGCTGAGAAGGAAGTCCCTCAGCATCGGCAGCGCCTCACCGGCCGGCTTGTCTTCCATCAACAGGAGGAAGTCCTCGATCGTGTACTCGCTGAGCTCCTCGTCCCCGAACGTCACCTCGGCCACGTAGAGCCGGCCCCGAGGGACCGCGGGCGAGCCGGCCTCGATCTGCGCGAGGAACTCCACGTGGTTGGCGTGGATCGTCCCGAAGCTGCCCGTCTGGAAGTCCGTGGACCCGTCCTGAGCCTGACGGTAGATCGCGCTCATGTCGGCCCGCCGCCGTGCCCGCGCTTCCAGCCCCCCTGCGCCCAGAGGTACGACGATCCCGTCCGGTAGTCGCCGGGGCGAGGGCGAGTGCTCATGGCTGCATGCTACGCCGCGGGCCCCGCCTGATTGCGATGGTCCATTCGCCGGCAACGGCGGGCGCCCTATAGGCCTGCACGTCCACCGAGTGGTGGCTGCCCGGTTCGACGGCAGTGACCCCGTCGGCGCGCACCGCGTGTATATGCTCAGTCGATGCGCCGCGGCGAGCACCAGACCGCACGGCTCCGCGCCCTCGTCGAGGGCTCTGATCGGGCGAATATGGGGCGAGCGGGACGCAGAGGTCGCTGCCGGAGCGGCCGACGTAGCACCAGATAGTCACCATTTGCAGGCATAAGCGCCCGTAGCTCAGTGGATAGAGCGCTCGCCTCCGGAGCGAGAGGTCGCAAGTTCGAATCTTGCCGGGCGCGCTTGAGCTTTCCCATCCGCTAGCGCCTCTAGGGGCAACGCCGGGGTCTTGATCGCAGGAGGCATGAGGCCGATGGCACCCACCGACGCCACAGCACGGCGAGCCCGGGCGCCCGAACCTGCCCTCAATGGCAGTAATTGGCAGTGGAGGGGGAGTACAGGGCCGAATGATCACTGTGAGCCGGGCCGGGTTTGACGGAGGCCCTGATCCGTGGTCTTGTCCGCGGGAAAGGACAGCCTTCGGGGATGCCAAGAGCGGAAGTACCCACATGACTTGTTACGCGAGCGGCGTCCGGCTGACGCTTGTGAGCGGGTGCCCGAGAGCGCGTGTGGCGGGCGATCTTGGGGTCGGCGCCGAGACGTTGCCCAAACCCTGCCGCGCTGTTCGCTTGTCACAGAATGGGGCCCTCATCCGACTTCGGTGCATGATCGAGCGATCCGGTCAGGACTTCCTGTGGCGTTGAGCGTCGATGAGCTCGCGGAGCTCTATGACCGGTATGCGGAGGCGATCCTGGCGTTCTTGGTCCGCCGCACCTGGGATCCGGAGGTAGCGGTGGACATCCTGGCCGAGACGTTCGCTGTAGCGCTCGAGGGCCGTCATCGCTTCCGCGGCCGTGACCGCGAAGCGGCCGGGGCCTGGCTGTACGGCATCGCCCGCCATCAGCTCGCCGATCATTTCCGGCGTGAAGGGGCGCAGCGCCGTGCTCTCGCGCGCCTGGGGATCGAGCGCCGCCCACTGACCGACGTCGAGTACGAGCGGATCGAGGAACTCGCTGGATCCCGCGAGCTGCGAGACCACGTAGCCGAGGAGCTGGACGCGCTCCCCGTCGACCAGCGCGAAGCGGTCCGCCTGCGCGTGGTCGAGGAACAACGCTACGAAACGCTCGCGCGTACGCTCGAGATCAGCCAGGACACGGCCCGGGCGCGCGTCAGTCGGGGGCTACAGGCTCTGCGCGCGACCCTCGATGCGGCAACAGCCAACAGCCCGCTCGATCTCGAGAGGAGCACCGACCATGCCTGAGGCCAGCGACCGGTTCGCGCACCTACCCGTCCTCCAGGAACTGCGCAGCGAGCTGATCGCGGCCGCGCATCAGAAAGAGGCCAATCGTCACTCGGCGACAGGCTTGCGTGCCTGGCTGTCGCGTCCGGTGAACGCGGCTGTGATAGCGCTGGCGCTTGTGCTTGGGGGCGCAGCGATCGCCGTCGCCGCCACTGGCGTGCTGGACGGCAGCCCGGTGAAACAGCAGGGAACGCTACGCCCCAACGCCGGCTTCGGCGTCCCAGCCCCGGGAGGGTCGCATCTGCTGGCGCTGCGCGCACCCGACCCCGAAGGCGGCCTGCCGTGGGGCATGCGGGTCGTGCGCACCACACGTGGAGAGACCTGCGTGCAGATCGCGCGCCTCGACGGAGATCAGCTCGGTCAACTCGGCATCGACGGCGCATTCCACGACGACGGGCGATTTCATCCGCTCGCGCCGAACATCCTCCCCGAAACCAGTGACAGCGGGGACGTCAGCTGCAGCAGCGTGCCCGCAGAGATCAGGATCGGCGGCTGGCCGAGCGGGGACCGCAGCGCGGCCCCGAACGGGCCGGAAGAAACCAGCTTCAAGCCAACGGCCAAGGATCTGCGATCGATCTCCTGGGGACTGCTCGGACCGCACGCCGTAAGCATCACCGCCCAGACTGCCGCCGGGGTCCGGACCCTCCCGGTGGCCCCCGGGACCGGCGCCTACCTGATCGTGAGCGCGGTCAGCCACGTACCCCGCTCGATCGGCGGTGGCGGGGAACTCGTGGGATGGACCGCGGGACACGAGGTCGCCGCCGCGTTCCCCAGCCCCGGCGGGGTGGGCGGCTCTGTGATCGCGGCGACCTTCCGCTTCGGCTCGTTTACCTGCTCGATCGGGCACGGGGCGACGGCAAGGACGAGTTGCCCGATGCCTCGCATATCGCGTGAACGCGCGTTTCGACCCACCCGGAGCCTGAACGAGTCTGTGCGTGCCAGACTCAGAACACAGTCGCACGACAGCTGCAGTGCCGCGTATCTGGTCGATCCCTGCTACCGCGCCGCGATCGAATTCAGGGCGCCCCACGCAGTCACCAGCGCTCGCAGCGAGTACGTCGTGCAGGCCAAATCGAGCTGCAACCACGCCCGCGCAAGCAGCTGGTCAACCACCGCCAACATCCAACCCGGCGAGATGGTACGGACCCAATCAACGGGGCTGTTCAACTGCACGGACGACGAATTCAAGGTCCTCTACCTCGACGAGAGCTCCCGAACATCGGCAGACGGCCCACAGCAAGAGTCGGTGATCGTAGGGACCGCCACTCCGCGCGCACCCGCCAACGGGTAGGACCTCAAAGGGCGCCCGTATCGTCCAACTGGCCGCTGAGAAGCGCCGTTGCTCCCGCTCGCGGCCATCAGGACCGAGTTCGGGTGTAATCAATCCGCAGGGTCCGGCCATAGTGTTCTCGTGACCCCAGAGGAGCTGGATGCCGTCGCCGGCGCGTATGAGGCGTACTCGGCGCAGGTGCATGCGTACGCGCTGCGGCGCTCGGACCGCGAGACGGCGGACGAGGTCACCGCGCGCGTCTTCCTGGTTGCTGCGCGCAGGCGGCGAAGTCTGCCCGAGGATCCACTGCCGTGGCTCTACGGTGTGGCTCGGCGGGTGCTGGCGGAGGAGCGCCGCAGCCAGCGCCGGCGCCAAGGGCTCCATGGGCGGCTGCGCAGCATGACGGTTGAGGACACGACCGAGTTGGCGCTCCCCGATCAGTCCCTCGCCAGGGCCTTGTGTTCCCTTTCTGCGGTTGACCGGGAAGCGCTGCTGCTCTGCTACTGGGAGGAGCTCGATCTCGGTCAGATCGCGCGCGTGATGGGCTGCACTCGAGCAGCGGCCGGTGTGCGCCTGCATCGCGCGCGAGGAAGGCTGCGCCGGGCGCTCGAGAGCGAGGGACACGAGCGGGCCTGTGCCGTTGGAGCCGACTCCTGATGAGCACGAGCAACGACATCTATAGGCGCTTGCGGGCCGCGCGACC